>DATBIR010000111.1:0-7461 GCA_036556825.1 Beijerinckiaceae bacterium
AAGCAAAACCCCCGCGGCAGCGCCGCGGGGGTTTTCGCATGAGGGAGGCGCATGGGCGAGACTGGCCGACTTTCGACGCTCCCCGGCTGTGTCAGCCCCGCTTCCTGGGCCTTCGGTGCCGGGACAGCGCGATCAGGATAGCGAAATCCGGGATTTTGGCGCGCCGCCAGGGATCCGCCGGCTCGAGGCCGGCAACGGCAGCCGTGCGCGTCTGGCGAAGTGTTACAGCGGGTTGAAGCTGGTCAGGCCCTGGAAGAGCTGGCTGACGAAGCTCCGTTCGGAGCCGCTGCTCGGCGTCGTGCGGCTGATGAAGTCGAACAGCTTGCCGTCCTGCACGCCGTAGAGCGCGACCTTCTCGACCTTGAAGTTCTTGTCGAAATAAACCGCGGTGACGCGCTGATCGACCACCCGCTCGCTCATGAAGGCAACCGGCCGCCGCGAGATCTGGCTTATGTAATACCAACTCTTGTTGCCGACCGTGGACACCGTCGAGGGCGAACCGAGGGTCTGCAGGACCTGTTCGGCGTTCATGCCGGGCTTGACCTGCATGACCGCCCGCTCGTCGATCAGGTAGCCGCGCTGGAACTCCTCGCCGATTGCCGAGCAGGCCGCCGCCGACAACCCGATTAGGGCAGCCGTGGCCAGGCGCGCGATGGTGTTCCGAGAGGGGCGCGACATTCGGTCCTTCCATGGCAAGTGCGGCGCCTGTCGAGTTGCGCCGAACAGCTGGCATGCCGTACCCCGGCCCTGTGGCTTTGACAAGGCGGGGCCGGCCCCCGGAATCGAGATGGTCCTAGGCTTTTTCCGAAAAGATCCGCGGCGTGTCATTATCGAAACGCTTTATCAGCGGATCGCGGAGGCTTCGCGCGAGGCGCGCCTCTACCAGCGCTTCGGGGTGCCCGACACGGTCGAGGGCCGCTTCGAATCGCTCGCCCTGCACCTGATTCTGGTCCTTCGCCGCCTGCGGGCGCTGCCGAGCCCCGCCAACGAGGTGGCGCAGGATGTCGTCGACGCGTTCTTCCATTACCTCGACCATTCGTTGCGCGAGCTCGCGGTCGGAGACCTGGCCGTGCCCAAGCGGATGAAGAAGCTGGCGGAGGCCTTCAATGGCCGTTCGCTCGCCTATGATGCTGCGTTGCAACAGACGGGTGACGGCGAGTTGAAGCAGGCGCTGCAGCGGAATGTGATCGGGGCCGAGCGACCCGGGGCTGATCTTGCTGCCTACGTGCGGGCCTCGGAAGCGGAATTGGCCAAACTCGACCTTGACGCGTTGTTGGGTCAGGGGCCGCGCTTTGCGGCGCCCGTGGCCAGGGAGAAGGCGCCATGACGCCAGCATCCGCAGCTCCATTGTCGCGCTGGGTTACGGTCCACGATCTGCCGGCCGACGGGCTTCATGTGACGATCGAGGCGACGCCCGAGGAGCGCCAGGCGCTCGCCATGGCGTTTGGCCTTGTCGCGCTGAATTCGCTGATCGGCTCCTTCCGCCTTTCGGGTTCGCAGCAGCGCGTCGAGGTCAAGGGCGCTGTTGAAGCCGAGATCGACCAGACCTGCGTCGTCACGCTCGAGCCGTTCACGACTCGGGTGCGCGAGGAGGTCGAGGTCGAGTATGCGGCGCCTGGCACTCCGGCGCCGCACGGCGAGGATGCTCCCGACGAGATCGTCGGCGGACGCATCGATCTCGGCGCACTGACCGCGGAATTTCTTTCGCTTGGGCTCGATCCCTATCCGCGCAAGCCCGGCGTCGACTTCGCTTATCAGGCCCCCGATGCGGAGCGGGACACGCCGTTTGCCGCGCTCGGCAAGCTGCGCGGGGACAAATAGCTGTCGTGACGAGGAAATCGATTGCGGTGCGCGAACGAACCGCTATTTTCTCGCACCCGCTGCCAGTCCCTCGTCGGAAAACGTCCTTATCCTAATGCCCCAGCCCGTGCGCATTTCCCTCGACGCGATGGGTGGCGACCATGGCCCATCGGTCGTCGTGCCCGGCGCCGCGCTCGCGCTCGAGCGGCACCCGAACCTGCGCTTCCTGATGTATGGCAACGAGCGGCTGATCGCGCCGCTTCTCGATCGCGAGCCCAGGCTCAAGGGAGCGGTCGAGATCCGCCATACCGAAGTGGCGGTCAGCATGGACGACAAGCCCAGCCAGGCAGTGCGCGCCGGGCGCTGGAAATCGTCCATGTGGCTGGCGATCCAGGCGGTACGCGACGGCGAGGCCGATGCGGCCGTGTCGGCCGGGAACACCGGCGCGCTGATGGCGATGTCCAAGATCTGCCTGAAGACCATGGCGCATATCGAGCGCCCGGCGATCGCCGCGATCTGGCCGACGTTGCGCGGCGAGAGCATCGTGCTCGACGTCGGCGCCAGCATCGGTGCGGACGCGGTCCATCTTCTCGACATGGCGATCATGGGGGCCGCCATGGCGCATATCATCTTCGACGTGGAGCGACCAACGGTTGGCCTCCTCAACGTCGGCGTCGAGGAGATCAAGGGCATCGAGATCGTCAAGGAGGCGGGGCGCATGCTTCGCGAAGCCGACCTGCCGCATCTCGCCTATCACGGCTTCGTCGAGGGCGATGACATCGGCAAGGGGACCGTCGATGTGGTGGTGACCGAAGGCTTCACGGGCAACATCGCGCTCAAGACCGCCGAAGGTACGGCCAAGCAGATCGGCGAGTATCTCAGGAGTTCCATGAGCCGCACGCTGACGGCCAAGATCGGCTACCTGTTCGCCAAGCGCGCCTTCGATTCTTTGCGCGACAAGATGGACCCGCGCAAAGTCAACGGCGGCGTCTTTCTCGGGCTCGATGGTGTGGTGATCAAGAGCCATGGCGGCACCGATGCCCTCGGCTTCGCCAGCGCCATCGACATCGCCTACGACATGGCCCATTACGAGCTGATGCGCACGATTCGGGAGATGCTGGAGCAGACCCCGGCGGCGGCCTCGGCCTAGAGCGGGATGTACCAAGGTAAATCCATGCCGCTCCAAATTTCTTTATCGTCGTATGATCCCCGGCTCAGGTCCGGGGTAAGCTTTCTCGGCGCAGTGCTGTGCACTTCGCCTGATCATGCCTTAAGGACACAGCCTTGACGCGTCTTCGTTCCGTTGTTCGGGGAGTCGGGTCGTACCTGCCCGAACGAGTCGTCACCAACAACGAGCTCGCCTGCACCGTCGAAACCTCGCACGAATGGATCGTGCAGCGCACCGGCATCGAGCAGCGCCACATCGCCGCCGACGACGAGACCACGTCCATGCTCGGCCTCAAGGCGGCGGCCCGCGCGCTCGCTGATGCCGGCCTCGAGGCGCGCGACATCGACCTGATCGTGTGCGCGACGTCGACGCCCGATTATACTTTCCCGTCGACGGCGACGCTGATCCAGGCCGGGCTCGACATCCATCACGGCGCTGCGTTCGACATTCAGGCCGTGTGCACAGGCTTTGTCTATGGCGTCGCCACGGCCGACAAGTTCCTCACCTCGGGCGCATACAAGCGCGCTCTGGTGATCGGTGCCGAGACATTTTCGCGCATCCTCGACTGGGAGGATCGCACCACCTGCGTACTGTTCGGCGACGGCGCCGGCGCCATCGTGCTCGAGGCGCAGGAGGGCGAGGGCACCTCTGCAGACCGTGGCGTACTCACGACACATCTGCGCTCGGACGGGCGCTATCGCGACAAGCTCTACGTCACCGGCGGGCCGGGCTCGACCAAGACGACCGGCGTCCTCAAGATGGAAGGCCGCGAGGTGTTCCGCTTCGCCGTCGCCAACGTCTCCGATGTGATCCAGGAAGCGTTTCTCGCCACCGGCACCACCGCCGACGACCTCGCCTGGTTCGTGCCGCACCAGGCCAACAAGCGCATCATCATCGCCAGCGCCGACAAGCTCGGCATCTCGCGCGACAAGGTCGTGATCACCGTCGACCGGCACGGCAACACCTCCGCCGCGTCCATTCCCCTCGCCCTCGATGTCGCGTGCAAGGACGGCCGCATCAAGCAAGGCGATCTCGTCATGATCGAGGCCATCGGCGGCGGCTTCACTTGGGGCAGCGCGCTGATCCGGTGGTAAGCCGCCAAGGCATCTTCCGGAGAATGCTTGCCCCGGACTTGATCCGGGATGGGTCCGGTTCGCCGGAGAAAATGCGTCACCAGGAAAGCTGGAGACGATTCCACTGGGCTGGAATGGCTCCAGCGTTGCAGGAGAGTGACGCCCGCCGGGCTCGTCCGACTGACCAGCGGCAAATCCCATCAAGCGGGTTGACCCGGCCGAAACGATTGATAGCGTTATCATTCCTCGATGGATGGATTGAGGTTTTCAACGAAGTTGGGGGAGCCTCCGATGGCAGGGCGGACCGTAACGCGTGCCGATCTGAGCGAGGCCGTTTATCAGAAGGTCGGGCTGTCTCGCATTGAGTCCTCGGCGCTGGTCGAGCTCGTGCTCCAGGAAATTTGCGAAAGCCTGGTCAAGGGCGAGAAGGTGAAGCTCTCCTCGTTTGGATCGTTCGAGGTGCGCGACAAGGGCGAACGCATCGGGCGCAATCCGAAAACCGGCATCGAAGTGCCGATCGAGCCGCGGCGCGTGATGGTGTTCAAGCCGTCGAACGTGCTGAAGGCACGCATTAACGGGCTCGATGTCGAAGAGACCAATGACTGAGCGGTTCCACGGGACCGTGAACGCGGCGGGGCATGGACAAGAGCCCTGACGCGTTCCGCACCATCAGCGAGGTCGCCGGCGAGCTCGAGGTGCCGCAGCATGTGCTGCGCTTCTGGGAAACGCGCTTCCCCCAGATCAAGCCGCTCAAGCGGGGCGGCAACCGTCGCTACTACCGTCCCGACGACGTCGACCTTCTGCGCGGCATCCGCCATCTGCTCTATGGCGAGGGTTACACTATCAGGGGCGTGCAGCGCATTCTGAAGGAAGAGGGGGTGCGCTTCGTGCAGTCGGTCGGTCGCAATCCGCCCGAGCCCGCCCGCAAGAAAACCACCGAGCCCGCGGTCGACACGAAGAAGGAGCCGCGGCTGGCACAATATGTCGGCCCTGACGCTCGTCCGGCCGCCGCCGCGCGGCCGGTCAATGCGCGCGCGCCGCTTACGCAAGATGAAGAGAGTGCCGACGTGAAAAACGACAAGACCAGGGCCGACAAAGACGAAGTCGAGGATGTCGAGGACGCCGAAGACGAAGTCGCGGGCGCGGGGGAAGAAGAGTCCGAAGGAGCCAACGCCGACAACGACGAGGAAGAAGGCGACGAGGAAGAAGGCGACGAGGAACAGGACGACGAGGAAGAAGGCGACGAGGAAGAAGAAGGCGACGACGAAGAAGGCGACGAGGAAGAAGAAGGCGACGACGAAGAGGACGACGAGGAAGAGGACGACGAGGAAGAGGACGACGAGGAAGAGGACGACGAGGAAGAGGACGACGACGAAGAGGACGACGACGAAGAGGACGACGAGGAAGAAGGCGGCGAGGAAGAGGACGACGAGGAAGAGGACGAGGACGACGACGAAGAGGACGAGGACGACGACGAAGAGGACGACGAGGAAGAGGACGACGAGGAAGAGGACGAAGAAGAGGACGAAGAAGAGGACGACGAGGACGAGGAAGAGGACGACGAGGAAGGGGACGACGACGAGGACGAGGACGAGGACGAGGAGGAGGGCGACGAGGAAGGGGACGACGACGAGGAGGAGGGCGACGAGGAAGACGGCGAGGAAGATGAGGACGACGAGGAGAGCAAGGAAGATCCCGAGCCTCCAAAAGCGGCGCCCAAGCCGGCGGCTCCCGTCTCGTCGGCCGCCAGAGCGGGTCGGTCCGGCCCGTCGGTGCACCCCGTCATCCCGCCAGCCGCCCCGCCCGCAAAACCTGCCGTCCCGGCAGAGCCGCCTGTGCAGCCGTCCGTTGCGCCTGCCAAACCGGCCGCGGCCCGGGCCGCGCCGCGGCGACGTCAGCCCGCCCGGCAGGCGCCCCCCAAGGAGCTGGGGACGCCGATCCCGCTGCCGCCGAGCGCCATCAAGCGCCTTGAGGCTGCGCTCCGCGAACTGGCCGAATGCGAACGGATTTTAGGGACGCTGGCGCCCGAGGCTTCGGCTGGAGCGGACGTGGAACGCGACTGACGTCGAGGGCGGTTCCCTCGTCCGCGGTTCATGTTTTAGGTTCGGGGCGAGACAAGGAGTTCGCCAATGACGTCCATCGATCCGAAGCTTCGCAAGGCGCTCACCGGCATCTCAGGCATCCTGGTCACGCCTTTTGACGAGCAGGACCGGATCGCGCCGAAGCGGCTGAAGCCAATCATCGATCGGGCAATCGGAGCCGGCGTCCATATCCTTGTGGCGAACGGCAACACGGGCGAGTTTTACGGCCTGACCACCACAGAGGCCGAGACCATGGTCGCGGCGGTCGCGGAGCAGATCGGCGGCCGCGTGCCGCTCCTCGGCGGCGTCGGGCGCAGCGTGGGCGACGCCTGCGCGCTCGCCAGGGCGTCGCGGGCCGCGGGCGCCTCGGCCCTGATGGTGCACCAGCCGCCGGATCCATTCGTGTCGCCCCGCGGGGTCATCGCCTATATCCAACGGGTTGCCGAGGCGGGCGATGGCCTGCCGCTCATGCTGTATCTGCGCAACGACGGCATCGGCCTCGACACGATCGAGCAGCTGTGCCGCGTTCCGGGAGTCGCCGGCGTCAAATGGGCCGCCCCGACCCCGCTCCGGCTTGCCGAGGCGATCCGGCGGTCGAGCCCGGACATCGTCTGGGTCGGAGGCCTGGCCGAGGTCTGGGCCCCGCCGCTCTGCGCGGGCGGAGCCCGCGGCTTCACGTCGGGTCTGATCAATGTCTGGCCGGAGCATTCGGTCGCCATCCACGCCGCCCTCGAGGCAGGGAATTACGCGAAGGCGAACGAGCTCATCGCCGTGATGCTCGAATTCGAGGAAATCCGCGCCCAGGAGCAGAACGGCACCAACGTGACCGCAGTGAAGGCGGCGCTGCAGCTGATGGGCGAGGATTGCGGCCCGACCCGGCCGCCCTCCGCCTGGCCGCTCACCGACGCCCAGATGGCGCGCCTGCGCAAGCTCCTGGATTCATGGGGGTCTTACCGGCCGGCCGGCGCCGCCCGGCAGCAGGCGACAGCCTAGGGCATGATCCGGCGACGTGGTCACCGCGTCGCCGAAAAAGGCTTGGTCCCGGACTCGATCTCTGGCCGCCGCGGAGCGCCGGTCGGTTTTTTTGGTCCCACCCGCTGCCGATTTGCTGCGTCCCGTTCCGCAGGCTGTGAAGCGGGGTTGCGACGGTCCGCGAAAAACCCTAGTTAGCCAGAGCCCGTTGGGCGTCGGAGCGTAGCGCAGCCCGGTTAGCGCACTAGTCTGGGGGACTAGGGGTCGCGAGTTCGAATCTCGCCGCTCCGACCATTATTACAAGGACTTACAAGTAGGCTGCTTCCGATGGCCCCTCATTCGGAAGCATATCGGAAGCATACCGGGC
>DATBIR010000112.1:0-4641 GCA_036556825.1 Beijerinckiaceae bacterium
TGGCGACGCTTCTGCAATACGTGCGCGCGCTCGACGTGGCCGCCGCAAAGACGAAGAGCGACATCGTGTTCATGGGCACCGTCGGCGAAGAAGGCCTCGGCGACCTGCGCGGCGTCCGTTACTTCTTCACCAAGGGCAAATACAAGGACCAGGTGAAGGCGTTCTTTTCGCTCGACGGCGGCGGCGTCACCGACGTGACCACCGGCGGCGTCGGCTCGAAGCGCTACCGCGTGACCTTCAAGGGTCCCGGCGGGCATTCCTTCGGCGCCTACGGCATCGTCAATCCGATGGCTGCCATGTCGCAGGCGGTCGTCGAGCTCTACAAAGTGCAGGTGCCGGCGCGGCCGAAGACGACCTACAGCGCGAGCGTGACCGGCGGCGGCACGTCCGTGAACTCGATCCCGAACGAAGTCTGGATGGAGTTCGACATGCGTTCAGAAGACGCAGGCGAGCTCGACAAGGTCGAGAAGCGTTTCCTCACCATCCTGCAGCAGGCCGTCGAGACAGAGAACCACGCCCGCTCGACCAAGGAGGGCAAAGTCACCGTCGACGCCAAGCTCGTCGGCGACCGCCCGGCCGGCCAGACCGACCGCAAGTCGGATATCGTCCAGTTCGCGACCGCGGCATACACCGCGCACGGCATCAAGCCGGACTACCGCACGAGCTCGACCGACTCGAACATGCCGATGAGCCTGAAGATCCAGGCCCTAACCATGCCACGCGCCGACAAGGGCGGCCGCAACCATTCTCTCGACGAGTGGGTCGATGTCGAGAAGGAGGGCAACCACAAGGTCAAGCAGATCGGCCTCACCACGATTCTGGCGATGTCCGGCCTGGAATAAGCGCAGCGACCCTTCCCCTTTCTCGGGGCCGGCATCGGTCCCGGGAAGGATGTCCGTCCGTCACTCGCCGAAGCGCCACCGCGACCAGGGCGATCGAGATCGGCTTGACCAGCGCCGGCCACGACAGGTGACCGTCGCTCTCGGCGACATCGGTTGCGAAGTCGACTGCGACAAAGACCACGATACCTCGATCAGCGTGCGCTTGAGCTCGCCGATTTTGCCGATGCGCATCCACTCCGGAAAGCGCTCACGAGTAGTGACAGTCAGGTCGAACACGAAGCCGAACGCGATCGCAAACACCAGAAGCACGACGCCGAACAAGAACGCGTTGGTGGCCCCCATGACCGAGCCGACCACGGACTTCGCCTCTTCACCGCAGGCAAGCAGGGTGCGCAGCGCGCCCGCCAGCTTCACGCCGCCTTCCCAGACCATCAGCAGCGCGCTGATCAGCGCGCCCGCGGCGGCGATCAGCGTGAGGGACGCAGCAAGAGAACGAGACGAAGGAAGGCGGAGCTCAGTCCGGCGGGCCTTCGCTAGCCTCACTCAAGACGAGGGCCTTCATCAAGCCCGATGGACTTCAGGCCGCCTGCTCCTGGCGCCGGCAGCCGCGCATGCCGTTCCTCTCCTCGCGAGCATGGCGGTTGTGCTCGCCGTCATCAGGACGAGGCGCCGCAATCTCGGCGAGGAGCCGCTCGATCTCGGCAACCCGATTGGCGCGCGCCGCCCTGTCGGGCGGGGACATGGACGTCGACGGCGGCAACCGGAAGAGATTGGCAATGAGCAGCGGCATCTGGGTTCCCTGGCTGGGGACCCTCTTAGCAGCCGGCGGTTTCGTCCCGGTGTCGCGGACGAATACAATTTTCCTCAAACGCAAAAAAAGCATCACCGACCGCGCGGCGGTCGGTGATGCTGGATGGGATCAATCCTCATGCAGGTTGCGGCAGCGGCTCGCGCCGCCCCCTCGCCCGCCTCAGTCCACCTTGATCGCGGCCTGCTTGACCACGTCGGCCCAGCGGGCGGATTCGGCCTTCATCATCGTCGCGAACTCCGCCGGGCTGTTGCCGATCGGCTCGGCGCCCTCGGCCTCGAGCCGATCGCGCACAACGCCCTTGCTGATCGTGTCTATCGTCGCCTGGCGCAGCTTGTCGGTAATGTCTTTCGGCGTGCCTTTCGGCACGACGAAGCCGTACCACGCGGCCGCCTCGTAGTCCGGCCAGCCGCTCTCCGCGATCGACGGCACGTCGGCGTATTTTTTGGTGCGCGCCTTGGTGGTGACGGCGAGCGGGCGCATCTGCCCGCCCTCAATGAGGCCGACGACCGACGGCAGCGTGGTGATCATGAAATCGGTGCGGCCGCCGAGCAGGTCGTTGAGGGCCGGGCCGGCGCCGCGATACGGGACGTGCACCATGTCGATCTTGGCGAGATGGCCGAGAAGGACCGTCGCCAGATGGCTGGCCGATCCGTTGCCGGCCGAGCCGTAGGTCAGCTTGCCCGGATTCTTCTTGGCGAAGTCCATCAGCTCGGCGAGGCTCTTGACCTTGGAGTCCTTGGACACGACCAGCACCAGCGGCGTCGCCGTGATCAGCGTGACGGGGTCGAAGGCGGTAAGCGGATCGACCTTCATATTCTTGAACAGGTGGGGGTTGACGACCATCGGTCCCTGGTTGGCCATCAGCACCGTATAGCCGTCCGGCGCGGCAGCCGCCGCCTGCGTCGTCGCCACGTTGCCGCCGGCGGCGCCGTTATTCTCGACGACCATGGTCTGGCCGAGCTTCTCGCCGACACCGTTGGCCACCAGGCGGGCGATGGCATCGGTGCCTCCACCTGCCGCATACGGAACAAGCAGACGGATGGAGCGGGTCGGATATTGTTGCGCCTGCGCAAGGGCGGGCGCGAGCACCGCTGCGGCGGCGAGCATCGAACAGGCAACGCGACGAGAGATCATCGCACGCTCCTCTCATGTTTGAGGCCGCGGCTGCGGCCGGGTCTGGCGCTCGCGAGCGCGATTCCTCCTTGCATGGGGGCGCGGGACGGGACAGCGCTGCGTCACCGCAAGCTTAACCCGCGGTTTCCCGATCTGGTTCGATGGAAGCCCTAGCCGCGGCCGCGCCGCAGCCACCGGATCAGGCGGGCGAACATCTGCCCATCCCGCAATGCAGCAAGCGGGTGCGAGCCAGCCGGCTCCGGCTTCGAGTTCAACGCTCTTCGCGTTATTTTTCCGCAACGATGCTCTGCAGCCGCCACAAGTCGGGAAAGAGCCTGATCCAGAGCAGCGCGAGGGCCACCGCGCCGATGCCGCCAAGCATGGCGGCCGGCCCGGCGCCGACCAGGGCTGCGACCACGCCCGACTGGAACTGGCCCAGGCTTCCCGTCGTGCCGGTGAAGGTCGAGTTCACGGCCGCCACGCGCCCCAGCATGTCATTGGGAGTGCGGATCTGCACCAGCGAATGGCGCACGACGACGCTCACCGCGTCGGCTGCGCCCGTCACCGCGAGGGCGAACAGCGACAGCCACAGCGCAGACGACAGCCCAAAGACCGCGGTGGCCAAGCCGTAGATGATGACCGAGCCGATCATGACCTGTCCGGCGTTGCGGTCGATGCGCACATTGGCGAGGTAACCGGACACCAAGAGGGCGCCGACCGCCGGTGCCGAGCGCAAGAGGCCGAGCCCCCAGGGGCCGGTCTCGAGGATGTCGCGCGCAAAGATCGGCAGCAGCGCAGTGACGCCGCCGAGCAGCACGGCACCGAGATCGAGGCTGATGGCCCCGAGGATGATCGGCCGCGTGCGGATGTAGTGGAATCCGGCGAAAACCGATTGCAGCGTCAGCGGCTTTTTCGCGGCCGGCTTGCGCTCGATGTGAATCAGGCTGATCAAGACGGCGGCGAGCGCGAAAACCAGAAAGCAGATCACGTAGACGGCCTGCGTCCCCAGGGCGAGGAGGACGCCGCCGAGCGCCGGCCCGCCGATCACCGCGACCTGCTGCGCCGTCGAGCCTGCCGCGATGGCGCGAGAGAGCACCTCCTGCGGCATGATGGTGGCCGGGATGGTGTGCAAGGTCGGGCCGTTAAACGCGCGGGCGGCGCCCACGACGAGGACGACGCCATAGATCAGTCCGACGCTCGCGTGGCCGGTGGCGTCGGCGATGATCAGGAGCAGCACCCCGAATCCCTGGGCGAGCTGGCAGAGGCGGATGACCGCGCGCCGGTCGTAGTGGTCCGCCACATGTCCGACTACGAAGGTGCCGAGCACGACCGGGACGAACAGGACCAAGCCGACGAAGCCGAGATGCAGCGCGCTGTTGGTGATCTCATAGATCTGCCAGGCGATCGCCACGTGGACCATCTGATACCCGACGGTCGACAGGACACGGGTCCACCAATACAGCGCGAAATTCCGGTGGCGCAGCAGGCTGAGCTGCGCGGCGGGTTCATCCTTCATGCGGGCGTGGCGGGCAAGCGCCCGCGCGAGCAGAATAAAGATTCCTTCATCCCGATCCCAAGACGTTGCGGCTTATATGCCGTGAGCGCTTTCAAGTGATCGTAATGCCTTTGAAGAACTCGTCGAGATGGGTGTGCGTGTCGCGCACGAGTGACGTCCGTTCGGGCCCGACGATCATTTGCTCGGCGGCGATTTTGCATTGATCCGCCATCTCCTGCAGCATTCCGCGACCGCCGTCATCATCGGCGCCTGCCATTCGTGCAACGACATTGCTCAGAATGAGGCGCAGCATCGCGATCTGCGCTTCGAACCCGGAGTCCATCAGCGTTGCCCCTTGTTGATTGCCGGCGGGAATCATG
>DATBIR010000113.1:0-3780 GCA_036556825.1 Beijerinckiaceae bacterium
AAGCGGCTCGCGAAAGATCGACGACATGAAGGAGGATGCGGCCTTGTTCGGCTTGCCCGGACGGATCGAGATGGTGGGCAGGCGCAGGCCGCGGCCGTCGAAAAAGCCTTTGCGCGAATAGTCGTTGAGCATCAGCTCGGACGCCGCCTTCTGCGCGCCGTACGAGGTCTGCGGATTGAGATGTGTCTCGTCCTGGATCGGCTCGGTGATCTCGCCGCCATAGACCGCGATGGACGAGGTGAACACAACGACCGGCTTGGTGCCGAGGGCCCGCGCGGCTTCGAAGATGTTGTAGGAGCCGAACAGGTTGACTCGCCAGCCGAGATCGAACTCCGCCTCCGCCTGGCCCGACACGATGGCGGCCAGATGGTAGATCACATCGGGCGTCTTGTCCTCGATCAGGGCACGGACCGGCGCGGCCTCGGTGATGTCGAGCTCGGCGGCATCGACCGGGAAGGGCGAAGGCGGGATCGCGGGGGCGACGATATCGGCGAGCGTCACGCCGGCGATCGGCTTCCCGCGCAGCGTGCCTCTCGCAATCAGAGCCTTGGCGAGCTTCTGGCCGATAAAGCCGCCGCCGCCGACGATGAGAACCTTCATGATGTCGCCTCCTTGTATGGCGCGAACCAGCCGAGCCCGTCTTCGGTGACGCCGGCCGGGCGATATTCGCAGCCGATCCAGCCCTTATAACCGACGCGGTCGAGCGCACTCAGCAGATGGCCCAGATTGGTTTCGCCCGTATCCGGCTCGTGCCGGTCGGGGACGGCGGCGATCTGCACATGCGCGACGAGCGGGGCCAGCGCCTCGATGCGCCGGGTCAGGTCGCCTTCCATGATCTGGCAATGATAGAGGTCGAGCTGGAGCTTGAGATTGGGCGCGCCGACCTCGGCGATGATGTCCTTGGCCTGCGTCGTCGTCGTCAGGAAGTAGCCGGGCATGTCGCGTGTGTTGATCGGCTCGATGACAAAGCCCTGGGACGGCGCCTTCGCGCAGGCCTTCTTCAGATTAGCGACGAACGTCTCGCGCGCCTTCGGTCCGTCGGCGCGTCCGGCCATGATGTGGATATTACCCGGACGCAGCGTCTCGGCGTAGCGCAGCGCCTGATCGATATCGGCATCGAAGCGCGATTCCAGGCCAGGCACCGCCGCGGTGCCGCGCTCGCCGGCTTCGAAATTGCCGGGGTTGGTGTTGTAGAGCGCCTGCTCGAGGCCGTGCTCGTCGAGGCGCGCGCGGATCTCCGTGGGCTCGGCGACATAGGGCGAGAGATATTCAACGCCGCGGAAGCCGGCCCGGCGCGCCCGGCCGAACCGTTCCAGGAACGGCACCTCGTTGAACATCATGGTCAGATTGGCGGCGAATTTGGGCATCGGCGTCATCCTTCATATGCGACGATGCGCTGGCGCTGCTCGCCGAGCTTGTCGATGCCGAGCCGCATCTCGTCACCCGGCTTCAGCCAGACCGGCGGCTTCATGCCGAGCGCCACGCCTTCGGGCGTGCCCGTGGCGATCAGATCGCCGGGCACCAGCCGCATGAAGCGCGACATGTAGCTGACGATTTCCGCGACGCCGAAAATCATGTCCGACGTGTTCGATTTTTGCCGCATCTGGCCGTTGACCTCGAGCCAGCAGCCGAGCGTCTGCGGGTCGCCGACCTCGTCGGCCGTGACCAGCCAGGGGCCGCTCGGACCGAAGCCGGGCGCGGATTTGCCCTTCACCCATTGGCCGAGCCGTTCGAGCTGGAAAACGCGCTCGGAGATGTCGTTGATGACGCAATAGCCGGCGACATAGGAGAGCGCGTCGGCCTCGGAGACATATTCGGCGGCCGCGCCGATGACGATGCCGAGCTCTACCTCATAGTCGAGCTTGATCGAGTCCTTCGGCTGGACGACCGGGTCGTTCGGGCCGGAGAGCGACGTGGTCGCCTTCGAAAACAGCACCGGCTCGGCCGGCGGCTGCATTCCGCTTTCCGCCGCATGCTTGGCGTAGTTGAGGCCGACCGCGTGGAAGTTCGGCGTCCAGGCGACGCACGCGCCGATGCGCGGCGAGCCATCGACCAGCGGCAGGGTAGCGGCGTCGAGCGCCCTCAGCTTGTCGATCGCCTTGATCGAGACGGTCTCGCCGGCGAAATCGGCCGTATGCGCCGACAGATCGCGTATCCGGCCCTCGGCATCGAGGAGCCCAGGCTTCTCGGCCCCCGGCTGACCATAGCGGAGAAGTTTCATGTTTGCCTCCCTGGAACGTGCGCCGGCTCACGGCAGCGCTGTATTAGAGCACGATCGCGGATAGCCGACACCGGTTTTCCCGATCGGGGCTGAAGGTAAAGCTATGGCGGGATCGATTGGATTGACGGACGCGCTTCATTTCGTCGCCCCGGAAACCGCGAAGCGGTTGTCCGGGGTCCATCGGCTTGACCGCAAGGGATCGCCTCGGGGAAAGGCTAGTGGATCCCGGACAGCCCTCCGGGCTTCCGGGACGACCTCGTGGGAGATGGCCGCGCCGAGGCTTCACGCTAATGATTATCCCGCGGCAACACCCGCGACACGCGCTGATAGTTGGTCGCGAATTCCAGGCAGCCGCCGTCGGCGAGCTGGCCGACGGTCTTGCGGTAGAACTCCTGCCAGGGGGTCTGGCTCGGCGGGTAGTCCGGCTTCCACGCCGCGCGCCGCGCCTCCCACTCGGCGTCCGGCACCAGCGCGTCCAGCCGCCGCTTGTTCAGGTCGAGACGCACGCGGTCGCCGGTCTTCAGCAGCGCGAGGCCGCCGCCGATCGCCGCTTCCGGCGAAGCGTTGAGGATCGACGGGCTCTCCGAGGTTCCCGACTGGCGGCCGTCGCCGACGGTGGGCAGATGCACGATGCCCTTCTGGATCAGCGCGTCCGGCGGCTGCATGTTCACCACCTCCGCCGAGCCGGGATAACCGACCGGGCCGACATCGCGGATGAACAGCATCGTATTCTCGTCGATGGCAAGGTCCGGATCGTTGATCCGCGCGTGATAGTCCTCCGGCCCCTCGAAGACCACGGCGCGCGCCTCATGGATGTTTTCAGCGCCGGGTTTCGACAGGAACCGCTTGCGGAAATCCTCCGAGATCACGCTGGTCTTCATCAGCGCCGAGTCGAACAGATTGCCCGACAGCACGAGGAATCCGGCTTCCTTGCGCAATGGCTGATCGACCGTGCGGATGACGGCCTTGTCCTCGCTGCGCACGCCCTCCAGGTTCTGCGCCACCGTCCTGCCCGTCACCGTCGGCGCATCGCCGTGCAGCAAGCCCGCGGCCAGCATCTCGCCCATCACGGCGCGCACGCCGCCGGCGCGCTGGAACGATTCGCCGAGATATTTGCCCGCCGGCTGCATGTCGAGCAGCAACGGCATCTCGAAGCCTTGCGTCTCCCAATCCTTGACCGAAAGCTCGACGCCCGCATGGCGCGCGATCGCCTGGATGTGCGGCGGGGCGTTGGTCGAGCCGCCGATGCAGGAATTGACGCGAATGGCGTTCTCGAAATTCTTCCGGGTCAGAATATCGGAGGGCTTCAGGTTCTCGCGCACCAGCTCGACGGCGCGCTTGCCCGTCGCATAGGCCATTTCCATCCGCGCCCGGTAGGGGGCGGGAATGGCGGCGCAGCCCGGCAGGCTCATGCCCAGCGCTTCGGCGAGCGCGTTCATGGTCGAGGCCGTGCCCATGGTGTTGCAATGGCCGAGCGAAGGCGCGGAGGCGCAGACGCGCGACATGAACTCCTCATAGTCGATCTCGCCCGAGGCGAGCAGCCTGCGGCTTTCCCAGAC
>DATBIR010000114.1:0-3065 GCA_036556825.1 Beijerinckiaceae bacterium
CGCGCCGATCGTCGGCGGGTGCCGGTGGTTCCCGACCGGGATCGTCAGCGAGTAGCCCTTGATCGGGTAGATCGGCAGCTTGACGCCGAGCTGCCGCGCCAGGATCGGGCTGTCGTTGCCCAGGCACATGACGTAGACGTCCGCCTGGACATTGCCCTCTGACGTGCGCACCCCGGCCAACCGGTCGCCATCAAGCTCGAACCCGAGAACCGCCGTGTGGTACCGGAAGTCGGCGCCGCGGCGCTCGCACGCGGCGGCGAGCGCACCGGTGAACTTGTTGCAGTCGCCGGTTTCGTCGGTCGGACAGTAGATGCCGCCCGCGATCTTGTCCTTGGCCGAGACGAGAGAGGGCTCGAGCTCGACCACCTGCGCGCGGTCGAGCGCCCGGAGCTCCTGGCCGTCTTCGACCAGAATCCGCATGTGCCTGACGGCGCGCTCGAGCGATTCCTCGGTGCGATGAAAGTAAAGAATGCCCCGGCTGATCTGGTCGTAGTGCAGATCGTTGGCGGCGAGCGTCTCATGCAGGACCTTCTGCGAGTACATGCACAGGCGGTGCTTGCGCAACGTATTGAGGCGCGCCCGTTCCTCCGTGCACTGGCGCAGGAAGAGCAAGGACCAAGTCCACAGGCGGAGATCGGCTGATGGCCGAAAGCGCAGCGCCTGGTTCCGAGCGAACAGCGACTTCAGCAGGATCATCGGCGCCTGCGGCGACGACCAGGCGAAAGAGTGACCAGGGGCGATCATGCCGGCGTTGCCCCAGCTCGTCTCCAGGCCCGCCCCCTCGCGGCGCTCCACGAGCACGACCTCGTGACCGTCCTGGACCAACTGATAAGCGGTCGTGACGCCGACGATGCCGCCGCCCATCACCAGTATGCGCATCGATCACCTTTGCGCCAAACTTGCAGCGGAGCACCGGCCGCTTGCATCCGCTGCCTCGAGCCTATCAAATCAAAGCGCCGCCGGACGCAGCCTTGCCGACGACAATAGTGGCTCTCTGCGCGTGCGGCCAGAGTCCGCCGTCAACGACAAACAATCATGAGGAAACGCCATGCAGATCGAAGCGAAGCTGAAGCAAGTGGGCATCGCGCTGCCGGACTTCGGGGCGAAGACCTACTACGGTGCGAACTACGGCAAGATGAAGCCGTTCCACCGCGTCGGAAACCTGCTGGTCCTCTCCGGCCACGTTCCGGACCTGCCGGATGGCAAGGCGATGTTTCCCGGCCGGGTCGGCGCCGAGGTCACGGTCGAGCAGGCTTACGCGGCGGCGCGCCAGACAGGGATCAACTGCCTGGCCGGCATCAAGCAGGCGATCGGTGACCTGGACAACGTCGTGTCACTGGTCCGCACGCTGAACTTCGTCGTCTGCGCGCCGGGCTTCAGCGATCCCAATCTCGTGTCGAGCGGCCTCACCGATCTCTTCGCCGAGCTGTTCGGAGCGGAGCGCGGGATCGGCTGCCGCGCCACGATCGGCGTCATGTCGTTGGCCAAGAACCACTGCTTCGAGACCTGGATGGATTTGGAAGTGAGCTGAAGACCTCGGCCACGGGGGCTGACGGATGTCTTGCTTCCGCTCCGGATGGAGAGGATCCGGGTCAGCGCCTCAAGCATCCCCTCATTCTGTGACGTGGGAATAGAGCAGTAGCGTCGCGTGCGCGCATGCAGGAGTCTTCCGCTCCGTGGTGTTGATTCGCGGGAGCGTGGGATGACGAGCAGCGGGCAGATCGCCTTCGACGACGTGCATGGTTTCGTGAGCGGACTGTTTTCGGAGGACGTTCACGCCAAGCGGGTCTATTCGCTGGCCAACGCGACGCTGGGCGTGATGACGGCGGCGTCGCTGGCGGTGGCGGCGATCGGCCACGGCTTGGCGCTGGCGCGCGGCTGCCTGACCAAGCATGCGATCAAGCAGGTGGACCGCCTGCTGTCGAACCCGGGCCTCGAGATCGACGCCCTGTTGGCCCGCTGGGTGCCCTTTGTGGTGGGGTCGCGCACGAGCATCGCAGTGGCCATGGACTGGACGGACTTCGACGCCGACGGCCAAGCGACGATCATGCTGTCGCTGCTGACCGACCATGGGCGGGCGACGCCGCTGGTGTGGCTGACGGTCGACAAGGCGACCCTGAAGAAGCGGCGCAACGAGTACGAATACCGGGTGCTGGTGCGGCTGGCCGAGCTGCTGCCGGCGGAGGTGGCGGTGCTGATCGTGGCCGACCGCGGGTTCGGCGACAAGAAGCTCTATTCCGTGCTGAGCGAGGAGCTGAAGTTCGAATACGTCATCCGCTTCCGCGGCAACATCCAGGTGACGACGGCCGACGGCGAGGCGCGAGCGGCGGCGGACTGGGTCGGGCCGGCCGGCCGGGCGCGGACCTTGCGCGGCGCCGACGTCACGGCCGAGCGCTACACTGTCGGCACGGTCGTGTGCGTGCAGGCCAAGGGCATGAAGGAGCCCTGGTGCCTGGCCGCCAGCGCCGCCGACGCCGACGCCCAGAACCTCATCAAGCTCTACGCCAAGCGCTGGAGTATCGAGTGCGGCTTCCGCGATACCAAGGACCTGCGCTTCGGCATGGGCATGGGTTCGCTGCGGGTCAAAACGCCCGACCGCCGCGACCGCCTGTGGCTGCTTAACGCCCTCGCCGTGGCCCTGCTCACCTTGCTGGGCGCTGCTGGCGAAGCGCTCGGCTACGACCGCCATCTCAAATCCAACACCGCCAAGCGCCGCACCCACTCGCTGTTCAGACAAGGCTGCATGCTCTACGAACTCATCCCGACCATGCCGGACATCCGCCTGCGTCCCCTCATGCAAGGCTTCGCCGCCCTGCTGCGCCAACAGCCAGTGTTCGCGCGTCTCTTCGGTACCATCTGAAAATGAGGGGATTCATGAGGCCGCGGACAGCGGATCGAATTCGGGGGTTTTTTCTACGTCCGGTCTTGACCCACAGCGGAAGTTTGATCCATCCAATTCCCCTTTACTTGTGTCATATGCCCGGTCAAGCCACTGACTCTTTCATGCCAAGGATGTTGTAAACCTCTGTCGCGTGCTTAACGCCCTTGAGGTCTAGTGGGCCGAG
>DATBIR010000115.1:0-3602 GCA_036556825.1 Beijerinckiaceae bacterium
AGTTGATGGCGCAGGCCAGGCGCCTGATCGAGAGCGGGGAGATCTCTCGGGCGCGCACGATGCTCGACGCGCCGGAGGCGGCGGCTTCGGCGCCCCTGATGTTCATGCTGGCCGAGACCTACGATCCCAACATGCTGGCGAGCTGGCAGACGCGCGGCATCAACGCCAATCCCGAGCGCGCCAGGGCCCTCTATCTAAAGGCGCGCGACCTCGGCGACGGCCGCGCCCAGCAGCGCCTCGATTGGCTCACGGGCAACTAGTTAACGCGCTCGCCGACTCCTCGACCGCAGAAGCGTGGGGTGCATCGGGTGCCAGCCCGGCTGCACCGATGCGCGCGAAACGGGTCGGATCCCTTCGCGACGCTCCCCTGCAAGTGAGCCTCGAAGCTTGGGCACGGGGCTCTGCCCCCGTCCGTCCGCGTCGCCTCCAATGAGCACAGATCGGCGCAATGCGGGCAGACGCCGTTGCGCTCTACGGGGTCGACACCGCCCTCCTGCATTTCTGTCGGTGCCGCCGGCCGCCGATGATCCGGGCGGCCCCGGTCGACCATCGACATGGTTGCCGATTGCTTGACATTGCAACACGACGCCATAGGATGCAGGCGGTTAGCTGACATCTTCTAACGTTTAGCGACCGCTAACGTCGGACGATCTCCAACGTCTCGCCCAGCGTTGTGCCCATGCCGAGCCGCGCCCCCAAGCAGAATGGCGAAACCCGCTCGGCCTCGGTCGGCCTGCGCGTCAAGCCGAGCCTGAAGGCCGCCCTGGAACGGCTCGCCCGCGCCGAGCAGAGGACGCTCAACTTCTACATCGAGCGCCTCCTGGAGGCGCACGTGGAGGCGAGGAAGAAGAAGGCCAAGCGGCGATGAGCGCGCCCGGACATCGGATCGACCACGGTCAATATTGAGGAGTGCGGGCGTGCAGATTTCCTACGCCTACCTTGCGGTGCTGCTCGTATTCGCGCTGCTGACCGGCGTCGTCATCGGGGATCGTCTCGCGGCCAATGCCATCGGCCCCGACGGGCGCGACGGCGGCCGCTCCGGCGGATGCTCGGGGCTAGCCTCCTGGCGCCTCCACGCCTGCGTGCACCGCCTCGGGACTTTGAACGGCAGGCCGAGCGGCGACGCCGGCTGCGGGCCCGTGGAGGAGGACAATGGGCGGGAGGAGGACTAGCCCGAACTTTTCTCTGTTTTCGACTTGAAAATGCAGGTCGGGCGGGGTGTTGGGTGAATCTTTTCTGCAACAATGTGTCCATGTAAAGCCCCTTGCCATCGGCCGCGAACAATGCGATTCGCGAGGCCATGTTCATCGATGCGATCCCGAACCGGAAATCGCCGCCGGCGATCCTGCTGCGCGAGAGCTATCGCGAGGGCAGGCGCGTGAAGAAGCGCACGCTGGCGAACTTGTCGAAGCTGCCGCCGGCGCTGATCGACGGCATCGCCCGGCTGCTGGAGGGCGGCAAGGTGTCGAGCCAGGGGGAGACCGGCTTCGAGATCGTGCGCAGCCTGGGCCACGGCCACGTGTGGGCGGTGCGCGCCACGATTCGCAAATTGGGGCTCGACCGCACGCTGCAGGGCCGCAGCCAGGTGGAGCGGCGCGTTCGCGACCTGATCGAAGCGATGATCATCCAGCGGATCATCGCGCCGGGATCGAAGCTCGCCTTGCACCGCGCGCTGGCGCCCGAGACGGCGACCTCGAGCCTGGCGCTGACGCTGGGTCTCGCCGAGGTGGCCGAGCGGGAGGTGTACGAAGCGCTCGACTGGCTGATCGGGGAGCAGGCGCGCATCGAGGCGGCGCTGGCGAAGAAGCACCTCGTCGATGGCACGCTGGTGCTCTACGACGTGACATCGAGCTACCTGGAGGGCCGCTGCTGCGCGCTCGCCAGGCACGGCTACAGCCGCGACCATCGTCCCGACCGGCCGCAGATCGTGTACGGCCTCTTGTGTGCGCCGGACGGCACGCCGGTGGCGGTGGAGGTGTTCGAGGGCAACACCGCCGACCCGCAGACGATCCGCGACCAGATCGACAAGCTGAAGCGGCGCTTCCGGTTGTCGCACGTGGCGCTGATAGGCGACCGTGGCATGATCACCTCGGCGCGGATCGCGGAGGAGCTGGTGCCGGCCGGACTCGACTGGATCAGCTGCCTCAGGGCGCCGCAGATCGCCGCGCTGGCCGCCGACATCGGGCCGCTGCAGATGAGCCTGTTCGACGAGCGCGACCTGGCCGAGATCAGCTCGCCCGACTTCCCCGGCGAGCGTCTCGTCGCCTGCCGCAATCCGGCGTTGGCCGAGGAGCGGGCGCGCAAGCGCGAGGCGCTGCTGGCGGCGACCGAGCGCGACCTGGAGCGCATTGCGGAGGCGGTCGCCAAGAAGCCGGCAAAGCACGACGCGGCCAGGATCGGGCTCGCCGTCGGCGCCGTGATCGACAAGCGGAAGATGAAGAAGCACTTCGCGCTCGACATCGCCGACGGCCGCTTCGCGTTCCAGCGTCGCGAGCCCGAGATCGCGGCCGAGGCGCGGCTCGACGGCGTCTACGTGATCCGCACCAGCCTGCCCAAGGACAAGATCGGCGCCGAGGTGGCGGTTGCCGCCTACAAGAGCCTGGCGCTCGTCGAGCGTGCGTTCCGGACGCTGAAGGGCGTCGACTTGGCTGTGCGGCCGGTGTTCCACTGGCGCAACCATCGCGTCAAGGCGCACGTGTTCCTGTGCATGCTGGCCTACTACGTCGAGCACCACATGCGCGGCGCTCTGGCGCCGATCCTGTTCGCCGATCATCAGCCGCAGGCGCGCCAGCGCGCCTCGATCGTGCGGCCGGCACGGACCTCGCCGGCCGCCGCTGCCAAGATCAAGACGCGCCGGGCGGCCGACGGCACGCCGATCATGGCCTGGCACGATCTCATGGCAAACCTCGGCACGCTGACAATCAACGAGGTGGCGTTGCCGCTGGGCGGAACCCGCACCATCCACATGCTCGCCCGCCCCACCGCGCTGCAGGAGCAGGCATTCGCTCTTCTCGGCGTGCCCGCCCCCCGTGTCCAGTAGCGACCGCCCGGAACCAGAAAGAAGGCGAGGCAGATCAGGCAGTTATGCGTTCGCAAAGTGAAAAGTTCGGTCTAGTGTGGTGCGTACCCGACCATATGGACCCATTCTGGTGACGTAGGTCTGGAGCTGCGCCACGGGCAAGCTGCAGGCGATGTCGACGGGACGGGCCTTGACAGAGGTCCAACCGCTCGCCTCGAGCACGCCCTTCACACGCCGCCCCGAGGCAAAGCCGAATTGGCCTGGGCTGTCGTCGCCCCGGATCGGAAGCCCCTCTATGATCGGAGCCGCTGCACGCTCGGCCGCCGTCATGAACGGGTTCTCATCGCCGCTGCGCCAAGCGACAAATGCCAACTGCGCCTCGGGCCGCGCAGCCCACTGCAGGTTGGCGAAAGCAGCCGCCGGATCATCGAAGAACATGACGCCCAGGCGCGATACGACGGCGTCGAAGCTGCCGGCGCCGAAGCCGAATGTTTGCGCATCGGCCTCGATGAAAGTGACGTTGGATGCACCGTCTGCGTCCGCGCGCGCCTTAGCCGTCGCGACTAGCAGCGCGGAAATATCG
>DATBIR010000116.1:0-32341 GCA_036556825.1 Beijerinckiaceae bacterium
CGGTGATCGCCGGTGTCAACCAGGGCGCCGCCATGTTCAAGCTGCTCGGCGGCAAGGGCGCGCAATACGACCCGGCCAGGTTCCAGTGGATCGGCAGCATGGCCGCATCCAACAACACCATCTATGTGTGGCACAGCTCCGGCATCAAGTCGCTCGACGACGCCAGGGCGCGCGAGGTGTCGATGGCCGGGAGCGGCGTCATCTCCGACGCCAACATCTATCCGGCCGTGTTCAACGCGCTCACCGGCACGAAATTCAAGGTGATCAGCGGGTATCCGGGAACCAACGAGAGCAATCTGGCGATCGAGCGCGGCGAAGTCGAAGGTCGCGGCGGCGGCGCCTATTCAAGCCTCGTCTCGACCCGTCCCGACTGGCTGCGCGATCGCAAGGTGAACATCATTGCGCAGATCGGCTTCGAGAAGGAGCCTGACCTGCCCGACGTGCCGCTGCTCGTCGATCTGATGAAGAGCGACGAGCAGCGTCAGATCGCGACGCTGGTCACGCTGCCGACGGCGATCGGCTACAATCACTGGGTGGCGCCGGACGTCCCGGCCGAGCGGGTGGCGGCGCTGCGCGCCGCCTACGCGGCGGCGCTGAAGGATCCGGAGCTTCTTGCCGACGCGAAGAAGCAGAGCTTCGAGATTCGCTACAAGTCGGGCCAGGAACTTGAAGCAATGGTCAGGAAGGCGGCCGACACGCCGAAGCCGATCCTGGAAAAGACTGCCGCGATTTTGGGATGGTGAGAGGACGTTCTTCCACCATTCTCATTCATTGTCATTGCCGGGCTTGACCCGGCAATCCACCGCCACGCTGGCGCACGCTAACCTCCGTAAAGGGGCGCCTGGAAAAGGCGTCGTAATGGATTGCCGGGTCAAGCCCGGCAATGACAATAGGATGGACGGTGGCTCCGTACTATGGGTGTGCGGAGGGCTTGCCCGCAGTCTGTATCAGCGCCCACAGGCGCGGCGGGGAGAGCGGCAGGTGGCGCGGCTCGACGCCGAGCGAAGTGAGCGCCGCGGCGATGGCGTTGCTGACGACGCCGCCGACCGGGATGATGCCGCCTTCGCCGGCGCCTTTGGCGCCGAGCGGGTTGGTGGGGGAGGGATAGGATTCCATCGAGACGCAGTGCACATGCGGATAGTCGGTGGCGACCGGAATGACGTAGTCCGCCAGCGATCCGACGAGCAGCTGGCCGTTCTCGTCGTAGACAAGGTCTTCGCCGAAGACGCTGCCGAGGCCCTGCACGGCCGCGCCCATCACTTGCCCGTGCAAGGTGAGCGGGTTGACGATGCGGCCGACGTCGTCGACGACCACGTAGTCGATCACCTCCACATGGCCCGTCTTCGCATCGACCGCCACATGCGCCGCGGCGGTGCCGTAGGTGTAGGTCGGCGTCGCGTTCTTGAAGCTGCCGTCGGCGGCCAGGCCCGTGGCGACCTCGGCGAGCGGCACGGAGCGGCCGTCCGGCGCGCGCGCGACGCCGTCCGCCACCCTGACCTCGTCCGGCGGCAGATCGAGCCGCGCGGCGGCGGCGATGCGGAATTTCTCGAGCAACTTGTTGGCGGCATCGAGAATCGCCGAGCCGCCCATCACGGTGCCGCGCGAGCCGTAGGAACCCCAGCCCTCGTGCAGGTAGGTGGTCGAGCCGTGGTAGATGCGCACGCGCTCGAGGGGGAGCTCGAGGGCGTCGGCGGCGATCTGCGCCAGGATCGTCTCGAGTCCCTGGCCGATGGCCGACGAGCCGGCATAGACCGATACCGAGCCGTCCGGCTCGACCTGCATGCGCGCGTTCTCCTGAGGACCGGAGGCGCCGCCCTCGATGAAGCAGCCGATGCCGATGCCGTGGTAGCGGCCGTCCACCAGCTTGCCCTGCAGATGCGCCTTCTCGTGCCACTTCGCCTCGACGACGCAGCGGTCGAAGGTGACACGGTGGTCGCCGCTGTCGCAGGCGGTCTCGGCGCGGCCGTCGCTCGGCAGCACCGGCGCGAGCGGATATGGCATCTCCTCCTGGGTAAGCAGGTTGCGCCGCCTGATCGTCAGCGGGTCGAGGCCCAGCTCTCGCGCCGCAATGTGCAGCATGCGCTCGGTGAAGAAGCAGCCCTCGTAACGGCCGGGCCCGCGATAGGTGCCCGACGGGGTCTTGTTGCTGACCAGCGCGTGCGCCTCGAGATGGATGTTGGGGATGCGGTATGGCCCGGACATGAACTGCGCGGCGTTGCGCACCGGCGTCATGCCGTTCGGCCGCACGTAGGCGCCGATGTTCACGTAGAGCTCGCCGCGCAGGCCGAGAATCGTGCCGTCGCTGGCGAAGGCCATGTCGACCTTGCACGCCGCCTCGCGCGAATGGCCGATGGCGGAAAAATGCTCGCGCCGGTCCTCGACCCACTTGATCGGCCGGTTGAACTTGCGCGCCGCAAAGGCGGTGAGAAAGTCTTCGGGATAAAACTCGCCGCGCGCCCCGAAACCGCCGCCGACGTCGAGCTCGATATAATCGACCGCCTGCTCCTTGAGGCCCATCATGGCGGCCATGGTCTTGCGGTTGAAGAAGGGCAGCTTCGCCGCGCCCGACATGGTGAGGCGCTGCGCCCTGGCGTCCCATTCCGCGAGAAGCCCGCGCGTCTCCATCGGCAGCGCCGTCTGGCGCTGGGTGCTGAATTCCTGGTCGCGCAGCACGTAGGCGGCGTCGCGGAAGGCGGCCTCGGCGTCGCCCTTGTCGGCGACGAAGACGGACGCGATATTGCTGCCAGTCTCCTCGAACAGGAGGGTCGTGTCGGCGGCCGCGGTGTGACGGTCGACCACCGCGGGGAGGGGCTCGATGTCGAGCACGATCTCCTGCACTGCGTCCTCGGCGAATTCGGCGCTGTCGGCGAGCACGACCGCCACCGGCTCTCCGACATAGCGCACTTTTTCGCGCGCGATGATGGGCTGGGCGTAAGGCCCGATGGTCGGGTTTGGGCGCCGGAACGGGATGGTCGGGATCTCGCCCTCGATGTCAGCCGCGGTGACGACCGCGTGCACGCCCGGCATGGCGAGCGCGGCGCTGGTGTCGATCGCGCGGATGCGCCCGTGAGCGACCGGGCTGCGCAGGAAGGCGGCGTGCCACTGGCCGTCGCGGTTGAGGTCGCCGATATACTCGCCGCGGCCGCGCAGGAAGCGTGCATCCTCGACGCGCTCGACGGAGCTGCCGATATAGGTGTTGAGCGTCCTCATGGCGCGGCGCCCGCCGCTTGCCCCTGATAGGCGGCGCGCGCTTCAAGCGCCGCTTCGACGATCGGGATGTAGCCGGTGCAGCGACACAGATTGCCGGACAGCACGTCGCGGATGCGCTCCTCGTCGGCGAACGGCTCCTCGCTCAAGAGCGCGTGCAGGGTCGTGATCATGCCCGGCGTGCAGAAGCCGCATTGCAGGGCGTGGTGCTTCTTGAACGCGCTCTGCAGCGGCGTCAGCGCCTCGTCCTGCGAGAGGCCCTCGACCGTCACCACCCTGGCCCCTTCCGCCTGCACGGCGAGCATCAGGCAGGCGCGCACGGCCTCTCCGTCGACGATGATCGTGCAGGCGCCGCAGACGCCGTGCTCGCAGCCGAGATGCGTGCCGGTGAGTTGCAGATGCTGGCGCAGGCAATCGGCCAACGTCATGCGGTCCGGGACGTCGACCGTCACCACGCGTCCGTTGACCTCGAAACGAACTGACATCGAGAACCCTCTTTACTGCATCGCGGCGCGCCGCAAGGCGCGCTCGAGAAGCGTTCCCACGAGCGCGCGGCGGTAAGCGGCGGGCGCGTGAATGTCGTCGGGCGGGTTGACCGCCTCCGACGCTGCCGCGGCGGCCGCCGCAATGGCCGCGTCGTCGACAGGCTTGCCGTTCAATGCCTTCTCGGCGGCGGCGAGACGGACCGGCGTGTCGGCCGCTCCGATCACGCCGACATGCGCGTCACGGGCGCGGCCTTTCTCGTCCTGATCGTAGAAGACCGCAACGGCCGACAGGGCGTAATCGCCGCGCCGCCGCGAAAACTCCTCGAAACCCCAGCGCCGTCCTTCCGGCCATGACGACAGGCGCACGCCGGTGATGATCTCGTCGGCCGTGAGCGAGGTGGTGAGCGGGCCGACGAACAGATCGGCCGCCGCGACGCTGCGCGCGCCGGACGCGCCCATCACCTCGATCGTGGCGTCGCAGGTCACGGCGATGCCCGGCATCTCGGTGGCGGGGTCGGCGTGGGCGAGGCTGCCGCCGACCGTGCCGCGGTTGCGGATCTGGTAATGCGCCACATGCGCGATCGCCGCGACCAGCAGGGGATGTGCCGCGCGCAGCCGGGTGTCATCCTCGATGTCGCGCCAGCGCGTCATGGCGCCGAGATGCACGCCGTTGTCGTCGATGGTGATGCGGCGGAGGTCGGGGATGCGGCGCAGATCCACGAGAATACTCGGCGCCGCAAGCCGGAAGGCGAGCACCGGCAGAAGGCTCTGGCCGCCCGCCAAGGGACGCGCCGACCCGCCTTCGGCGGCGAGAATCGCGACCGCCTCGGCGACCGTGGTCGGGGATTTGTACTCGAAGGGAGGAAGCTTCATCCTCGTTATGTGACCTTATCGTTGTCATCACCGGCCTTGTGCCGGTGATCTCGATGGGGAAGGCAGCGCGTTCTTCCGATCGGGATGGGCGGGACGGGCCCGGCCATGACACGAGAGTGGAGCGCGTTGCTTGTTAGAATCCCGGCGGGAGGTAGTGCGAGAACTTGGCGCGGATACGCTCGTCGAGCGCCTTGCTCGAGCGTACGATTGCCGGCCAGTCGGCAAGGCGGTTCCACGGCGTGCAGGCGTCGATCACCATGCGCGAGTTCATGTTGCGCTTGTCCGACGGATACGACATCGGGTCGAGCGAGGTGCTCCAGCAGCCTTTGAGGATCTCGACGTCGTCACGCGGATCGCAGCGCGTGCAGATCGACCACACCACCTGGTCCATGTCGGCCGGGTTGATGTCCTCGTCGACCACCACGACCACGCGATTGGCGTAGGCGCCGGCGTGGCATTGCGAGGCGATCAGCCCGGCCTGCTTGGAATGTCCGGCATACATCTGCTTGATGGCGACGGTGAGCCACATGCGGCTGCCGCCGGCCTCATGCGACCACACGCCCTTGACCTCCGGCACGCCGGCCGCTTCGAGCTCGTGCCACACCGCGCCGGCGCGATAGGTGCCGCGATAGAAGGTGTCGTCGTTCGGCGGTACCGCCGGGATCGCGCCCGTCAGGATCGGCTCGTCGCGGTGCATGAAGGTCTCGACGCGGATCGCCGGCTCCTTCTTCACGCCTCCGGCGTAATAGCCGGTCCACTCGCCGAGCGGGCCCTCGTCGATGCGGTCGTCCTTGTGCACGAAACCTTCGAAGGCGATCTCGGCCTCGGCCGGGATCGGAAGACCGGTCTTGGGGCCGTGAATGACTTTGATCGACTGGCCGAGGAGGCCTCCGGCGGCATCGTATTCGTTCTTGCCGTAAGGCACCTCGAGACCCGCGACCGAGAACAGTCCGGGATGAACGCCGACGACGACCGCGATCGGACACGGCTCGCCGCGGTCGTGGTATTTGCGCATGATGATGTCGCCGTGCTTGCCCTTCGACGCCATTACCGAGGCGACGGCCCGGTCATGCACCTGGACGCGGTAGGCGCCGTAATTGATCCAGCCCGATTCGGGATCCTTCATGATCACCATGCAGGCGGTGCCCATGTAGTAACCCCCGTCGCCTTCGTGCCAGCGTGGGGTGGGGATCTTCAGGAGATCGATGTCCTTGCCGGTGAAGACATTCTCGAGCACGGAGCCGGTCTCGACGGCGGTCGGCGCGATGGTCGGCGCGTCCCTGAAATAGTCGCGCCAGAAACGCACGAGCTCGATCTCGGTCGTGTGCTCCGGCAGCCCGAGGGTCAGGGCGATGCGCTTGACGGACACGAACAGATTGGCGAGCACCCGGTAGCCCGGCTGGTAGCCGGGAATGTCCTCGAACAAGAGGGCAGGGCGGCCCATCTTGCGCTGGTAGATGTCGACGATGCCGCCGATCTCCTCCTCGCGCTCGGCGCCCTTGATGCGCATCAGCTCCCCGGCCTTCTCCATGCGGTCGATCCACGACCTCAGATCCTGGCCCTTGGGCGTCACTTGCAGCATGAACGTCTCTCCTCCGAGAACTCCGCAGAGCGGGATCGATTCTTATATCCTGAACACGTGGCCCCTTTTACGCCCTTGCGACACGTTGAGGAACAGCTCGTCCAGGGGAATGGGCCGCTTGATCTGCCCGTGCTGGTGGGAGAACCCGACCAGCATCTCGAGCTGCTTGCGGTTCTGCTCGCCGAGGCCGTATTCCCACGGGTCGTCGCCGAGAATCGCCTCCTGCTCCTCCCAGGCTTCGCGATACCAGGCGAGCGGCACGATGCGCGGGTTCTGCATGCGCTTCATGGCGAGGTCCTTGGCCTCGGTGAAGGCGTTGTAGAGGCTGATCGGAACCCACGGGTGCTTGTCGACGACCTCCTGCTTGATGCCGAGCACGTGCATGATCGGGAAGATGCCGGTGCGTTTGTAGAAGGCCATCTCCTCTTCCTTGTAGTTGGGGAAGAGCCGGCCGACGCGCGGGTCGCGGTCGACGAGAGGCTGAATCAGGTCGGGGTGGATCACGGCATCCAGCTCGCCTTCCGCAAGCATGGTCTCGACCGACTTGTCGTGCGGCAGCCGCGTCAGCTTGAGGTCGGGCGGCGGCGTGAAGTCGACGCTCTCGTCGAGCTCGGTGAACCATTCGATCGACTTGAACGGCACGCCGTATTCCTGGTCGAGCAGCCCCCGCATCCACAGGATCGCGGTCGCCTGGAACTGCTTGAGGCCGACCTTCCTGCCGATCAGATCCTTCGGCTGGCGGATGCCCTTGCTCGTGTTGATGAACACGAAGCCGTGGCGAAAACGTCGGTGCAGGAAGACCGGGATGGCGTTGAACGGAAAGCCCTGGTCGCGGGCGGTGATGTAGGACGAGCAGGACACCTCGGCGACGTCGAACTCGTTGTTGCGCAGGAAGCGCCAGTGCCGGGTGGTCGAATCCATCGCGGTCAGAACGGTCAGGTCGATGCCGTCCGGCTTGACCTTGTGCTCCTTCAGCGCCCGCACGATCTCGTAGTCGCCGCAAGCTAGCGTCAGCGAGATGCCGTTCGACATTATGGGGTCTCCTCGGGTTTTTTGTTGGGTGCGCCGCGTCTGCCGCGCCGGGAAGGCGGTTGTCTTATAACCGCTTCCGTCTGGTGCGAAAGAGCCTCCGTTGAAGCATGCGTCCGGTTGGCAGGGCTGGCAAAACTGGTTAACTGTCCCCGAAACCGCACACGATCTGGCCCAACCCGGATGACGCCCCCCTGTCGTTCCTGCCGTCCGATACCTTTCGAGAGCGCCGGCCAGGATCCTGCCGCATGCCTGCCGCGGTTCGCTCTGCGCACACGGCCGATCAAGCGGTGAAGAGCGGGCGATGAAGCCGGCGCCGTTCAGCTATCACGACCCGCGCACGGTCGCCGACGCGGTCGGCCTCCTGGCCAGCCTCGACAACGCCAAGGCGCTCGCCGGCGGCCAGTCGCTGATGCCAATGCTCAACATGCGCTTCGTGCAGCCCGACCATGTCATCGACCTGAACCGGGTCGAGGGGCTCTCGCATATTCGGCTCGGCGGCGGAACGCTCGCCGTCGGCGCCATGACCCGGCAGCGCGATCTCGAATTCCATGACGACGTGCGCGCCCGCTGTCCCTTGCTGCACGAGGCGCTGCTGCAGGTGGGGCACCGGCAGACGCGCAATCGCGGTACCCTGGGTGGCTCGCTCTGCCATCTCGACCCGGCGGCCGAGCTCGTCACCGTCGCGGCGGCGCTCGACGCGGTCGTCGAGGTCGCGGGCCCGCGCGGCGCACGCGAGATCCCGTTCGCGGAATTTCCAGTTGACTTCATGATGCCGGCGATCGAGCTCGGCGAGATCGTGACCGCGGTGCGCTTCCCGTTATGGCGCGAGGGCCACGGCTCCGCCTTCGTCGAGTTCGCGCGCCGGCACGGCGATTTCGCCATCGTGTCGGCGGCGGCGCTGCTCGACATCGCTGAGGACGGCGCGATCCGGCGCGCATCGGTGACCATCGGCGGCGCCGCGACGGTGCCGCTGCGCATGGCCGAGGTGGAGACCATGCTCGTCGGGCAGCGCGTCTCCGAGGCGCTGTTTCGCGAAGCGAGCGAGCGCTGCAGCACGATCGAGGCGCTCGACGACGCGCACGTCTCGTCCGGCTACCGTCGCCGCCTCGCGGTCGTGCTGACGCGCCGTGCGCTCGAGCGCGCCTGCGGCCGCGCCGGTCACCCGATCCAGCCAGCGCATGCGGGCGTGCCTGCATGAGCTCTCCCGCAATGAACGACAAGCGCACCATCGCCGTCATCGTGAACGGCACGCGTCACGAGCAGCCGGTCGGCGTGCGCGTGACCCTGGCTGACTTCCTTCGTCATCAGCTCGGGCTGACCGGGACGCATGTGGGTTGCGAGCATGGCGTGTGCGGCGCCTGCACCATTCTGTTCGACGGCCGCTCCGCGCGTTCGTGCCTGATGCTGGCGGTCCAGGCCGACGGCCACGAGATCTTGACGGTTGAAGGAATCGCGCCCGGCCCCGACACGCTGCATCCTCTGCAGGCGGCGTTTCGCGAGCATCACGGGCTGCAGTGCGGCTTCTGCACGCCGGGCATGCTGACGACGCTGCTGGAATTCCTGCGCGACAATCCCGACCCGAGCGACGAAGAGGTGCGCGTCGCCATCTCCGGAAATCTGTGCCGGTGTACCGGCTACAACAGTATCGTCGCGGCGACGCTCGACGCGGCGCGGCGCCTGCGCGCGGAGACGACGGCGTGAAGCGCACGGTCGGCGTCAATGTCGAGCGGGTCGAGGATCCGCAGCTCTTGCGCGGCGAGGCGCGCTTCGTCGACGACATCAGGCTGCCCGGCATGCTGCAGGCCGCCTTCGTGCGCAGCCCCCACGGTCATGCCGCGATCGGGAGCATCGACACCAGCGCGGCGCTGGCGTTGCCCGGCGTTCACGCCGTGCTTACGCGCGACGATCTCGCGACGCGGCTGCAAACCACAGAACTGGTGGTCGCACTGCCGAGCCCCGCCTTCCGGCAGGAATTGCATCGGCCGGCGCTGGCGCGCGACGAGGTCGTGCATGTCGGCGAGCCGGTCGCGATGGTGATCGCCGACGACCGCTACATCGCCGAGGACGCCGCCGCCCTCGTCGCGGTCGATTACGATCCGCTGCCGGTCGTCGCCGATTGCCGCGAGGCGCTTAACGCCGGCGCGCCGTCCGTGCATCGCAACGGCCCGCATAATCTCGTCGCCGAATTCGGCCTCGAATACGGCGCCGTGGATGCGGCCTTTGCGGCCGCGCCACACGTGTTTCGCGAGACGCTGTGGCAGCACCGCGGCGGCAGCCACTCGATCGAGTGTCGCGGCACGCTGGCGGTGCATGATCCGATCGACGACCGGCTGACGCTGTGGACGTCGACGCAGACGCCGCATGCGGCCAAGAGCATCCTCTGCGGGATGCTCGGCCGCGATCCCGACCGCGTGCGCGTCGTCGCGCCCGACGTCGGCGGCGGCTTCGGACCGAAGCTCGTATTCTATCCGGAGGATGTCTGCGTGGCCGTGGCCGCGCTGATGCTTGGGCGGCCTGTCAAATGGATCGAGGACCGGCGCGAGCATTTCGTCGCCACCACGCAGGAACGCGACCAGTATTGGGACGTCGAGATCGCGGTCGACGGCGAGGGTCGCATTCTCGGCGTGCGCGGTGACCTCATCCACGATCACGGCGCCTACACGGCCCGCGGCGTCAACGTGCCTTACGGGTCGGCAGCAGCCATGCCGCTCGCCTATGTGGTTCCCGCCTACCGGCTCGGCATCAAGCTGGCGCTTACCAACAAGGTTCCCGTGACGCCGATCCGCGGCGCCGGACAGCCGCAGGGCGTATTCGCCATCGAGCGGCTCCTCGACCGCGTCGCGCACGAGCTTGGCCTCGACCGCGCAGAGGTGCGGCGCCGCAATCTCGTGCAGCCCGAGCAGATGCCCTATGCGACGCCCCTCAGGACGCGCGGCGGCATGCAGGTGGTGCTCGACAGCGGCGACTACCCCAGATGCCAGGCGGAGGCGCTCGCCCGCGCCGGATGGGAGGAATTCCGCGCGCGCCAGGCGGCCGCTCGCGCGCAAGGCCGCTATCTTGGCATCGGCCTGGCGAATTATGTTGAAGGGACGGGGAGGGGGCCGTACGAGCAGGTCAAGGTGCGGATCGAGCCGTCAGGCCGCATCCATGTCTATTCCGGCGCGACCGCCATGGGCCAGAGCACGAAGACGATGCTGGCGCAGATCGTCGCGGAGCAACTCGGCGGCGACATGAGCAACGTCGTGGTCACCACGGGCGACACGGCCGCCGTGCCGCTCGGCTTCGGTGGTTTCAACAGCCGGCAGGCGGCGATCGCCGGCCCCTCGGCGCACGCTGCCGCCTTGCTGGTACGCGACAAGGTCCTCGCCGTCGCCAGCCACCTGATGGAAGCCGGCGCGCATGACCTCGAGATCGAAGGGCGCGACATCCGGGTCAAGGGCGTGCCGGGGATGAAAGTGAGCCTCGCCGATGTGGCCCGCGCCGCCGCAGGCCTGCCCGGCTTCGCCCTTCCGGGCGGATTGAGCCCTGGCGTGGAGGCGACCGAGCAGATCGTCATCGACAACATGGCCTATGCCAACGGCACTGCCGTGGCCGAGGTCGAGGTCGACATCGAGACGGGCGCCGTCGCCGTGCGCAATTTCGTGTTCGCGCACGATTGCGGCCGCGTGATCCATCCCAAGATTGTCGATGGCCAGGTGACCGGCGGCATTGCGCACGGGATCGGCAACGCCCTGTTCGAATGGATGGGCTATGACGGCAATGCGCAGCCGGTCACGACGACGCTGGCCGAATATCTCCTGATCACGTCGACCGAGATGCCGCCGGTTCATTTGCTCCACGAGCAGTCCCCGACCGGCCTGAACGCGCTCGGCGCCAAGGGTGTCGGCGAATCCGGCGTGCTACCGACCGCCGCGGCCGTGATCTCGGCTATCGAGGACGCGCTGAGCCCGTTCGACGTGCACATCGCCAGGACGCCGGTGTCGCCGCAGGAGATCGTCGCGCTGATCGACCGCGGCAGGCCCACAGCCAACAAGAGGATGATCGGATGACGGAGCGCTTGACGATCAGGAAACCGGACGACTGGCATCTGCACGTGCGCGACGGCGCCATGATGAAGGCCGCGCTGCCGTTCACGGCTCGCCATTTCGGCCGCGCCATCCTGATGCCCAATCTGATCCCGCCGGTTCTCACCACGGCCGACGGCAGCGCCTACCGCGAGCGCGCACGGGCGGCGCTGCCGGAAGGGTCGACCTTCGAGCCCCTGATCACCTGCTATCTCACCGACAACACCGACCCCGACGACGTCCAGCGCGGCTTCGAGGAAGGCGTGTTCACCGCGGTCAAGCTCTACCCGGCCAATGCGACCACCAACTCCGCGGCGGGCGTCACCGATTATGCGAAGATCAGGCCGGTCCTGGCGCGCATGGAGAAGATCGGCATGCGGCTCTTGATCCACTGCGAGGAGGTGGACCCCGAGGTCGACGTGTTCGACCGCGAGGCCGTCTATATCGAGCGGCGGCTGCAGCCGATGACCAGGGATTTTCCCGGGCTGCGCATCGTCTTCGAGCACCTGTCGTCGAAGATCGGAGTCGATTACGTGCGCTCGGCGGCGCCGCAGCTGGGCGGCACGATCACGCCCTATCATCTTGAGCTGAACCGCACCGACTGGCTCGGCTGGGGCAACCGGCCGTACATGTATTGCATGCCGGTGATCAAGCGCGAGAGCGACCGGCAGGCATTGCGCCAGGCCGCGACGTCTGGCGAGGCATGCTTCTTCCTCGGCACCGATTCGGCGCCGCATCCGGTCGCCAGGAAGCTGGCGGTGGTCGGGGCGGCCGGGCTGTTCAACTCGCCGGTCGCGATCGAGACCTACGCCAAGGTCTTCGAGGAGGAAGGCGCGCTGGACAGGCTCGAGGCTTTCGCCTCGCTCAACGGGCCGGCGCATTACGGGCTGCCGCCGAACCAGGAAACGATCACCCTGGAAAAGTCGCCGTGGACCGCTCCGGAGGAGATCAGGGTCGAAGGGCCCGACGAGCGCGCCCTCGTCTATCGCGGCGGCGAAACCATTCAATGGCGCGTGCGCCCGCACGGTCCCAACTGAGACGGATCGACAGGGGAGGTTGGCGATGCTGCTCAACGAACTTTCCGCGACCGAGGCGGCCCGTCTCATCCGAGAGGGAAAGGTCACCTCGGTCGAACTGGTGCGCGCCTGTCTCGACCGCATCGAGGCGCGCGAGCCCAAGGTCAAAGCCTGGGCGACGATCGATCCGGAACTGGCGCTGAGCCAGGCCAAGGAGCGCGACCGCGGCCCAGTGCGCGGCGCGCTGCACGGCGTTCCCGTGGCCGTGAAGGACGTGCTCGACACCGCCGATCTGCCGACCGAGATGGGCTCGCCGATCTACAAGGGGCATCGCCCGCCGGCGGACGCGGCCTGCGTCGCGGCCGCGCGCGCCGCCGGCGCCGTGATCCTCGGCAAGACGGTCACCTGCGAGTTCGCCTTCATGGCGCCCGGGCCGACGGCCAATCCGCACAATCCGCGGCACACGCCCGGCGGCTCGTCGAGCGGCTCGGCCGCCGCGGTCGCGGACTTCATGGTGCCGCTCGCCTTCGGCACCCAGACGGGCGGCTCCGTGCAGCGCCCGGCTTCGTATTGCGGCACGGTCGGCTACAAGCCGACTTTCGGATTGTTCAACAGGCAAGGGCTCAAATTCGCGTCCGAGAGTCTCGATACCATCGGGCTGATGGCGCGTTCGGTCGACGACGTCGCGCTCGGCCGCGACGTGCTGACCGGCGTCGCGCATCCGGCGGACTTGACGCCCAGGGCGCCTCGCCGCATCGGCCTCTGCCGGACCTATCTGTGGAGCAAGGCCTCCGCCGAGTCGAAAGAGGCAGTGGAGACCGCGGCGACGCGCCTCGCCGCCGCCGGCGTTCAGGTCGAGGAATTTCCGCTGCCGGAGGACTTCGCCGGCCTCACGCAGGCGCGCGACATCATCAACAATATCGAGCGCGTGCGCGGCATGGCGCACGAGTGGCAGCACCATCGCGATCGGCTGAGCGCGCAACTCACCCGCTGCATCGAGCTCGGTCTCGAGACGCCGCAGCGCGACTATGTCGACGCGCTGCGCCTCGTCGAACGCTGCCGCATCAAGCTCGACGCGATCATGGACGGGTTCGACCTGCTGCTGGCGCCAAGCGCGACGGGAGAGGCCCCGCTCGGGCTGGAGTGGACGGGCGATTCGACGTTCCAGGGTCTATGGACGGCGCTGCATGTGCCGACCGTCAGCCTGCCCGTCCACGCCGGCCCGAACGGTTTGCCCGTCGGCTTGCAGCTGATCGCGTCGCGCTTCGGCGACGAGAAGCTGCTGCAGGCGGCGTCATGGGTCTTGGCGACGCTCGGCACGGCGCGCCAGGCGGCGCCGGCACTCGTCGCATGATGACGTTGCGGCGCGCGCATTCCTGCTGCTAGGAGGATCGAATGCAAATCTCCAATGCATTCGAAGTGCCCCTGCCGCCGCAGCAGGCGTGGACGTTCCTGCTCGACATTCAGCGCATTGCGCCGTGCATGCCGGGCGCGGAGCTGACCGAAGTCATTGACGACAGCACGTATAAGGGCAAGGTCTCGGTGCGTCTCGGTCCTGTCGCGCTCGCGTTCTCGGGGACCGCGAAATTCGAAGAGATCGATCACGATCAGCATCGCGCCCGTGTGAAGGCGCAGGGCTCCGACATCAAGGGCCGTGGCGGCGCGAGCGCCGTTGTGCAGTTCAGGCTTGAGCCGGTCGTGGACGGCACAAAGGTGCTGATCGACACGGACCTGAACCTGTCCGGCGCCGTCGCGCAGTATGGGCGCGCATCGGGCATGATCCAGAATGTGGCGACGCAACTCATCGGGCAGTTCGCCGCCGCGCTGCGCACCGATATCGCGCAGAGCCAGGCCGCATCGCATGACGGCGCGAGCGCCACGGCCAGCACCGTGCCCATGCCGGCGGCGACGCCAATCGGCGGCTTTTCGCTGGTCATGCGCGCCATCTGGGACAGCCTTCGCCAGATGTTTCGCCGCGCGACGGCCAAGGGTTGATCGACGGAATGCCCGGCATGTTGAGCGGCGCCTATCGGCTGGCCCGTCCGTTGTTGCACGCGCTCGATGCGGAACGCTCGCACCGTCTGGCGCTCCTGGCGCTTCGCTTGCTGCCGGTGCGAAACGCACCGGCGGACGACGCCATTCTGAAGTCCCGCCTCTGGGATCTCGATTTCCCCAACCCGGTTGGCCTCGCGGCCGGCTTCGACAAGGATGCGGAAATCTGCGATGCCCTGCTCTCGCTCGGCTTCGGCTTCGTCGAGGCCGGGACGGTGACGCCGCGCCCGCAACCGGGCAATCCGAAGCCGCGGCTGTTCCGGCTCGAGGAGGATCGGGCCATCATCAACCGGTTCGGCTTCAACAGCCAGGGGTTGGCGTCGTTCAAGGAACGCCTGCGCCGATCGCACGCGAGCGCCCGCGGCATCATCGGCGCCAATGTCGGCAAGAACCGCGACAGCGTCGACGCCGCCGCTGACTACGCGCAAGGCATTCGCGAGCTCAGCGCGGTCGCAGACTACCTCGTCGTCAACATCTCGTCGCCCAACACGCCCGGTCTGCGCGCCCTGCAGGCGAAGGCGGAGATCGAGACGCTGCTCGAGCGAGTCCTGGCGGCGCGGCAAGAGGGAGCGCAAGGGGGAGCCAAGCCGCCGCCGCTGCTCGTGAAGATCGCGCCGGACCTGAGCGAAAGCGAACTGGGCGACATCGCCGACGTGATGCTTGCCAGCGGCGTTGACGGCCTGATCATCGGCAACACGACCGTGGACAGGCCGGCGGGGCTGCGCAGCCCGCATCGGAACGAAGCCGGCGGCTTGTCGGGCTCTCCTTTGATGGAGCGGTCGACCGCCTGCCTCGCCAGCATGTACCGTCTGACCAGGGGGCACATCCCGATCATCGGCTGCGGCGGCATCGCCAGCGGCGATGACGCCTATGCGAAAATCCGCGCCGGGGCGTCGCTCGTGCAGGTCTATTCGGCCTTCGTGTTCGAGGGCCCCGATCTGATCCCGCGGATCAAGGCCGATCTCGCCGAGCGGCTGCGCCGCGACGGGTTCGGCTCGGTTCAAGCCGCCGTCGGCGCGGACCACTGAGCGTGGAATGCATTACAGGCTTGCACGCAGCGCGTGACCGCTCCCGATTTGACTTGCAGCCAAGCTGACAGAGACCAATAGTGGGAGGCGGGGGATGTGGTCGTTAGGCCTGAGTTGTCGGTGGCGCTGCACGCCGGTGCGGGCACGCTCCTGCCGCCGCAGTAAGCACTGAACAAGAGCGGCATGAGCAACACCATTCTCACCCTGTTGAGCGCAGAGTGTCTCGACGCGTTCTACAAGTCCGGCTTCTGGCGCGATCAGACGATCTATGCGGTCGCGCGCCAGCATGCCGACGCGGCGCCTCAGCGCTTCGCCGTCCGCGATCGCCTGCGGCGCGTCAGCTACGGCGATCTGCTCGCGAGAGCTGACGCTTTCGCTGACGATCTCCAGCGCCAGGGCGTGCGCCGCGGCCAGCGCGTCGCGGTGTGGTTGCCGAGCCGCGTCGAGACGGCAGTGGCGCTGCTCGCGTGCTCGCGCAACGGCTATATCTGTTGTCCGTCCTTGCATCGTGACCACACGGTGAGTGATGTCGCCACGCTGGTCAGGCGCATGCGCGCTGCCGCCCTCGTCACCGAAGCCGGATACGGGGCCGATGGCGCCGCCCGTGACATCATGCGCGAGCTGAACGACGATCCGGGCCTGCTCCCGGTCTACCGGCTCGATCCGCTTGCCCGCCAAGCCCTGCATCAGGAGGGGCGTGCCTTTCCTGATCTGGGACCGGGCCCAGCGGCGTCCTCACGACCGCCGCCCGCAAACCCCGATCGGGTGGTCTATCTCGCCTTCACATCCGGGACGACGGGCGTGCCGAAGGGCGTCATGCACAGCGACAACACGCTTCTGGCGAATGCGCGCGCGATCGCTGCGGACTGGGACCTTGGCCGCGAGACCGTCATCTACTCGATGAGCCCCTTGAGCCATAATCTCGGCTTCGGCGCGCTCGTGACGGCGCTGCTCGTCGGCGGCGAGCTCGTGGTGCATGACCTGCCCAAAGGCGCTCCGCTGCTTGACCGCATCCTGGAAGTGGGAGCGACCTATCTGGTGGGCGTGCCGACGCACGCGATCGATCTTCTGGATGAATTGCGCCAACGCGGGCTGACCGGGCTCGGCGCGGTCAGGGGTTTCCGCATTTCCGGGGCGTCAGCACCCAGGGAGGTGGTCGCCGAGCTGCTGCGTTACGGCGTCGTTCCGCAGAGCGGCTACGGGATGACCGAGGCGAGCTCGCACCACTATACCCTGCCGACGGATGATCCGCGCCTGATCGTCGAGACGTCCGGCCGCGTGTGTCCCGGCTACGAGATCAAGATCTGGTCGCAGGACAACCCGGACGTCGAGGTTCCGGCTGGACAGATCGGCCAGATCGGCGGCCGCGGCGCCAGCCTCATGCTCGGCTATTACGACGACCAGGCCGCCACGGAGGATTCCTTCAACGCGCACGGCTGGTTCATGACCGGCGATCTCGGCTGGGTCGACGAAGCCGGATACCTGCGCGTGACCGGGCGCAAGAAGGACCTGATCATCCGCGGTGGCCATAACATCTACCCGGCCAGGATCGAGAACCTGGCCATGCAGCACGACGCGGTCGAGCGGGCGGCGGCGGTGCCCGTCGCCGACACCCGCCTCGGCGAGAAGGTCTGTCTTGCAGTCATGCTGCGTGCCGGCCGGCAGGTGAGCGGCGCGCAACTGCTCGAACATCTCGATGCCTCCGGCCTGTCGCGTTACGATATGCCCGAATATTTTCTTCAGCTCGACGAGATTCCCCTTACCGCCAGCGGCAAGATCCTCAAGCGGGATCTGGTCGCGTCAATCCAGGAAGGCCGTCTCACGCCGACGCCCATCCGCTGGCAGCCCAGGGTGTGATTGCGTCGGGTTTGAATGCGCACGATCGTTTTCGGCGAAGCGGTGACTACCCCCGGATCAAGTCCCGGGGCAGGCTTTCCCCGGTGGTGCGCAGGGTTCGTTGTGCCGCATGATCTTATGCCGCGAAGCGCCACTTCGCCTGATCATGCCCCAGAGGTCGGATGGCGGAGGTGAGGTGACGATGCGTGCAGTCGTGGTTCGCGAGTTCGGGTCGCTGGAGGCGGCTTCCCTGGGAGAAATGCCGGATCCCGTGCCGGGTCCCGACCAGGTGCTGATCAATATCGAGGCGACGGCGGCCAACTTCGTCGACCTCCTCGTGATCGGCGGCAAATACCAGTTCCTGCCGCCGCGGCCCTTCGTTCCGGGCAAGCTGCCTGCCGGCACCGTCGCCGCGATCGGCGCTGACGTGCAAGGTCTCAGGGTCGGCGATCGCGTCCTGTCGCTGGCGGAGGAGGGCGGTTACGCCGAGAAGGTCGCGGTGCCGGCCAAGCAATGCCATCGGCTGCCGGATGCGATGTCCTTCGTCGAGGCTGCCGCCATGGCGCTCGTCTATGACACCGCCTGGTTCGCCCTTCGCGACCGGGCCCGTCTGCAGCCGGGCGAGACCGTGCTCGTGCTCGGCGCCACCGGCGGCGTCGGCCTCGCGGCGCTCCAGCTGGCCAAGGCGTTCGGGGCCACGGTCCTGGCGGGCATCTCGACGGCGGCCAAGGCGGATCTGGTCCTGCAAAGCGGCGCAGACGCGGTCATCGACCTGTCGCGCTCCAACCTGCACGACAGCCTGCGCGAGCAGGTCCAGGCGGTCACCGAAGGGCGGGGGGCCGACGTCATTCTCGATCCGCTCGGCGGAGACATCTTCGACGCGGCCATCCGCGCGCTCGCCTGGCGCGGCCGGCTGGTCGTGATCGGCTTCGCGGCCGGGCGCATTCCGACGATCAAGGCCAATTATCTTCTGCTCAAGAACATCGAGGTGAGCGGGCTGCAGGTCAGCGACTACCGCAAGCGCAAGCCGGAGCAGATGGCGGAATGCCTGCGTGAGGTCTTCGCGCTGTACGAGGCCGGCCGCATCAAGCCGGCGCCGACCGCGACCTATCCGCTGGCGCAGGTCCAGGATGCGTTGCGCGAGATCAGTGACCGCAAGGTGCGGGGACGGGTCGTCGTGACCCCGCAGGTGTGACCGTCGGCGGGCTCGATCCGCCGCTCCGTCACCACTGCCGGTCGCAGTCTCGTGAAGCGCAGCTCGCTTGACTTGACCGGGGCCGCGAACCGAGGGTTGTCGCAACCCCATCCAGCAAGGGCGCATGCAAACGCGTTGCATGGAGGGACCCGTGCCGCTGCGCTATGACGAGATCGGCAATCGCCTGAAGGCCTTTCGCCTGGGCTCGGGGCTGAGCGCCGACGAGGTGGCGCGCCGCATCGGCATCTCGCGCACGGCCTTGTATCGCTTCGAAAAGGGCGAGGTCGCCAAGATCGAGACCCTCGAGCGATTGGCCGACGTGCTCCAGGTCTCGTTGCCGACGCTGCTCGGGGTCGGCATCGAGTATATCCCCTCGGTCGTCTCCTATTTCGAGCGCATGCGCCAGATCGAGGAGACCGCCGAGCACATCGTGGCGCTGGCCGGCCCTATCTCCTTCCTGCTCGCCTCCGACAGCTTCGAGGAGCACCTCGAGCAGGTCTTGCGCGAGAGCATCCGGGAGGACATGCCGCACCGCGAGCGGGCGCTCGCCGATGTCGAAAAGGTCATGGAGATCCTGCACGCGCGCAAGGCGACGTACCGGCGCCGCAGGCCCGCGGTCGTCAGCCTCATCTCGGCGCTCGAGATCGAACGCTTCCTCAGGGCCGGCTTCGTCGGCTGCGCCGGGCTTCCGGAAACGGTCGTGGCGGAGCGGCGGGCGATCGCCAGGGCCGAGGTCGAGCATTTTGCGGCGCAGATCGAGAACGAGCCGATCGGCATTCAAATCGGCATCGTGACCGACACGCTGCCGCATACGGGCTTCCAGATTTTCCGCCTGCCCGATCGAAAGATCTTGACGATCAGCCCGTTCCGGCTAGGCGTGCAGCCCAATGTGCGGGTCGGCGTCGCGATGATCACCTCGGCGCCCGAGGCCCTCACGCTGCACGAACAGGCCGTCCAGGAAATGTGGCGCACATCGCTGAGAGGATCCGCCGCAGCGGACTATCTGCGCACGCTCATGAACTCCAGTCCGGCCGCCGCCGACGCCGACTACAAGCGCTCGGCCAACCTCAAGCGTGCCGGATAGGAGAGAGTCGTCGATGCGTGCTGTTCCGGCCGACATGGCCGTCGTCGAAATGTCGGCCGCCGGCGGACCGGACGTGCTGATGTCCGGGCGCCGGCCGGTGCCGCAGCCCCAAGCCGGAGAGGTGCTGATCCGGGTCGAGGCGGCGGGCGTGAACGGGCCCGACCTGATGCAGCGGAGGGGCCTCTATCCCGCCCCTGCCGGCGCCTCGGATCTCCTCGGGCTCGAAGTGTCCGGGGAGATCGTGGGGCTTGGCGCCAGGGTGTCGCAATGGTCGGTCGGCGATACAGTGACGGCGCTCACCAACGGCGGCGGCTATGCGCAATATTGCGCCGTCGACGCGCGCCATTGCCTGCCCATCCCGAAGGGCGTCCCGGTGGTCGACGCGGCCGGCTTGCCGGAGACGTTCTTCACGGTGTGGAGCAACATCTTCATGGGCGCCGGCCTCAAGGCGGGTGAGACATTCCTGGTCCATGGCGGTGCCGGGGGGATCGGCACCACCGCCATCCAGCTCGCCAAGGCCTTCGGCGCCAGGGTGATCGCCACCGACAGTCCGCAGCAGCGCTGTCACGTCTGCCGCGAGCTCGGGGCCGATCAGGTCGTGGACTACAACCAGGAGGATTTCGTCGAGGTCGTGCGCAAGGCGGGCGGGGCCGACGTGATCCTCGACATCGTGGGCGGGCCTTACATCGAGCGCAACGTCAAGGCGGCTGCCCCCGACGGGCGCATCGTGCAGCTCGCTTTTGCGCTCGGCTCCAAGGTCGAGATCAACATGATGCCGATCATGTTGAAGCGGCTCAGCTATACCGGCTCGACCCTGCGCACGCGCCCGCCCGAATTCAAGGCGGAGGTCGCGGCCGAGCTCAAGGCCAAGGTCTGGCCGCTTATCGAGAGCGGGCGCATCCGGATCGTGACGAGCCGTCGCTTCGGCCTTGGCCAGGCGGCAGACGCGCACACTCTGATGGAGAGCGCCCAGCACACCGGCAAGATTCTGCTCTTGCCGCAGGCGTGAGGCGCCACTTGCCCGGCGTTCGCCGCCGAGAGCGGGTGGGCTGTTTTGCGCCACCCGTAGGGCCGGGGTTTGTTGGTTTTGCGGTTGCGGAACCGTCACGCTCCGTCTATCGCTCCCCCGACACAAGCGACAAGGACGTCAAGGGGCCATGCTTAAAGGCAGCAACTTCCAATTCACCAGCGAATCGGTGTCCGAGGGCCACCCCGACAAGGTCTGCGACCAGATTTCGGACGCCATCCTCGACGCCTACCTGTCTCAGGATTCCAATTCGCGCGTCGGCCTCGAGAGCTTGTGCACCAAGGACCACATCGTGCTGGCCGGCGAGGTGCGCAGCGCCGCGAAGCTGAGCCCCAAGGATCTCGAGCAAATCGCCCGCGAGACCGTGCGCGACATCGGCTACGACTTCCCCGGTTTCGACTGGAGGACGTTGCAGGTCACGGTCCTCGCCCACAGCCAGTCGCCGGATATCGCCATGGGCGTCGATGCCGGCAAGCGCAAGAGCGAGGGCGCCGGCGACCAGGGCATGATGTTCGGATATGCCTGCAACGAGACCGCCGAGCTGATGCCGGCGCCGATCTATTTCGCGCACCGCATCCTCCAGGAGCTCGCCGGCGCGCGCAAATCGGGCAAGGCGGCAGGGCTCAGGCCGGACGCCAAGTCCCAGGTCACGATGCGCTACGTCAACGAGAAGCCGGTCGGAATCGACACCATCGTGGTGTCGACCCATCACAGCGCCGATCTCTCGCAAGAGGATGTGCGCAAGCTGGTTCTGCCAGTGATCGAGACGGCGTTGCCCAACGGCTGGCGCTGCTCCCCTGACCGCATCCTGGTCAATCCGACCGGGCGCTTCGTGGTCGGCGGCCCCGAGAGCGATACCGGCCTCACCGGGCGCAAGATCATCGTCGACACTTACGGTGGCGCGGCGCTTCACGGTGGCGGTGCGTTTTCGGGCAAGGATCCGACCAAGGTCGATCGCTCTGCCGCCTATGCGGCGCGCTATCTCGCCAAGAATGTCGTCGCTGCTGGCCTCGCCGACCGCTGCCTGATTCAGCTCGCCTATGCCATCGGCGTGCCCGAGCCGGTGTCGGTCTACGTGCAGACCGATGGCGGCCCCGGCGTACCGGCAGAGGACATCAGCAAGGCCCTGCGCGAGCTCGTCGATCTGACGCCGCGCGGCATCATCGACCAGCTCCAGCTGTCGCGTCCAATCTACAAGCCGACGGCGACCTACGGCCATTTCGGCCGACCCGGGGACAATGCCGGCTTCTTCACTTGGGAGCGCATTGACCTCGTCGAGGGCCTGCGCCGCGCCCTGGCCTGACGCGTTCGCTCTCCTGCAAGGGGGCAGAGGCTTTACGCGGGGCGGCGGACGATACGCTCGGGGGAAAAGCTGACGGTGGTCACGCGGCCGGTCGCGAGTTCCTCGCCCGACTGCGTGGCCGCCACGACGTGGAAGCCGGTCCAGAAAGTGATGCCGATGAACTTCAGGGCATCCTCCGCAAACATCCAGAACGGCGTGTATTCCGGCACGGCCATGCGAATGGCCACGCTCGCCGCCAGCGCAAGGACCGCGGTCACGAGCAGGGCCGCGCGCGCGGTGGCGACGCGCCGGGACGCTGCAACATAGGCGAGGAGGCCTGCTGCCAGCACGGCAACCGAGACCGGCTGCACGTCGTCAATGGCCGCCGGCAAATCCAGCACGACGCCGACGCCAAGCCCGATCGAGAACAGCCCGGCAGTCACGAAGAACAAGGTCTTGCCTCGGCCCGCGCCCGCGATGTGAGCCAGCAGGGCCGTGAACAGACATACCGAGGCGGTGGCGACGCACATGAGGTTGCCGAGCCTGGTGACGGCGCCGACGAACAGATGGCAGCAGGCGGAGTTCTCCGGCGCAGCCGGCGGGAGACGCAGCACGTCGGCGACCGGCAGCCACGGCTGCAGGAAGACCGCGCCGAGGACGGCCGCAGACGGCAGCAACAGGCTCACGAACAGCGGGCGCGTCGGAATCTGCGCCCACGAACGGCTGCCGCGAATCGATACGAAACGTCCCAATCTGGAACACCTTTCACGCCTGGTAACAGGACCCGGCAATCGCCGTGCCACTGACGTGGTCGGGCGCGACGAGCCGGCGGCGGTGCCTGGCCGGTAGGATTTCGTTAACCATAAGGTTCCATAACGGGAGGCAGCTTAGGGTATTTGCGGGTCGCCTGATCAGGTTCAGGACTGCTCGAGTGATCGAGAGCCCCATCCCGGATCGCGGCCGACCCAAATCCCAAGATATTTTTCAGGCGTTCCGGACCAGCCCGCTTGGGTCCCGACCGAGGACGAATTGATGCGAACGATTGCTTTCGTCACGCAAAAGGGCGGCAGCGGCAAGAGCACGCTGTGCATCAACCTCTCGGTCACCGCTCAGCAGGCGGGCCGGTCGGTCTGCATCCTCGAGATGGACCGGCAGGCGACCGTCAGTGATTGGGCCGAGCAGCGCGACGAGGACGGCCCCGAGGTCGCCCAGGTGGACGCGACCCAGATCGATGCGGTGATCGAGCGCCTGAAAGGATCGGGCTACGACTACGTGTTCATCGACACGCCGGGCATCGACAGCGCTGGCACGCTGTCGGCGATCCGCAACGCCGACCTGTGCGTGATCCCCTGCCGGCCGACCCCGGCCGATCTGCGCGCCTTCAAGCCGACCCTGGCCGCCATCTACCGCCTCGACAAACGCTTCGCCTTCGTCCTCAACCAGACCCCGCCTCGCAGCTACCGCGTACGTGATGCCGCCGACGGCCTCGCCGTGCTGGGCGTCGTGCCCGACGTCAACATCGTGCTGCGCAACGACCACCAGGATGCCATCGGCGTCGGCAAGGGCGTGACCGAGCTCAATCCCGACGGCCCCGCTTCCCAGGAAATCAGGCAGCTGTGGTCGTGGATCGAGAAGCGGATGAAGCTGAGCGCCTCGCCGGCGCGCGACGCACGCGCGGCGGCGGCCACGGCCCCGCGTTCCCAGGTGGGCAAGAATGCCAAAGCCGCCTAAGCCGAGCCTCAAGGCAATCGTCGCCGAAGCCGTTCCCGCCGCGCAGGACGGCGCCAGGATCGTCCATTTTCGGACGCGGACCGCAGGCGCCGGCGTGCAGAGCCGCGGCACCCTCAAGGAGCGCTCGAAGCAGCTCTCGGTCTATCTCGACCCGGCCGTCTACGAGCAGCTGCGCGACATCGCCTATACGGAACGCACCAAGATCCACCCGCTGATGCTCGAGGCGCTCGACCTGCTGTTCGGCAAGCGCGGCGCGCTCTCGATCCGCGAGCTGGAGGCGAGGTCAGGGCGCTGACATTAACGACGGCGTCAGGGCAGGGGGCTTCCGGCGGCCATCGCGGCGATGCGCGACACCGGCACGGTCCATACCGGCTCGCCGTTCTCGTCCGTCACCTCGAACACGCAGCCGGTCCATGCCTTGGCGTTGGGCGCGCCGGCCCGCACGAGAATGCGGGCGGTCTGCACGGCTCGTTCGAGCGCGGCCTCGTCGTCGGCAAGCTCGTCGCCGCGCTCGTCGCGGATCAGGTGCCCGTCAAACTTGGCGTGGAAATAGTAGCAGGGCATTCTCGCACTCGGCGCCTCTGCCGTCGGTTATCGCGAGGTGCTGCCCCGGGCAACCGGCCGGCACGGGAATGTGACAGTGGGCCAGACGGGGCCGGACAGGCCCCGAACGCATCCAACCCGCCGATCCTCATGGAGCCGCATGGTCCTGGCCCGAGGCCCTGGTGGGGAGAGCGGTATCCAGCCCGGATCGGGCCGGCGGCAGAGTTCCGCCGGATCAGGACAGTAAAAGCCGTTTCCATTCACATGGAAACGGCCCAAATTTCTCGGACCCGACGCTTGCGTCGCCCGAATCCCGCGGGGTCAGGCGCGCGGCGACCGCACCTCAGGCGCCCCTGAGCCCGCGCAGTTCGCTGCGCAGGCGCTGCGCATCCACGATCGTGCGGGCATACTGGTCCCATGCCGAGCGGCTCCACTGGAAGATGCCGCCCAGCGTCACGACCGTCTTTTCCAGGTCCTCGATGGCCGCGGCATTCTTGCCGAAGACGCCGGCGAGGTCGGCGCCGAGCTCGCCCGCCTTGCAGCGGTCCATGGCGGTCTTGAGCTCCCGTGCCGCGTCCTGCACGAGCGGGACGATCCGGGCCAGCTCGGCATAGGCGGCGTCGCGCTCCCGCTCGGCCGTCTCGAGAAGATGACGATGCTGCGCGATCTGCCGGACCACCGAGGCGCCGGTCTGCATGCTGCGATCGAGGTCGTCCCTGACCGCGGCAAATCCGCCCTCGACGCGGGTGGGGCTTTCGCTCTTTCCGGTCGTCGACTTGTCGTCGCCGTTCGTTGACGCCGGGCGAAGGCCGCCTGCGGCGGGCGCGCCAGTATTACGCGTCTTCCCGGGAACGATGTCGTCGAGTGAAATGTAACTCATGTCTGGTCCTCCATCTGGCTGGCAGCATGGCAGGAGTATCGACACAAGCAAGTGGAAGCGCGTCCTCACGCGATTACTAGGTTACGTCTTAAGGTAAACCGGTTGGCCCCTGATACGGCCCATGCCCTTATGCCGCGCCAGGCGACGACCGCTCGGGAAACAAGCGCCCGTTGCCGGCGGCGCAACCGACGGACCAGAAGCGCGCGAGGCGCCCCCGCGCGTCATGGCCGGAGAGGCTGTCCACCGGGGATTGCGATCGGCGATGCGGGTCAACCTTTGCGGCGGCTGGGCAAAGCCTGTAGCGTCGCTTGATTACTGATTCCGTTGCGGAAGCGATTTTGAATTTCTTGCGATCGGAGCCGCAGGCGGGCGGCGGCCTGTCGACCCGCACCTATCTCGTGCTGCTTGTGGGAGCGCTGCTCGTGCCGGCGCTGGCGTTCACGGCCGTGCTCGCCAACCGCTACGTGGCCGCGGAGCGCTCCCGGTTCGAGCAGGAGGCGGCGGCAGCGGCGCGCCGCATCGCCGCGCAAATCGACCGCGAGCTCGCCGGCCTGCAGGCGACCCTGCAAACGCTGTCGACATCGTCGCGTCTGCGGCTCGGCGAATACGACGCGTTCCACCGTCAGGCCTCGGACGTGCGCAGCTTCATTGGCGAGCATGTCGTCTTGCGCGACGCCTCGGGCCAGCAGCTGGCCAGCACGCGGCTTCCCTTCGGGTCGCCGTTGCCGCGCACCGCATTCGACTTCGATCGCCAGGTGATCGAGACCAAGGCGCCGGTCATCTCGGGCGTCTTCACCGGTGCGGTCGCCAGCGCGCCGGTATTCGCCATCGTGGTGCCCGTTCTGCACGGCGGCGAGGTCACGCAATTTCTCAGCCTCAGCGTCTCGACCGATCGGCTCGTGCCGCTGCTGCGCGAGGGCCTCAAGCCGGAATGGGCCGCCGGCGTCATCGACCGCAACGGGGTCTTCCTGGCGCGCTCGGATCGCCACCGCGAGGTGAGCGGGCGTCCGGGGCCCCCAGACTTCGTCGCGCATGCATCGGGCGCGGAAGGCCTGTGGCGCGGGACAGGCGCGGCCGGCGTGCCGGTGCTCGCCGGCTATGCGCGCTCGACGCTCACCGGCTGGCGCGTGGGCGCGGGCGTGCCCGACGCGGTGATCGAGGCGCCGCTGATGCGGGCGCTGTGGCTCCTGACCGCGGTCGGCGCCGCGCTGGTCGGCACGTCGCTGCTCCTGGCCTATGGCGTTGCCACGCGAATTGCCGGATCGGTTGCCAGCCTCGCCGCCTGCGCCGCGCGGCTCGGTCATGGCGAGACGGTCTTGCCGGTGCGCGGGGCGCTGCGCGAGGCGAACGAAGTGATGCAGGGGCTGTCGGCGGCGTCGATCGGACTTCGCGAGCGTGCCCGCGAGCGCGATGCGGCCGAGGCGGCGACACGCGCCAGCGAAGCCCAGTTCCGCCAGCTTGCCGAAGCTCTGCCGCAACTGGTCTGGATCATGGGAGCGGACGGCGCCGCGATCTACGTCAACAAGCGCTTCGCGGAATATCTCGGGCATTGCGCCGGTCTCGACGTGGGCGACGCCGCGATCCATCCCGACGACCGCGCGCAAGCGCGCAAGGTCCAGGATGTCGCCCTCAGCGCCGGCCGGCCCTACGATACAATCGTGCGCCTGCGCCGCCACGACGGCGTCTGCCGCTGGCATCTCTTGGCCATCGTGCCGCTCAAGCGCGACGGCGAGATCGCCGCCTGGATCGGCGCCGCCACCGATATCGACGACCTGCGGCGTGCCGAGGACGCCAACTCCCGGCTGGCCGCCATCGTCACGGCCTCCGCCGACGCCATCATGAGCTTCTCGGCGCAAGGGGTCATCCAGTCGTGGAACCCGGCCGCCGAGGCGTTGTTCGGCTATTCCGCGGAGGAGGCGATCGGTGCGCCGGCGGGCCTCCTCGTGCCGGCCGATAGCCCGAAGGGCCCGCGCGGAGTCTTCGACCGGGCGCTCGCCGGCGAGATCGTCAAAACCGACACGGTGCGGGTGACGAAGAGCGGCGAGCTGATCGACGTCGCCATCACCGCAGCGCCGATGCGCACGTCCGGCGGCGCCATCGTCGGCGTCTCGACGGTCCTCCGCGACATCCGCAGGCGCAAGCGGCGCGAGGCCGCCCTGCGCGAGAGCGAGCGACGGCTGCAGGCGCTTCTCGACAACGCCTCGGTGGCGATCTTCCTGCTGGATGAGCGCCGGCACTGCGTCTACATGAACGTGGCCGCCGAGAAGCTCACGGGCTTTGCGCTCGACGAGACGCAGGGACAGGCGCTGCACGAGGTGATTCACGCGCGCCCGCAGGACAGAGCCCATGCGCTCGAGGAGAGCCCGATCGAGGGCGCCTTGCGCGCGAGCCGCCAGGAACGCGGCGAGGCGATCTTCGTCCACAAGGCCGGACACCTTTATCCCGTCGCATTCACGGCGAGTCCGATCCGCGACGACGACGCCAAGGTCGTCGGGACGATCATCGAGGTGCGCGATATCAGCGCCGAGAAGGCCGCGCAGCAGCACCAGCAGCTGCTGATCAACGAGCTCAATCATCGCGTCAAGAACACCCTCGCGACAGTGCAGTCGATTGCGGTGCAGACATTGCGCAGCAGCGGCTCCGATCGCGAGGCGCGCGCCGCCTTCGAGGCGCGCCTTCTGGCCCTGTCAAAGGTGCACAACATCCTGACGCGGGAGAACTGGGAGGGCGCCTCCCTCAGCGACATCGTCGCGGAGGTGCTGGCGCCTCACGAGAGCGACCACCGGGCGCTGTTCCACATCGACGGCCCGGACGTGCGCCTGCATCCGCGCATGGCGCTGCCGCTGGCCATGGCGCTGCACGAGCTCGCCACGAACGCCACCAAATACGGCGCACTCTCGAACGACAGCGGCGTCGTCTCGATCGCATGGGGCATCAAGCCTGCGTCCGGGGAGCAGCGCCTGTGGCTGCGCTGGGCGGAAGCCGGCGGCCCGCCCGTGGCGCCCCCGGGCCGCAAGGGATTCGGCTCGCGCCTCATCGAGCGCAGCCTCGTGGTCGAGCTCGGCGGCGAGGCAACGATCGATTACGCGGTTGGCGGCGTCGTGTGCCGGGTCGAGGCGCCGCTGTCGCCGCCCGCGCCGATGCCCGATCTCGACGGCGACGCGGCAGCCGGCGCAAGGTCGGCCGCGGCCTGACGCGCAGCGCGGCGCGCTGTCGCTGCAACGCGCACCCGCCGCTCGCCTTGCCGATGCCCGCCGCCCCTGCTATCGCCTCGCGCAGATTTCCCCAACAGCGAATGCCAGCAAGGAGCCCTCCGTGGCCCGAGAATTCATCTATCACATGCGCGGTCTGTCCAAGACCTATCCGGGCAACCGCAAGGTACTGGAGAACATCAACCTGTCCTTCTATCCGGACGCCAAGATCGGCGTTCTCGGCGCCAACGGCGCCGGCAAGTCGACGCTGCTGCGCATCATGGCCGGGCTCGACAAGGAGTGGACCGGCGAGGCCTGGGTGGCCGAGGGGGCGCGCGTCGGCTACCTGGCGCAGGAGCCGCAGCTCGACCCGGCCAAGACCGTGCGCGGCAACGTGATGGACGGCGTCGCCGCCAGCCAGGCGATCCTCGACCGCTACAACGAGCTCGCCATGAACGATTCCGAGGAGACCGCGGACGAGATGACGCGCCTCCAGGACGAGATCGAGGCCAAGGGGCTGTGGGATCTCGACTCGAAGGTCGACCAGGCCATGGACGCCCTGCGCTGCCCGCCCGACGACGCACCGATCGACAAGCTCTCGGGCGGCGAGAAGCGCCGCGTCGCCTTGTGCAAGCTGCTGCTCGAGCAGCCCGAGCTGCTGCTGCTCGACGAGCCGACCAACCATCTCGACGCCGAGACGACGGCCTGGCTCGAAGGGCATCTGCGGCAGTATCCCGGCGCCATCCTGATCGTCACCCACGATCGCTACTTCCTCGACAACGTGACCGGCTGGATCCTCGAGCTCGACCGCGCCCGCGGCATTCCCTACGAGGGCAACTATTCGTCGTGGCTCGAGCAGAAGCAGAAGCGCCTGGCCCAGGAAGGCCGCGAGGAAGAAGCGCGCCAGCGCACCATCGCGCGCGAGCGCGAATGGGTGGCGGCCTCGCCGAAGGCCCGCCAGGCCAAGTCGAAGGCGCGTATCCAGCGCTACGAAGACCTTGTCGCCAAGAGCGCCGACAAGGGCCCGACGACGGCCCAGATCATCATCCCGATCGCCGAGCGTCTCGGCGCCAATGTGGTCGACGCCGAGCACCTCAGCAAAGGCTTTGGCGATCTGCTGCTGATCGACGATCTCAACTTCAAGCTGCCGCCGGGCGGCATCGTCGGCGTGATCGGCCCCAACGGCGCCGGCAAGACCACCCTGTTCCGCATGATCACCGGGCAGGACAAGCCCGATGCCGGCGCGATCAAGATCGGCGAGAGCGTCAAGCTCGGCTACGTCGACCAGTCGCGCGACACCCTCGATGCCGGCAAGACGGTCTGGGAAGAGATTTCCGGCGGCAACGACGTCATCTATCTGGGCAAGCGCGAGATCAATTCGCGCGCCTATTGCGGGGCCTTCAACTTCCGCGGTGCCGACCAGCAGAAGAAGGTCGGGGTGCTGTCGGGCGGCGAGCGCAACCGCGTGCATCTCGCCAAGATCCTCAAAAGCGGCGCCAACGTGCTGCTGCTCGACGAGCCGACCAACGATCTCGACGTCGACACCCTGCGCGCTCTCGAGGAGGCGCTCGAGGATTATGCCGGCTGCGCCGTCATCATCTCGCACGACCGCTGGTTCCTCGACCGCATCGCCACGCATATCCTCGCCTTCGAGGGCGACAGCCACGTCGAATGGTTCGAGGGCAACTTTCAGGATTACGAGGAAGACAAGCAGCGCCGCCTGGGCATCGACTCAACCATCCCTCACCGCATCAAATACAAGAAGTTCACGCGCTGACTCAGCAACAATGCACGGACCTCGGCATCGTCGTGCCGGGATGCGAGGAGTGCCCGGGTCGCGCCTGCAGCGGGCGCGAGGGTAAAACGCCGTGACGAGCCTCGAAGCACGCCCGACCTTCGGAAGCATCCTGCGATGCTCACGGAGCATGTCATCGGGCCGGCCTCCGGCCGGGGCCGCCGGCTGGCACCTCGGGATGAGGTGGTTGCGGGCGCGTGCCAGGCGTTACGGCCATGCCAGCGCGCTCGCCTGTCTCGTTCTGGTTTCCGCCTCTGGCGCCCGTGCGCAAAGCGACGCGGGCTTCCGAGCGTTTCTTGATTCGCTGTGGCCCGATGCGCAGGCGCGCGGCGTCTCGCGCGCCACCTTCGAGGCGGCGACGCGCGGCCTCGCGCCCGACATGAGCCTGCCCGATCTCGTCATTCCCGGCCGTTCGCCAGCGGCGGCCGGCGAGCAGGCCGAGTTCACGCAGACCCCCGCGCAATATCTGTCGGAACGCACGCTGCAGAATTTCGCGGCGCGCGGACAACGCCTGCTGCAGCAGCAGCGCGCCGCGCTGGCCTCGATCGAGGCGCGATTCGGCGTGCCGGCGCCGGTGCTGCTCGCCATCTGGGCGCGCGAGACCGCCTACGGCGAGGCGAAGCTGGCGCACGACGTGGTGCGCGTGCTCGCCACCCAGGCTTATGCCGGGCGGCGCAAGGACCGCTTTCGCGACGAGCTGCTGGTCGCGCTGAAGATGCTCGATGACGGCGTGCTGACGCCGGCGCGCCGGCGCAGCTCGTGGGCCGGCGCCATGGGGCTCGTGCAGTTCCTGCCGTCCGACTACGCGCGCTACGGCGCCGACGGCGATGGCGACGGACAGGTGGATGTGTGGACGTCCGTGCCCGACGCGCTCGCCTCCGCCGCCAGTCAGCTCAAGGCCAAGGGATGGCGCGCCGGGCGGCGCTGGGCGCACGAGGTGCGCCCCCCGAAAGACCTCGATTGCACGGTGGCGGACCCGGCCAACAGGAACCCCGTGCGCGAATGGCTGCGGCGCGGCTTTGCCGCCGCCGGCCCGCATGCGCCGGCCGCCGCCGATCTCGACGAGGTCGCCTCGCTGCTGCTGCCGGCCGGCAATGCGGGACCGGCGCTCCTGATCACCAACAACTATTTCGTCATCAAGGACTACAATTTTTCCGACCTCTACGTGCTGTTCGTCGGCAACCTGAGCGACCGCATCGCCGGCGGCGGCGCCTTCGCGACGCCGTGGCCGCCGCTGACGCAGCTGCGCAGCGGCGACATCGCCGAGCTGCAGCAGCACCTGACGCGGCTCGGCTTCTACCGCGAGGCGATCGACGGCAAGGCCGGCATGGCGACGCGCCTCGGCCTCGGCCGCTTCCAGAAGGCGAGGGGGCTCTCGCCCGATTGCTGGCCGAGCGCGGCGGCGCTCGCAGCTTTGCGCGCGGCGCGCTAGCCTGGCCGCAGCTCACTATTTTGCTGGAATCTGATGGACCGGATCGCCGCAGCGCCGACCACGGAGCCCCACTATTTTGCTGATATTTAGGGCCGGGCCACGACGTGGCGGATCAGTGCAAAGCGGGGAAGGCGGGGAAAGCGGGGAAGGTGGGCAACGCGGGGACAAACTCCCCGCGCCGCCATGGCGCAATGCCATCCCGTCGCGAAGTGACGCGCCGCCGCGCGTCACAGCACGAAATCGGTCGCGACCAGCACGTGGTTGCCGACCAGCAGGATCTCCATGTCGCGGTTTGTGTCGGTGTTGGCGTTGGCCTGCACCGCCGTGTAGGTCGTCGCGCCGATGGTGCGCACTTCGTAGCGGACCTCGCCGGCGGCCCCGCTGAACGGATTGGTGCCGATGAAGGTGAACGCGTCGTCGAGTCGAAGAAGTTGCGGTCGATCGGCTGGAGATCGATCTTGTCGACCCCCGGCGTGAAATCCTCGATGACGTCGGAGTTGGTGGTGGTCGTAGAGAACGTCGGCGAGCTGTCGAAAACTTCGAGATAGCGGAAGACGTCGGCATCGGCGCCGCCGATCAGCCGGTCGGCCCCCGCGTTGCCGATCAGGACGTCGTTGCCGCCGAGGCCCGACAGTATATTGACGTCGCCGTTGCCGGTGATGACGTTGGCGAGGCCGTTGCCGGTGCCGTTCGCAGCGCCGAAGCTGAGCGTCAGGTTCTCGATCTGCGGCATCGTGTTCAGGTCGGTCGTCTGGTTGGTGATGACGAGATCGATGCCGCCGCCCGTCTCGCTGACCACGTCGCCGGCGGAACCGATCACGTAGATGTCGTTGCCGGCGCCGCCGACGATGACGTCGCTGCCGGGACCGCCGTTCAACGTGTCGTTCCCTGCACCGCCCTCGAGGCGGTCGTTGCCGGCACCGCCGTCGAGGATATCGTTGCCGCCGAGCCCGAGCAGCCGGTCGTTGCCGGCATTGCCGGACAGGTTGTTCCTGCCGCTGTTGCC
>DATBIR010000117.1:0-7542 GCA_036556825.1 Beijerinckiaceae bacterium
AATATAATTGCTGATGACGTTGATCCCCGCCTTTTGCACGGTCGCGCAGACCTCGCGGATGTCGACTTCCTTGAAGCTGCCCTTGGAAACCTGCTGGCGCACCGTCTGGTTTCCGGCCTCGACGCCCAGCGCCAGCCAGTCCACCCCGGCCGATTTGAAAAGCTCCAGAGCCTCCTCGCGCACCGAATCAACGCGCGAATAGGTCCACATCGAGAATTTGAAGCCGCGCTCGACGATGCCCTGCAGCAGCGGGCGGTAGAATTTGCGGTTGAGGAAGAACATCTCGTCGCTGATGCGCAGCGTTTCGACACCGTACCCGGCGAGCTTTTCCATCTCCTTGAGGACGAATTCAGGCGGCCAGAAGCGCATGCCGCGTGAATGCGAGGAGTCGATATGGTCGTCGTTGTCGGCGCGGTTGACGATGTTGATCATGCAGAAATCGCAGCCGAAATTGCATCCGAGCGACGTGTACATAGCCGCAAATGGCGTGCGCTTGGCGAAATCGAAGCCGGCATGCCAGAAATGCGCGCGGTAGAGGTCGAGCGGCTTGTCGCGGTAGGGCAACAGGTCCCAGGCCATGCCCGGCAGGTCGATCGACATCCGGTCCTGCGGTACGACGCGCTCCGGCGCATTCAGCACGGCTTGCATGCGGCCGGCGCCGTCCTCCGCCTTGTAGCCGATGCCGCGAATGGTCTTCAGATCGTCCGCGAGATCGCTCGCCAGCAGATTGTGCAGCGCATAGACGCCCTCATTCAGCAGAACGATGTCGACCGAGGGCAGCGCCAGCACTTCGCGCGGCAAGGCGCTGGTGTGTGATCCGACGAAGGCGATCTTGGTTGTTGGGTGTGCCTCTTTCACGGCTGCGGCGAGCCGCGTGCCGCCGATCATGCCGGTCGTGCCGGAATTCGGGTTCTGGCCGTAAATGACGAAGACGACAAGGCGGGCGCCGGTTTCATGGATGCGGCTGACGGACTCCTCCAGCGACAAGCGTTCGGCGTCGCAATCCAGGATACGGCAGGAATAGCCCTTCGCCCGGCAACTTTCCGCAAGCAGAAGCGCCCAGGTCGGCGGCTCGATCGCCGAATAGGTCTTAGCCAGCTCCTGATAGGCGTCGAGGGAGGAGTCCGGGTTCACAAACAGAACATCAAGCATTTCAGCCGCCGTGAGGACGGGCATAGCGCGCCTGCGATGCCCTGAAATTTTGTCATGTAGCGTAATAGAATAGCGGCCTTACCTTATCTAAAGCTTTAACTGACAATTCTATTGCCCGGGAAATCGGCAGCAAGCTTCACGACAGCCAAGATGTCTAGATTCGCTTCATCTTCGGCACACGCATCGTCTCGATGAAGGGCTCGTCCGGATGACGGCAGAGATAACGGTCGTTTGTTCCGCCTGGCACAAACAGAAGAACCTGGACCTATACTTCCGGCAGCACTCGCAGTCGCTTCTGAAGCAGACCATCCCGGTCAGGATCATCTATGTGTGCGACGGCGGCATGGTGCTGGAGGCGCCCGATCCCAGCATCACCATCGTCACCGTCTCGGACGGCATCAAGACGGCTCAGGCCTTCAATGTCGGCCTGGCGCTCGCCGACACGCCCTATTTCGCCGCGCTCAATCTCGACGACTTCTATTTCCGCAATGCTCTGGAGCTGCATGTCGGCGCCATGAAGCAGCTCGAGGCGGATGCCTTTTTCGGCGACTGGGAGATCCGCTTTACTGAGGAAGGCGACATCGATCGCGAGGCGTTCGGGCTCGACCGCCTCAAGCCTTGCCTGAACTGGCCGCCGGAAGCCAAGCCCGGCCTGCGCCTCGGCAATGGCGACGGCCATCGCGGCACCTGGGGGCCGGCGCCCGTCTTCAAGACCTCGGCGCTGCGCGAGATCGGCGGATTTCCCACCCAATTCGGCAATGGCGCACCCGTCCCGACCATCATCGACTTCATCGTCTGGGACCGCCTTCTGAAAAGCCGCAAGAAGGTCTCGCGCGGCTCGATCGTCGTCGGCTCCTACTATTCCAATCCGGCGAGCCAGCAGGAGTTTCGCGGCGGCGAAGGCGGCGTTGCGGGCGAGCACCGGCTCTACGAGCAATATGGCGCAATGGTCTGACGGCTGATTGACGCGGGGCTGAAATTTGGGAACGCACATGTCCAGCCAGAAGGCGATCGCAAAATCCAAGGGAAAGCAGCCGCTCAGCGACGAGGATTGGGCGCGGATCGCGTTTTTGCGCTTTTACGAGACCGAGCTGAATTTCGCCAATATGAAGGGTAATGTCGGGCCGGTCGTCGCCGCGGCGCGGGTGATGGAGAAATGCCTGCGCGACGGCGGCAAGGTGATGTTCTGCGGCAATGGCGGCTCGGCCGCCGACGCCCAGCATCTCGCGGCCGAGCTGATGGGCCGGTTCCTGGTCGACCGCGCACCCATGGCCTCGCTCGCGCTCACCGTCGACACCTCCGCGATGACGGCGATCGGCAACGACTACGGCTTCCATGAGGTTTACGCCCGCCAGGTGCGCGGACTCGGCCGGCGCGGCGACGTGCTGGTCGGCATCTCCACCAGCGGCAACAGCCCCAATGTCATCCTCGCCTTCGAGGCGGCCCGAATGCTGGGCATCCGCACCGTCGCGATGACCGGCGGCGGCGGCGGCCGCGTGGCGACGCTCGCCGACGTGCTCATCAACGCGCCGTCGCTCTCGACGCCCCGCATCCAGGAGCTGCACATCGCAATCGGCCATACGATCTGCGAGCTGCTCGAAGACGCGCTGGCCGCATGATCGGCGAAGGCGGAATGCAGGCGGTGATCCTGGCTGGCGGGCGGGGCACGCGGCTCGGCGCGATGACCGACGACTGTCCGAAGCCGCTGCTCGACGTGGGCGGACGCCCCTTCCTCGACCATCTGATCGCCAATCTCGCCCGCCACGGCTTCACCGACATTCTGCTGCTGACCGGCTATCTGGCCGAACAATTCGAGGCGGTGGAAACCCGCGCGAGCAGCCTCGGCTGCCGCATCGCCTGCCTCGCCGAGCCTTCGCCTGCGGGCACGGCCGGTGCGCTGATCCATGCGCGCGAGCACCTGGCTCCGCAATTCCTGCTGCTCAACGGCGACAGCCTGTTCGACATCAACTATCTCGACCTCTGCTCGCCGCCGATGGCTCCACCGGACACGCTCGGCGTCATGGCGCTGCGGCGGATGCCGGACACCGGCCGCTACGGGCGCGTCGAGCTCTCGGGCTCGCGGGTCACCAATTTCGCCGAGAAAATGGCGGGCGGCCCCGGCCTGATCAATGGCGGCATCTATTGGCTCGACAGATCGGTGCTGGACTGGGTCGGCGCGGTGCCGGCCTCGCTCGAAGCGCAGGTCCTGCCGCGCCTGGCCAGGTCGGGACGGCTGGCGGCGCGAAGCTACGAGCGTTTCTTCATCGACATCGGCATCCCCGAAGATCTGGCGCGCGCGCAGGTCGCGATCCCCGCTCAGATGCGCCGCCCTGCCGTCTTCCTGGACCGCGACGGCGTTCTGAACGCGGACACCGGCTATCCGCACCGGCCCGACCAGATCGAATGGACCGAGGGTGCCCATGCGGCGGTCAAGCACTTCAACGACGGCGGCTATTTCGTCTTCGTCGTCACCAACCAGGCCGGCGTCGCGCGCGGGCTTTACGACGAAACCTGCGTCCGCGCCCTGCATCGCTGGATGAATGCCGAGCTGATGCGCGGCGGCGCCCATGTCGACGATTGGCGCTTTTGCCCATTCCACCCCGAGGGCACCGTGGCGGACTATTGCCGCTCGCATCCCTGGCGCAAGCCGGGTCCGGGCATGCTGACCGATTTGATGGAGCATTGGCCCGTCGATCCGGCCCGCAGCATCCTCATCGGCGACCGTGAGACCGACCTCGAAGCCGCCCGTGCCGCGAACATCACCGGCCGCCTGTTCGAGGGCGGCTCACTCGCCGACTTTGCGCGGAGCGTTATCTCGGAATAGGACTTGCAGCGCCCGGCAGCGGCTTATCGCGTGAGAAAGGCATTGCCCTGGCGCGTCACGGCGTTGCGCCAGTAGTCGAGCAGATCCTGCATGGTCTGGTCGAAGGAGATCTCGGGCTGCCAGCCGGTATGCGCTCTGAATTTGCTCGTGTCGGGCACTTGCAGGTCAGCGTCGATGGGGCGGAAGCGCTCCGGGTCGGGGACGACGTCGATGTCGGCGCGGCGGGGCGAGAGCGACAGGAGCTTTTCGAGGATGTCGCCGACGGTGCAGTGGAAGGCGCCGCCGATATTGTAATAGGCGCCGGGGATCGGGCTCGTCGTCACCAACAGGTGGTAGGCGCGGACGGCGTCACGGACGTCGGCGACGGTTCGCAGCGAATTCAGATTGCCGACCTTGACCACCGGGTCGATCAGCCCGGCCTCGATCATCGCGATCTGCTTGGCGAAGGTCGACTCGGCAAAGACGTCGCCGCGCCGCGGGCCGGTGTGGGTGAACATCCGCGTCGTCAGCGTGCAGAGCCCGTAAGCCTCGGCGTAGAAGCGGCCGACGAGATCGGTTCCGGCCTTGGAGATCGCATAGGGCGAGGCCGGATGGAACGCGCACTCCTCGTCGATGGGCAGCTTCTCCTTGGGCACACGGCCGAAGACTTCCGACGACGAGCAGACATGCACGACGGCTTTCGGCGCGAATTCGCGGATGGCGTCGAGCACGCGGACGGTGCCCTGGACGTTGGTTTCGAGCGTGTCGAGCGGGGCGTCGAAGCTCGTCTTCGGAAAGCTCTGCGCGGCGAGGTGGAAGACATAGTGGGGCTTTGCGGTCTTCACCGCCTCGCGGATCGACAGCGTGTCGCGCAAATCGCCATAGACGAGATGCACGCGGGCCTTGCCGTTGATCGCCGGGATCAGGCTTTCGATATTCGCCAGCGGACTGCGCCAGCGGGCAAGGCCCCAAACCTCCCAATCGGTATTGGCGATGAGATATTCGGCCAGGTGCGAGCCGACCATGCCGGTGATGCCGGTGATGAATGCGCGGGGGGCGGCCACGGCGATTTGCTCCTTGCTCCGATCGTCTTCCAACGGTCCGTCCGGCGCAGCCTCAAGCAAGCCCGCGTTCCCTCAGAAACGCCCCGATCCGCTCCACGACATGGCTGCGCGCCGCGGCGTCGATGGCCTGATGGTTGCCGAAGGAGAACGCCCGGTCCATCACGCGATTGGCGTTGTTCAGCGTGCCGACGGTGCGGTGCTCATAATGCTGCAGCGCCGGCTGGCGAGCGATATTGCCGCAAATGATCGGGCGGGTCTCGATGCCGGCGGCATTGAGATGCGCGGTGAGCTCCGCCGTATTGAACGGAGTGCTCTGCTTCAGGATCAGCGGGAACCCGAACCAGGAGCTTTCGCCCTTCGGATGCTCCTCCTGGAAGGAGAAGAGCTCGGCAAAACGCTTAAGCTCGGCGGCGAACCAGGCCGCATTCTCGCGCCGGATCCGGACGAAATCGGCGAGCTTCGGGAGTTGCACGAGGCCCATCGCGCCGGCGAGCTCTGTCGGGCGCAGATTGTAGCCGAGATTGACGAACAGGAAGCGCTTGTCGAACTCCGGATAGCGGTCGTGCCAGCGGACCTTGTCCTTGACCTCGCGGGTCCAGCCGTGGGCGCGCAGGATGCGCAAAAGCTCCGCCAGCTCGAAATCGTCCGTGACGGTGATGCCGCCTTCCAGCGTCGTCATATGGTGCGAATAATAGAAGCTGAAGGTGGCGACGCGTCCGAAACGGCCGACCGGCGTGCCGCCATAATATGCGCCGAGCGCCTCGCAGCAATCCTCGATCAGGATCAGGTCGCGCCGCTCGCAGATCTCGGTGATGGCGTCCATGTCGCAAGGGTTGCCGTAGACCGGCACGGTCATGACGGCGCGGGTCTTGGGACCGATGGCCCGCTCGATCTCGGCAGGATCGATGTTCAGCGTCTGGGGGTCGATATCGACGATGACCGGCTTGAGGCCGAGCTGGATCAGCGGCCAGACCGTCGTCGACCAGGAGAGAGCGGGGACGATCACCTCGTCGCCGGCGCGCAACCCGTCATGCGTGGCATGGTTGGCGAGAGCGGCGATCGCCAGCAGATTGGCCGAGGAGCCCGAATTGTTCATCACCCCGTGCTGCCAGCCATAGGCTTCGGCAAAGGCCTCCTCGAAGCCGCGCACCTTGTCGCCCATGGTGACATGAGTGGTCAAAAGGCATTCGAGCGCGGCGTTGATCTCCTCGGCGCCGAAAGTCGGCTCGTGCAGGCGCACGACGGGGTTCTGCGCATCGAAGGCGTAATTCTGCGTCGCCGCGCAATAGGCCGTCACACCGGCGCGGATGGAGGAGAACAAGGTTTCGTTCGCCGTCTGCGAGGGCCGCGCCGCGCGCCATTCGATCCCGTCTTCGCTATGCTTTGCTAATCGCGTCACCATCAGAACGGCCCCTTGAACTCGTTGATTTCACTGGCTGCGGCGAGGCTCATATCCCATTCGCCGCCATCGCCTTCGCCCGGGCGGATCACGCCGAAGGCGCGCTCGGCGATGGTCTGGGCGTTGGGATAGAACAGGTTCTCCAGGTTGCGCGTCGTCGGACAAGGCGTCGGCAGATAGCCCATCCGGGCGACGCTCGGCATGGCGAAATCGCCGAGCGTCTCGACGACGCGCATGATGATCTCGCCGGCCGCGCCGCAAGCGAGCCAGCCGGTGTCGACGACGAGGAGGCGCCCGGTCCGGCGCACGGACTGGGTAATCGTCTCGACATCGAGCGGCGACAGGCAGACCGGGTCGATGACCTCCGCGTCGATCCCCTTGCTGACCAAGAGATGTTTCGCCCGCACGCACTCGATCGCCATGTGGCTGATGCCGACGATGGTGATGTCGTTGCCGGGGCTGAGGATGCGGGCACGGCCGAACGGCACCTCGTAGGCCTCTTCCGGAACGAGGCCGGTGACCGGGTGCAGCATCCGGTGCTCGACCATGATCACCGGATTGTCGTCGCGAATGGCGCTGATCAGGCAGCCTTTGGCGTCATAGGGCGTGGTCGGAGCGAAGACCTTCAGGCCGGGGACATGCATGAAGAAGGCGTGCAGCGCCTGACTGTGCTGTGCGCCCTGTCCCCAGCTCCGGCCGATGATGCCGCGCACGACCAGCGGCACGCGGTGGCGGCCGGCGAACATGTAGCTCATCTTCGCCGCCATGTTCACGAGCTGGTTCATGCACAGCAGCATGAAGTCCATACGCTGATGCACCTGGATCGGCCGCATTCCCGCGAGCGCCGCGCCGATGCCGACGCCGGTCATGCCGTCCTCGGCGAGCGGCACGTCGAAGCAGCGCGCTGCCCCGAGCTCCTTGTGCAGATCGAGCGTGGTGCCGAACATGCCGCGCGCATCGTCGACGCCCTGCCCCATGACGAAGACCGCCGGGTCGCGCTGCATCTCCTGGCGCGTCGCCTCCAGGATCGCGTCGCCATAGCTGAGGCTGCGCGCGGCGCTATTCTCTTGCGGCGAAGACATGATCGAAAACTTCCTTGTCGTCAGGGAACGGACTGTCCTCTG
>DATBIR010000118.1:0-44092 GCA_036556825.1 Beijerinckiaceae bacterium
CATAAGCACAGGATGCCCGTACAGGCTGGTCCTGTGGAGTCGTCCGCGTATTCGGCTGTTCAGGGCATTCCGGAGATGAAAGCGCGAGCCCCCTTGCAGTGGCGCCGTGGATGCGAAAGATCGTCCGGATGACGGGAATGCTGCGGTGATCGTCCAGAAGAATGTTTTCGAGCTGCCGTGCTTCACCACCGAGAACGGCGCGGTGCTGAAGCGGGTGCGGATCGGCTGGGAGAGCTACGGCACGCTCAACGCGGATCGCTCCAACGCCATCCTGGTCACCCATTATTTTTCCGGCACGAGCCACGCCGCCGGCCGCTACGATGCGCGCGACGAGCTGCCCGGCTACTGGGACGCGATCATCGGGCCGGGCAAGGCGATCGACACCGACCGCTATTTCGTCCTGTCGTCGGACACGCTGGTCAACATCAACGCGCGCGATCCCCATGTCGTGACGACCGGGCCCGCCTCGATCGATCCGGACACCGGGAGGCCCTACGGCCTGCGCTTCCCGGTCGTGTCGATCGGCGACTTCGTCAACGTGCAGAAGGCGCTCGTCGAAAGCCTCGGCATCAAGCGGCTGAAGGCGGTCGCCGGCCCGTCGATGGGCGCGCTCCAGGCGTATCAATGGGCGGTCGCCTGGCCGCACATGGTCGATCGCATCGTGGCCGTGATCGGCGCCGCCGGCGGCGATCCCTTCCTGATGGCCTGGCTGCGGCTGTGGGCGCAGCCGATCCGGCTCGATCCCCGATGGAACGGCGGCGACTATTACGATCGCGAGCCGCCGCTCGAAGGCCTGACCGCCGCATTCGAGACCGTCATCCTGCACGCCAGCCAGTCGCAATGGGCGCGCGACACCTTCGGGCGGGCGCCCGCCGACCCGGACAGGGATCCCGCAGTTGCGCTGGAACATCCTTTCAAGATCGAGGCGGCCGTGCGGCTGGCGGCGGCGGCGCGCGCGGCCCTCGCCGACGCCAACAATTTTCTCTATATGGTGCGCGCCAACCAGCTCGCCTCGGCCGATCCCGCGAAAATCACGACGCCGGCGCTGATCATCTCCTCGCCGACCGACCTCGTTTTTCCGGCCGAGTGGGTGGCGCGCACGGTGGCGGCGATCCGCGGCAACGGAGTTCGCGTCGAGACCGCCACCATCACGGGCCCGATCGGTCACCTCAACGGCCTGCAATACATCGCCCAGGCGGCAGCCCCGATCGCCGCTTTTCTGGAGGGATGAGCCGCGGATTCCATCACTTGTTATTGCCAAGCTGCTCTGCTCAGATCACAAGCGCACGACCCGGGGGAAATCGTTCGTGAAAACAGTCATGGACTATCGGCGGCACGCGGAGGAATGCCGCGCGCTCGCCAAGCAGATGAAGGTCGGGGAGCAGCGCGACCAGCTGCTCAAGATGGCCGACACATGGGAAACCCTGGCCAACGAGCGCCAGAGGACGTTGCGGGTCGGCGGACAAGCCGAGGAGAAGCTCGACCCCGACGACGTCGAGCGCTTGCGGTAAAAAGGCGATTCGCGGCCGCAGAAAAAGCCCCGCCGAGCGGGTGGGCTGGACGGGGCGAGTTGGCGAAGCTTGGGATGGTTATGCCTCGCGGGAGGCAAACTAGGTCCGCCTGCGCACCACACGATGTGCCAAAGCTCACGCGACGCGCAGGCATGAGCAGCCCGGCGCGAGACGATGTTATGACAGCGATGCGGCGAACGCGCTCAGCGCCTTGACGAGGTCGTGCGGGGCGAGGCGCAGCTGGAGCCCGCGCTGGCCGCCGTTCACGAAGACGGCGTCGGCCGCGAGCGCGGCTTCGTCGACGGCGGCCGGGTGCGCGCGCTTCTGCCCGAACGGGCTGATGCCGCCGACATGGTAGCCGGTGGCGCGCTCCGCCGCGGCCGGGGCCATCATGCGGGCCGACTTGCCGCGGAACGCCGCCGCCAGCTTCTTCATGTTGACCTCGCGGTCGGAGCGCATCAGCACGCAGACCGGCCTGCCGTCGACTTCCGCCATCAGGGTCTTGAGGACCGTGCCGGGATCGATGCCGAGGCTTTCCGCCGCCTGCACGCCGATGCGATCGGCGCCGGGATCGTAATCGTAGGTGAAGACCGCATAGGCGACGCCGGCCTTGTCTAGCGCCTGCGTCGCCCGGGTGACCTTCGACATCGCCCCCCTCCCCGCTGCCGGCGTCGCTCGCGCTTGCGCGCGTAACCGCCGTAACGGCTGAGCTTAAGCGGTGCAAGACTCTGGCGTGGCCGCCTTACACTGGTGCGTTGAACACCCGGGCGAGTTCGGCGATCTGCTCGCCGGACAGCTGCCGCGCGCGCAGGCCGCGCAAGGTGACCGCGAGCTTTGCCGTTTCCTCCAGCTCCTCGGACGCATACACCGCGCTTGTCAGATCGCCCGCGGCGACCACGGGGCCGTGATTGGCGAGGAGGACGGCGGCATGCGCGCCGCCGAGGGCGCGGATCATGTCCCCGAGCTTCGCATCGCCCGGCCGCGCATAAGGCAGAAGCTTCACGCGGCCGACGCGCATCACGACATAGGGCGTGAGCGGCGGGACCGCATCGTCCGCATCGACGTCCTCGAGGCACGACAAGGCGGTGGCGTAGGTGGAGTGCAGATGCACCACCGCTCCCGTGCCCGCGCGCGTGTCGTAGAAGGCCTGGTGCAGAAACACTTCCTTGGACGGCTTGTCGCCGGACAGATGCCGCCCCTGCCGGTCGATCTTGGAAATGCGTGCCGGGTCGAGGAAGCCGAGGCAGGAGTTGGTGGGCGTGATCAGGACGCCGTCGTCGACGGCGACGCTGATGTTGCCGGCCGAGCCGACCGCGTAGCCGCGCTCGAACAAGGATCGCGCCAGCCGCGCCAGAAGCTCGCGCGTCCCGGTCTCCGTCACGACGGCCCTCCAAGGCTTTTCAGCGCTTTCGAGAAAAAATCCGGCGCGCCGAAATTGCCCGATTTGAGCGCCAGCGCCAGCGTGCGATCGCCGCGCGCGATCACCACCGGCACGCCCGGGTCGATCTCCGGCCCGATCTCGAGGGCGTCGATATCGAGCGCGGAGACGACGGCGCCAGAGGTCTCGCCGCCGGCGACGACGAGCCGACGCACGCCGGCATCGACCAGCGCTCGCGCCGTGTCGGCGAACAGCGCCTCGATGGCATGAGCGACCCTCGCCGCGCCATGCTTCTGCTGCGAAGCGGCGACCCGCTCCGGAGGTTCCGACGAATAGATCAGCGGCTCGCCGCCGCGATGTTCTTCGACGAAGGACACGAGGTGCTCGGCGCGCAGGGCGCCGGACAGCACGTCCTCGACGGCGACGTTCAGCGCCGGATGCCGTTCTCGGTGCAGCGCGATCTGGCCGAGGGTGGCGCCGGAGCAGCTTCCGGCCAGGATCGCTTCGGCCCCGCGCACGCCCTCGAAGACCGGCTGCGCCGCCTGGGCCAGCCCCTTGTCGATGAAATTCCGCGGCAGCCCGATGGCGATGCCGGACCCGCCCGTCAGCAACGGGCGGTCGGCGCAGGCCGCGCCGATCGCCAGCAGGTCCGCATCGGTGAGCGCGTCGACGATGGCGAGGCATTCGCCGCGGCCGCCGGCCTCGTCGAGCGCCGCGGCGATCGCCGCGGCCCCCTTCGCCACCGTCGCATGCGCGACGAGGCCGACCGGCCGCCGGCTCTGCAGGGCGAGCCAGCGCCGGATGTCCGGGTCGGTCATCGGATTGAGCGGGTGCGTGCGCAGGCTCGTCTCGCTCAAAAGCCGGTCGCCGACGAACAGGTGCCCCTGGTAGACGGTGCGTCCGGCCCCCGGAAAAGCAGGACATGCCGGAACGCCGGCGACGCCGAGCGCTTCGGCGAGCGCCTCGCCCACAGGCCCGATATTTCCGGCGGGCGTCGAATCGAAGGTCGAGCAGTATTTGAACACGAATTGCCGGCAGCCCTGGTCCTGAAGCCAGCGGAGCGCGGCGAGCGACCGGGCGACGGCGTCGTCCGCCGCAATCGAGCGGCTCTTCAGGGCGACGACGCCGGCGTCGCACGAGGCGGGCGCCGGTCGCGTCGGAACGCCGAGGAATTGCGTGGTCCTGAGGCCGCCGCCCAGGCCCTTGGCCAGCGTGTTGGCGATGTCGCTCGCGCCGGTGAAGTCGTCAGCAATGACGCCGAGAAGCATGAGATCCGCCTTCAGCCTGCCGCCGCGATCAGGCGCTTGAGCTTCGCCACCGCGGCGTCGGGGCTCGTCAGCACCGGCACATCGGTCACCGCCCTGACCGCCTGTGCGGCGCGCGCCGTCGAGAAATGCGCGAGCACGATGGCGTCGAAAGCCGGCATGCCGGTGGCGGCGGCGGCCACGAGACGGTTATGGGTTGCGGCGTCGCCGGCGCGCAAAGCCGTCATCGCCGGCTCGACGACCCGTGTCGTCAGCCGCGCGCCCGGGGCGACGCGGCGCGCCTCTTCCGCGAACTCCGCTTCCATGCTGGCCTTCGCCGGTTGGAACGTCGCAATCATGCCGATGTTGGCGCCGCGCTCAAGGGCGGCCTCGAACATGGCTTCGTTGGGCTTGAGCACGGGGATGTCGAGCGCGCCGGCCGCGCGCTCGATGGCCGGGCCGAAGGCAGAGCAGGTGAAGAGCACGCCGTCCGCGCCGCTCCGGCGGGCATAGCGCGCCAGCGAAACGATGCGCTCCGTCAGCGCTTCGGTCAGGTCGTCCGTCGCCGCCCGGTCGAGGGAGAGACTGTCGTCCAGGATGTTGACCGGCTCCGCGTCGGGCCAGCCGGCGGCGAGAGCGTCCCTGATCGGGTCGATCGCCACCGGCGTGGCGTGGATGAGGGCGATGCGTGGACGGGACATGAAGGAACTTGCTCGGCGCCGCGGGCTTACGCCGAACCTGCGCCCGGGAAAACCCAGACGCTGTCGGGCGGGAACTCGCACCAGACCGGGCCCGGCGCAAGCGGACGCGTGCCGTGCGCCTTGGCGCTGAAGTCGCCGCTGCGGATGCGGTATTCCCAGCGGTCGCCAAGGAACAGGCTGTCGTCGAGATTCATCCGCACCCGGTTCGGACCAGGCCCGTCCAGCACGGCGATGCGCTCGACGCGGATCACCGCCTGCGCGTCCGCGCCGACGACGAGGCCTTGCCGATCCCTGACGATCCCGTCGAGCGACCAGCCCTCGCCGCTGACGGTCGCCCGGTTGCCCTGGACGTGCCCGACCTTGCCGCGGGCGATGTTGTTAGCCCCGAGGAAATCGGCGGCGTAAAAGCTGGTCGGGTTGGAATAGATGTCGTGCGGCTTGCCCTCCTGGACGATGCGCCCGTCGCGCAGCAGCAGGATGTGGTCGGCGGCGGCCAGCGCCTCGGTCTGGTCGTGCGTGACGAGGATGGCACAGATCTCGAGGTCGAGGATGAGCTTGCGGATCCAGTAGCGCGCCTCCTCGCGCAGCTTGGCGTCGAGATTGGACAGCGGCTCGTCGAGCAGCAGCACGCGCGGCTCGTAGACCAGGGCCCGGCAGATGGCGACGCGCTGCTGCTGGCCGCCCGACAACTGGTCCGGATAACGCTCGGCAAGATGGCCGAGTCCCATGCGGTCGAGGATCGTCTGGATGCGGCGGCTCATGTCGGCGCCGCTCACGCCGCGCAGCTTGAGGCCGTAGCCGACATTCTCCCTGACCGTGCGATGCGGCCAGAGCGCATAGGACTGGAAGACGAGGCCGATGTTGCGCTGCTCGGGCGGCAGCGCGGTGCCGCGCTCGCTGTCGACCACCGTCTTGTCGCCGATGCGGATGTAGCCGATCTCGGGCTGCTCGAGCCCGGCGATGCAGCGCAGAAGGGTCGTCTTGCCGCTGCCGGACGCGCCGAGCAGCGCGACGATCGAGGCGCGCTCGGCCGTGAAGGAGGCGCCCTTCAGGATCTGCAGGTTGCCGAGCCACTTCTGCACGTTGTTGACCGTCAGTTCAGTCATGGATGCGAGCTCCGAGCCGCAGGGCCAGCGTCAGGCCGACCGCGGTAAGAACGATGCTGATGAAGGCGAGCGCCGCGATCAGGTCCATGGCGCCGGTCTGCAGCAGCGAGACCATCAGCGATCCGATCACCTCCGTGCCGGCGCTCATCAGGTAGACGCCGGTCGCGTATTCGCGCAGGAAGATGATCATGATCAGCGCCCAGGCCCCGGTAAGGCCCGGGCGGACGATCGGGATTACAACGTCGCGCCATGTCCGCCCCACCGTCGCGCCGGTCGTGCGGGCGGATTCCTCCAGCTCCGGGCTGACCTGGAGCAGCGTGCCCTGCAGCAGGCGCAGCCCGTAGGACAGCCCCACCACCACGTAGGCGATGAAGAGGCTCGCCAGCGTCGGGCGCAACGGCGTCAGGAACGGCACGAACAGGAACACCCAGAAAAAGGCGAGGCCGACGACGAGGCCGGGCAGCGCACGTGGCAGCAGCACGAGATAATCGAGCACCGTGTTCGACAGGCCGCGATTGCGGTGGCCGGCGAGGCCGATCAGCAGATAGATGCCGACGGCCAGGGCGCCGCCGACCGCCGAAAGCAGGACCGTGTTGATGACGCCGCGCACGAGGCTCGGCACCTCGGTCAGGCGGTGGAAGTTCGCCAGCGTGAGATGGTCGATGAGGTTGACCCCCTCGCCCCACGCGTTGACGAAGGCGCGCAGCACGATGCCGGCGATCGGCAGCACGACCGAGACGAACAGCCAGAAGCCGATGAAGGCGAGCGCAACGACCTGCCCGCGCCGGCCGAGCTTGAGATTGCTGGAGCGCGCGCCCTTGCCGCCCAGCGCCGCGAAGCGGCGGCTGTGACGCAGCAGCCGCCGCTGGAAGAAGACGAGCGGCAGCGTGATCAGGATGAGCACGACCGCCACGGCTGCCATCATCTGGTAGGTCGGCACGCCGAACAGGGTGGTGATCTTGTAGGTATAGGTCGTCAGCACGAGGATGCCGTTCGGGTCGCCGAGCACGAGCGGAATTCCGAACATCTCGAAGCCGAGCAGCAGGTTGAGGGCGGCGGAGAAGATGATCGCCGGCAGGACCATGGGCAGGGTCACGTCGAGCGAGACGCGCCACACGCTGGCGCCCGCCGTGCGCGCCGCCTCCTCGAGGTCGGAAGGCAGGTTGCGCATGGCGGCGGAGATGTAGAGGTAGACGTTGGGGACGTGGCTGAGCCCGGCGATGACGACGATGCCGGCGAGCGAATAGAGGTTCCACGGCACGAAGCCGACCAGGTCGCGGACGAACAGCGACAGGAAGCCCGCCGGCCCCACGGACACGGTGTAGCCGAAGGCGAGCACCACCGACGAGATGAACATCGGCACGAGGACGAGGATCTCCAGGAGCCTGCGTCCCTTGATGTCCGTGCGCGTCAGCAGGAAGGCCAGGCCGCCGCCGAGCGGCACCGCGACCGCGACCATGCCGAAGGCGAGTACGGTCGTCGTCCAAAGCGCCTCATAAAAAGACGGATCGGTGAGGATGTATTCGTATGCCTCGAGGCTGAGGCGGGACGCCGGGCTGAAGAACGCGCCGTCGAGGAAGCTCTGGTAGACGATGAGCCCGACGGGCGTGAGCACCGCCAGCGCGAGAATGGCGATGACGGCGACGCGGAAGACAGGGGCGTCGTTGACGCGGCTTGCCCGGGGTTGCGCAGCCGTCGTGGACGGCAGCGACAGCGCATCCATCGTCGGGCCGGCACTCTTGAGATCGACGGCCATCAGTCGCGTCCGATCATCGACGGTTCGTCAGACGCGCGGCTCCCGCGAGGGAGCCGCGCAACGATCTTCTGTCCAGATCAGGAGCCGCTGAGGGCCGCCTTCCAGTCACGGAAGAACTGCACGCGCTTCTGCGGGTTCATGTATTCCATGAGCCCTTCGCCGAGCTTGATCGGCCGGAGGTTGCCGCCGACGCGCTCGTTGAGCGTCTTCGGGTTGAGGCCTTCGGTGACGTCGGACCGCACGGACGGAATGCCGCCCTTGGTCAGCGCTGCCTGCCCTTCCTTCGACACCATGAAATCCAGCATCAGCTTGGCGGCGTTCGGATGCGGCGCCTTGTTGGCGACGAGCGCGAGACGCGAGAAGGCCGGCGTGTAGTCGGTTCCGAAGGCGACGCCGAGGTTGGGGCTCTCGGTCACCCATTGCAGCGCATAGGAGCCGATGACGTTGAAGGCGAGCACGTTCTCGCCGGAGACCACCGTCTCCTTCATGGCGCCCGAGCTCGAATAGGTGCGCCCGCCGATCGCGCCGAAGGCCTTGGCGAGATCCCAGAAGTTCTTCGTCTCGCGCGCGTCGTTGGTGTGGTGCAGGAAACCCGACCCGCTCTTCTCGGGATCGAAGGTCGCGACCTTGCCCTTCAGCGTGGTCTTGTTGTCCTGCAGGAACTTGATGAGGTCGGCGCGGGTCTTCGGCACGCGATTCTCGGGAAGCGCCTTGACGTTGTAGATGATGCCGATCGGCTCGATGCTCGTCGCATAGAGCACGTCGTTGAATTTCGCCCAGTCCGGCAGGTTGCCGGCCTCGGGCGATTTGTAGGCCTGCGTCAGCCCCTGCTTGACGAGCGACATCTGGAAATCCATCGCCGAGCTCCAGACCACGTCGGCGCCGACCTGACCGGCGGCCGCTTCCGAGATGACGCGGTTGTAGGCGCCGTTCGTGCCGAGATCGTTGTACTCGACCTTGATGCCGGGGAATTTCTTGGCGAAGGCATCGAGGAAGGCCTGCGCCTGCGACTGGTCGGTCGAAGTGTAGATCGAAACGGCGCCTTCCTTCTTGGCCGCCGCGATCACGTTGGCGTAGTCCTTGGGGTAGCCGGCAGGCACGTCCTGCGCCAAGGCGGGAAGCATTGCCGCCACCGTGACGGCGCTCGCCACGGCCAATTGTCGGAACTGATTTACAGGCATCATCGTCTCGCTCCCTCTCTCACTTTGCTGGCTCGCGGCGCGTCGCGTCGCGCCGAGTGCATTGCCGGGCCGCCGTGTGTACGCCCGGGCATTCGCGTCCGGCATCGACGCCGGTCCACCGAATTCTTTATGTGCCGGTCTTCCGCGCCGGCGCAGGTCCGCGAACCGCCGCCGCCACGCGCGACCCGAATTCCTTGCAGCCGATGGTCCCTCCGAGATCGCGGGTGCGCGAGGCCGGATCGGCCAGCACCTCGTCGACGGCGCGTTCGATCTCGGCGGCCGCAGCTTCGAGCGTGGCGATGCCGCGCTGCTCTCCCAGCCAGGCGAGCATCATCGCGGCCGACAGGATCAGCGACGTCGGGTTGGCACGATCCTGCCCCTGGATGTCGGGCGCCGAGCCATGCTGCGCCTGGGCGCAGACGAGACCGGTCTCGGCATTCGCATTGATCGAGCCGGCGAGGCCGAGGCTGCCGGACAGCTCGCTCGCCAGATCAGACAGGATGTCGGCGTAGAAATTGGTCGCGACGATGACGTCGTAGCGCGAGGCGTCGCGGACGAGATGCGCCGCCATCGCGTCGATGATCACCTCGTCGAGCTGCACCTCCGGAAACTCCTCGTGCACCTTGTGCACGCATTCGAGGAAGAAGCCGTCGGTGACGATGAAGTTGTTGGCCTTGTGAACGGCCGTGACCTTCTTGCGGCGGCGCATGGCGAGCTTGAAGGCCTGGCGGGAAATGCGCTCGCAGGCATGGCGCGTGAGCTTGCGGACCGACAGGGCCACGTCGGGCGTCGGCATGAACTCGCCGAGCCCCTTGTGCATGTTGCGATCGGGATAAAAGCCTTCGGTGGCCTCGCGCATGATGACGAGGTCCATGTTCTTGGCGCCGCGGTCGAGGAAGGCGCGCGAGCGGGCCGGCCGAACGTTGGCGTAGAGATCGAGGCCGACGCGAAACCCGCCGGAGACGTTGGGGCCGCCCTTGTCGCGCGGCGGGTAATCCATGTGCGACTGCGGCCCGAGGATGACGCCGTCATAGGCCTTGGCCTTCTCCAGCGTTTCCGGGCGGAGCGTCGTGCCGTGCTTCTCGAGGCTGGGGAAGCCGACGTCGTCGTAGTCGAAGGACAGGCCGAGCCCGAAGTCCCGATCGGTCCTGTGCAGGACCTCCATGGTCGCGGCGGTGATCTCCGGTCCGATGCCGTCGCATGGCAGCACGAGAATGCGCATCAAGGTCTCCGCCCGTTCGGGCGCCCTGCGCCCCGTCTGATGCCGCAGACGTTGGCTTTTTGCGTTTTAAAATGCAAATTATTTTTTGACGGCCGTCCTGCTCCCTTCGAAAACCAGGCCGTTCTCGTCCCAGCGCATCGGCGACTTCGCCGCCAGGGCGCCGCCGAGGTGGCGGCGCATGAAATAGGACGCTTCCATCACTTCGCCGCGCTCGAGCAGGTCGACGATCTGCAGGTGCTCGGTGCATTGGCGCAGCAGCCGCCGGCGATCCAACTGGGCGCGGTATTCGAGAAGCCGCCGCATCCTGTTCACGCGCACAAGGGCCTGGTGGAAGAACGAGTTGCCGGAGAATTTGATCAGCTCTTCGTGGAACACGGCGCCGGCATTGAGGAGCCATTCCGCCGGCAGGCGTTCGATGTCGGATTCGAGCATGCCCTCCTGGAGGCGCCGCTGGTCGGCCAAGACTTTCTTGTCGATCCTGAAGCTCGGCTCGAGCATCGCGGCCGGCTCGATGAGCATGCGGAAGCGGTAGATCTGCTCGAACGCCTCGGGCGTCTTGGCGACCGGCAGGAAGCGCCAGCCGTAGCCCTGCTTGCGCTCGGCCCATCCCTCGCGCGCGGCGCGCACCAGGATGTCGGTCACCTGCCCCTTCGTCAGTCCGTAACGGTCGCGCAAGAATTGTTCGGTCACTTCCGCGGGGATGCGGTCGCGCAGCCAGTCGTCGGCGAGGCGCTGGTATTCGGGCGAAATCTCGTGGATCTCGGGCAGCCCGCGCGGCGCCGCTTTCCGGGCCTGAACCGCGCGGGCAAAGAAGCCGCGGTTGGAGCGCAGCTCGACGAGCCCCTGCGCTCCGAGGATCTGCAGGGCCTCGCGCACCGGAGAGCGCGACACGCCGAACTGGTCGGCGAGCTTTTGCGTGTTGAGATGATCGCCCGGGGCGATCTGGCCGACCTGCATGAGGCCGGTGATCTCACCGGCGATCCGGTTGGCGAGGGCGCTCGAACGCATCGCGCTTGGTCTCTTGAGACGCCGCCGTCCGCAGCGGCCGCAATTGTCTTTTAGACCCGAAAAATCCATCCGGCAAAGGGGGCGAGCCGAGCCGGCAGATTTCGAGATGCCGGCCGAGGCGGGTCATTTGCTTTTTTTGTTGCTTATATGCAATTCACAGCCTAAATCTCAGCAAAATAGTGGGAGGTTGCGATTACCGGCGAGGCCCTCAGCTCCCTGCGGCATGGCGGCCGCCAGCTCAGCTTCGTCGACCTGCCGGCGAGCGCCGGAAGCGACCTTGCCCGCCTTCCCTGGCTGATGCGGCTGCTTCTGGAGAACGTGCTGCGCAACGGCGCCGGCGGAGAGCGCGAGGCGGCCAGGGGCGGCATCCTCGCCTGGCTGGCGAGCGGCACCAGCGAAGCCGAGATCGAGTTCGTCCCCGGTCGCGTGCTGATGCACGACACCACCTGCGTGCCGGCCCTGGTCGACGTGGCGGCTATGCGCTCGGCGCTGGCGGAAGCCGGCGGCGACCCGAAACTGCTCAACCCGGTGCTGCCGGTCGACGTGTCGGTCGACCACTCGGTCGCGGTCGATCATTACGCATCGCCCGACGCCCTGAGCCGCAACATGGAGCGCGAGCTCGGGCGCAACCTGGAGCGCTACCGTTTCATGAAATGGGCGACGCGCGCCCTCAAGGACTTGCGCGTGCATCCGCCGGGCACCGGCATCATGCACACCATCAACCTGGAGCGCCTTGCCACGGTCGTGACGACCGAGACGCGCGACGGCGTTGCGTGGGCGGTGCCCGACACGCTGATCGGCACCGACAGCCACACGCCGATGATCAATGGCATCGGCGTGCTGGCCTGGGGCGTCGGCGGGGTCGAGGCCGAAAGCGTCCTGTTCGGCATGCCGGTGATGCTGCGCATCCCCGAGGTGATCGGCGTGCGTCTCGCCGGGCGCCTGCCGGACGGAACGCTCGCCACCGACCTTGCCCTGACCGTCACCGAGCAGCTGCGCCGGCTCGGCTTGTCGGGACAGTTCGTCGAGTTCTTCGGGCCGGGCCTGCCGTCGCTGTCGGCGGGCGACCGCGCCGTGGTCGCCAACATGGCGCCGGAATACGGCGCCTCCTCCGGCTTTTTCCCCATCGACGCGCAGACGCTCGCCTACCTCGTCGCGACCGGGCGGACGCCATCGCAGGTCGACCTCGTCGAATCGTACGCGAAGCAACAGGCGCTGTGGTTCGATCCCGACGCGAGCCCGCGCTACACGGACACGATCGAGATCGACCTCGGCAAGATCGGCGTGAGCCTCGCCGGCCCGCGCCGGCCACAGGACCGCCTGTCGCCGGCACAGACGGTCGAAGCCCTCGCCGGCCTGTGGGACGTGCCGCTGCAAGCGGCCGCTGCGGACGCCGCGGAGCCGCCCGACGGCGCCGTCGCCATCGCGGCGATCACGAGTTGCACGAACACGAGCAATCCGCGCCTCACCGTCGCCGCGGGGCTGCTCGCGCGCAAGGCCCGGCAGCTCGGGCTGAAGCCGAAGGCATGGGTCAAGACGTCGTTCGCGCCAGGCTCGCCGACGGCCGAGCGCTACCTGCGGCGGGCAGGCCTGCTCGACGACCTGGAGGCCGTGGGCTTCGGCATCGTCGGCTACGGCTGCACGACCTGCATCGGCAATTCGGGCCCGCTCGCGCCGGTGATGCAGCGCGCCATCGAGACGCGCGGCGTGCATCCCGTCGCGGTGCTGTCCGGCAACCGCAATTTCCCCGGACGCGTGCACGCGCAGCTCGAAGCCGGGTTCCTGGCATCGCCGCCGCTGGCGGTCGCCTATGCGCTGGCGGGCGACGTCAACCGCAACATCCTGAGCGATCCGATCACGCATCGGCCCGACGGCGCGCCGGTGCATCTCAAGGATCTCTGGCCGACGGGAGACGAGATCGACGCGGCGCTCGCGGCGGCTGCCGATCCGGATGACTACGACGCCGCCTACGACGAGGCCGAGGCCAGCGAGGTCTGGCGCAAGCTCGACGTGCCGGCGACGCCGCTGTTTCCGTGGGACGACGCGTCGACCTACATCCGGCGGCCGCCTTTCGCGACAGTCGAGGCCGAGTCGCGCCTCGGCCATTACGTGGCGCAGCCGCTGATCGTGCTCGGCGACGACATGACGACCGATCACATCTCGCCGGCGGGCCAGATCCCGGCGCGCAGCGAGGCTGCCGACCACCTCGCCGCGCGCGGCGAAGACCGCCAGGATCTCAACGTGTTCGCCGCGCGCCGCGGCAACTGGGAGGTCATGCTGCGCGGCCTGTTCGTGAATCGCGCCGCGCGCAACGAGCTCTGCGCCGAGGCGCCGCCCGGGGCGACGGTGCACGTGCCGAGCGGCGAGATCCTGCCGCTGTGGCGAGCCGCCGATCGCTACGCCGCGGACGGCGAGTCGGTCGTGCTCGTTGCCGGCGAGCGCTACGGCACCGGCTCGTCGCGCGACTGGGCGGCCAAGGGGCCCGCCCTGCTCGGCATCCGCGCCGTGCTCGCCGTCAGCTTCGAGCGCATTCACAGGTCGAATCTCGTCGGCATGGGCATCCTGCCGATCAAGCTGCCGGCGGAGCGGCATCCGACGGAGCTGCTTCTCGCTCCCGGCGACCGCATCGAGGTCGATGCCCGGTCCGACACGCTGACGCCGCGTGCGCGCATTCCGGTCAGGATTCATCGCGCATCCGGCACGATCGAGACCTTCGACGCGATCGCGGCCGTCGAGACGACGCTCGAGATCACCCTCCTTCAAAGCGGCGGCGTCCTGCCGCTGATCCTCAATCGCACGCTCGCCTGCGATGCCGGCTCTCGGCACGCAGACGAGCGTTCGAGCGCAGACCGTCAGCCCGGCGCAGAACGCCCGGCCCGGTGCCCCCCACTGTCCAAGGAGTCCTCATGAAGCATCTCACAACATTCGTGGCGCGAGCCACCGTCGCGGCCACGATCGCCGTCTTGGCAACGTCGGCTCACGCCCAGCTCGAGCTCAAGATCATGGCGCCGGCAGGCCCCGGCGGCGGATGGGACACGGCGGCGCGCTCGTTGCAGCAGGTGATGACCACCACGGGCGTCGCCAAGAGCGTGCAGGTCACCAACGTCACCGGAGCGGGCGGCACGGTCGGCCTGGCGCAGTTCGTCAACGGCGCGAAGGGCGACGGCAATCAGCTGATGGTGAACGGCATCACCATGGTCGGCGCCATCCTGACCAGCAAGTCGCCGGTCAACCTCGACATGGTAACGCCGATCGCGCGCCTCACCGGCGATCCGCTCGTCATCGTCGTGCCGGCGAACTCGCCGCACAAAAGCGTGCAGGATCTCGCCGCCGCCGTGAAGGCGGATGTCGCCAAGGTCACCTGGGCCGGCGGCTCAGCCGGCGGCGCGGACCACATCCTCGCGGCCCTGTTCGTCAAGGCAGCCGGCGCCGACCAGGCGAAGGTCAACTACATCGCCTTCTCGGGCGGCGGCGAAGCGATCGCGGCCATCGTCGGCGGCAAGGTCACGGCCGGCATCTCGGGCTACGGCGAGTTCGAAGGCCAGATCAAGGCGGGCAAGATGCGGGCGCTCGCGGTATCGTCCGGCAAGCGGCTGGAAGGCGCCGACGTGCCGACGTTGAAGGAGCAGGGCATGGACGTCGAACTCATGAACTGGCGTTCGATCGTCGCCCCGCCCGGCATCACGCCGGAGCAGCGCAAGACGCTCGCGGACGCCATCGAAAAGACCGTGAAGTCGAAGGAATGGGCCGAGGTTCTCAAGGTCAAGGGCTGGGAAGACTATTACCTGCCGGGCGATCAGTTCGCCGCCTTCCTCAAGGCCGAGCAGGTGCGCGTCGGCGACGTGCTGAAAAGCATCGGCCTCGTAAAATCATGACGGCCAGAGCGGGATCGTTTCCGATGATGAATCGAGCCCGCTCTGTTCTTCGCGGGTCGATGATCGCGGATCAGATCCGGGACGAGCCTTCTTTCGGCGAAGTGGCGCCCGCCCCGGATCAAGTCCGGGGCGGGCCTTCGCCCGATCATGCTGCAGTAAGCGGAGAGTGGCTGCACGTCCGGCTCGCTGGACTTCCGGCGAAAGGCCCGCCATGTCCCTGATCGTCGAAAGGTCACCAGGGACGATCATGGCCTCAGCACGCGGCAACGGCAGGCCGGGCCGGCGCGAGATCGCGGAAAGCCTTGCTGCCCGCATCCTCGACTACATCCAGGCGGAAAATCTCGAAGCGGGCGCGCATCTCGCCGCGCAGGATCTCGCGATGCGCTTCAGCGTCTCACGCACGCCCGTCAACCAGGCGCTTGGATTGCTGCGCGAGAAGGGCGTCGTCCTGCACGAGCAGAACCGCGGCTACTTCGTCGGTGAGGTCAGGGACGTCGCGCCGAGCGAACTCGGGCTCGTCGATACCGACACCACGTCGAAGGCTTATTTCCGGCTCGCCGAGGACCACCTGCGCGGACATCTTCCGGAGCAGGCGTCGGAATCTTTCTTGCGTGAGCGTTATGAGCTCACGCGTTCACAGCTCACGGCGCTTCTCGGCCGCGCCGCGCAGGAAGGCTGGGTCGAGCGGCGACGCGGCTACGGCTGGGCGTTTTCGCCGATGCTCAACACGCCCGAAAGCCTCGAGCAGACCTACCGGCTGCGCCTCGCCCTCGAGCCGGCCGCCCTGATCGAGCCGAGCTATCGCCTCGAGCGCGATGCCGCCGCGCGGCTGCGCGCCGCCGAAGAGCGGCTACTCGCCGGCGCGATCGAAACGGACACCGCGGATGCGCTGCACGAACGCGGAGTCCGCTTCCACGAGACCATCGTTGGCGCTTCGGGCAATCCGTTCTTCCTGGAGACGGTCCGCCGCATCAACCGCGTGCGGCGCCTCCTGTCGTACCGGTCGATGCTCGACCGCAGCCGCTATCGCCAGCACTGCCGCGAACACCTGGCGATCCTCGACCTGCTCGAACGCGAGCAGAACGAGGATGCTGCGGCAGCCCTCCGTCGCCACCTCGAAGGGACGATGACCAACCTGCGCAAGATCCGGGCGATCCTCGACCCGACGGGCAACGGCGCCGTGCGCGAGTGACGTCAATGGCGGCGAGCGGTTACGCGACGCTGGACGGCCCCGTGCTCTTCTTCGGCGGGCCGTATTCGAATCTCGAGGCGACGCGCGCCGTGCTCGCCGAAGCAGAGCGGCGGCGCATCCCGCCGGAGCGCGTCGTGTGCACCGGCGACGTCGTCGCCTACGCAGCGGACGCGCAGGCGACGGTCGACCTCGTGCGCCGGTCCGGCATCCATGTGGTGATGGGCAACTGCGAGGAATCGCTGGCGCAAGGCGCGTCGGATTGCGGTTGCGGCTTCACGCCCGGCGGTGCCTGCGACCAGCTCTCGGCCGCGTGGTTCGCGCACGCCGACCGCGAGCTCGGCGCCGACGAGCGCGCATGGATGGCTGGCCTGCCGCGGCGCCTTGACGTGGAAATCGCAGCGGCGGGCGTCACGCTTGCGGTGGTCCACGGCAGTCTCACCGAGATCAGCCGCTTCGTCTTTGCCTCGACGCCTGACGAGGTGAAGGCCGATGATCTTGCGCGCTCCGGCGTCGACGGCATCGTCGCCGGCCATTGCGGGGTGCCGTTCACACAGGTCATCGACGGCCGGCTCTGGCACAATCCCGGTGCTGTCGGGATGCCGGCGAATGATGGCACGCCGCGCACGTGGTTCAGCGTGATCGGTAGCGGAGCCGAGCCAGGCTCGCTGCGCATTGCGCATCTCGCGCTCGCCTATGACCATGCGGCCGCGGCGTCGAAGATGCGCGGCGCCGGGCTGCCGCGCGGCTATGCCGACGCGCTTTCCAGCGGGTTGTGGCCGAGTTGCGACGTGCTGCCTGGAGCCGAAATGAAGGCCCGCGGTGCGCCGCTGAACGAGGCGACTCTGAGCTGGGCGCGCACGCCTCAGTAGCAGTCGCAGAAGGGCCGATAGACCGGCCGCGGATAGACCGTGACGACGCTGTCGCGGTAGCTGTAGGGATACCAGACGACGCGCGGGCCCGGCGTGTAATACGTCCATCCGCCGGAGACCACGCCAACGCTGCTGCCAAACGGATTGGCCGTGGGCAGGCCGTCGACGAAGAAATGACGGCGCGGATAGTAACCGTAGCGGCCGTCCCAGGCCCGCACCCGATGGACGTGATGGCGCGTCTGGCGCACGACACGGCGCACATGAACGCGCTCGGCGGAACGCTGGGCGATCCCCTTGGCGACCGGCGGCCCATCCGCGAAAGCAGCAGGTGCGGCAAGGCTCAGGATCAGGGGCGCCCCGGCGAAGACAAGAAGCTTCGTGGCCATCAAGCAAATCTCCGTACAGATTGGCGCTACGCTAGCGCCCATAGGAGCAAGCTCAACGATTACTGGTATTTATCGTGAATCGCGGGCGCTCATCAGGCGATGGACGCTCAGGGAGGATGCGCAAGCGGTCCCGCTCGCCGGCTTCGGGGTGTCGATTGGGGCTTGCTGTGCGGCCGCCATCCCACCATTCTGCGCCGCCCCACATCGGTTCTCGGCAACGATGGACATCAAGAACGACATTCTGGCCGCCATCGGCGGCACGCCTCTGATCAAGCTGAAGGGGCCTTCGGAGCGCACCGGCTGCACGATCCTCGGCAAGGCCGAATTCATGAATCCCGGCCAGTCGGTCAAGGACCGGGCGGCCCTGTTCATCATCCAGGACGCAATGCGGCGAGGCGCGCTCCGGCCGGGCGGGGTCGTCGTCGAAGGCACCGCGGGAAATACCGGTATCGGCCTGGCCCTGGTCGGAAATGCGCTCGGCTTCCGCACCCTGATCGTCATCCCGGAGACGCAGTCCCAGGAAAAAAAGGACATGATCCGGCTGGCCGGTGCCGAGCTGGTCGAGGTGCCGGCGGTGCCCTACGCGAATCCCAACAACTACGTGAAGGTGTCCGGCCGCCTGGCCGAGCGCCTTGCGCAATCCGAGCCGAACGGCGCCATCTGGGCCAACCAGTTCGACAACGTCGCCAACCGCCAGGGTCATATCGAGACGACCGGCCCGGAAATCTGGGAGCAGACCGATGGACGCGTTGACGGCTTTGTCTGCGCGGTCGGGACGGGCGGCACGCTGGCCGGCGTCGGCATCGCCCTGAAGAACCGCAATCCGGCGGTCACGATCGGTCTCGCCGACCCGATGGGTGCCGCGCTCTACGCTTATTACACCCGCGGCGAGCTCAAGGCGGAGGGCTCATCGATCACGGAAGGGATCGGCCAGGGGCGCATCACCAAGAACCTCGAAGGCGCTCCCGTCGACGTCGCCTATCAGATCCCCGACGAGGAGGCGGTGCCGGTGATCTTCGAGCTGCTCGAACGCGAGGGCCTGTGCCTCGGCGGGTCGTCGGGCATCAACGTCGCCGGAGCCATCCGGCTGGCCAATCAGCTGGGGCCTGGCCACACGGTCGTGACCATCCTGGCCGACTACGGCACCCGCTATCAGTCGAAGCTCTTCGACCCCGATTTCCTGCGCTCCAAGAACCTCCCGGTCCCGGCCTGGCTGGAGCGCCGGAGCACCATCGACCCAGGACTTCTTTAATCATGCTCCGGGGTGCTGCCGGCCGCGCGGAACCCTCTTCAATTGCAAGAGTTTTGCTCCGTATGGAGGAGGTTTCCCGCGGTTACGGCAAACCCTGCTCCGCGGGCTCGCGAGCGGGTCGCGAACGCATGATCCCGTGCGTCGCAACTCTCCCATGGGCATCGTCCTGAATTCCAGAATGCGGGCGCTCCCGGCCAGGGCGGGGAGGCTCGAGCAAAACGCCGTCTGAAAGGCGGGCACAGACCGGGCATCATGCGGGCAACCACAGCCACCGGCAGAAGCGCAAGGCCCGTCGAGCCATCCTACGCCGAGCAGGCGTCGCGGTGGCGCACCCTCTATTTCTTCGCCGCCGCGGTCCTGGCCGCCTTGATTCCGATCATCCTTTTCGCCGGGCTGTGGCTGCGCTCCGAATTGAGGGATAGCCAGCGTGATTTGGAAGACTTCCTGACCTCGCGCGCCGCAGCATTGTCGCAAACCGTCGATGCCGAGGTGCAGCGCGGCATCACCGCCCTCCAGGCCATGGCCGCCCTGCCGAGCCTTGATCAGCCGAACCTGCCCGAGTTCCAGGCGCAGGCGACGCACATGGTGGCGGCCATCCCGCAATGGGCGTTCGTCAGCCTCGTCGACTCCCAGGGACGGCAGTTGCTCAACACCATGCGCCCCGGCAGCGACGATCTGCGCGACATTGGCAGCGACGCCATCCGGCGTGCCGCCGAAACCAAAGGATCATGCGTGTCGACGCGAGCGGCAGGCGAAAGCGGCACGGCCTACGATGGCCAGGTTGTCCTGATCTGCGCGCCCGTGATCCGCGATGGCGAGAGCCGAGGCGTCCTGGTCGCCGGCATCAAGGCACAATCGCTCCAACAGCTCCTGCTGCGGCAAAGGGAGGATGAGCGCCTGCTGAGCGTCATCATCGACGAACGCGGCCGCATCCTGGCGCGGTCACGGGCGCCCGAGCACTTCATCGGCCGCGACGCCAACGAGGACCTGCGCGGGCCCACCGCAGGGCAGAGCTTCGGCCTGTTCACCGCCAGCACGCTGGACGGTCAGGACGTGATCACCAGCTTCCAGCGCTCGCCCCTGACCGGATGGCTATCGGTCATGGCCGCGGACCGCGGGCATTTCGACCAGATCTCGTCGCAGTCGCGGTGGGCCATGGTGACGACCGGGATCCTGAGCCTGATCATCGCCAGCGTGCTCGGCATCTTCGTCTTCTACAACGTCATGGAACGGAGGGTGAGCGAGGAGCGCCTGGCGGCCTCGCGCGCGCTGGGAGAGCTCGACGCGCGGCTGCTTGCCACCACGCAGGAATCCCTCGCCGAGCAGCGCAAGGCGGCGTCGGAACGTGAGGTGCTGCTGCGGGAGATCTATCACCGCGTCAAGAACAACCTGCAGATCGTGCAAAGCCTGCTGCGCCTCGGGTCGCGCAACCTCAATGACGAACAACGCGAGCCGTTCGAGAGCGCCGTCCGGCGCATCGGGGCCATGGCCCGCGTGCATACCCTGCTCTATAATTCCCCCGATCTCGCCTCGATCGACTTCAAGGAATATCTCGAAGGGCTCATCCGGGAGATCGCCGACGCATTTGCGGGAGATGAGCGCGGCATCGTGACGGAGCTCGAGGCCGACACCATGCGTGTCCCGCTCGATACCGCCGTGCCGCTGGCCTTCGTCGCCGCGGAGCTCATGACCAACGCCTACAAGCACGCCTTTCCGGGCGACCGCCGCGGCATCATCACCGTGGCCGCGACGCGGAAGGACGGTCAGGGCACCCTGACCATCGCCGACAACGGCGTCGGCTTTTCCGCCGAGGCTATCCCCGGGCGGCCTCTGGGCCTGACCATCGTGACCAAGCTGGTGCAGCAGATCGGCGGGACATTCGAGCAGCCGGAGGCGGGCCAGGCGGTCTTTCGGATCACATTCCCCCTTGAAGGGCCAGCGGCGAAGCCCGGCCCCGCCGGTGACAGATCGGCAACCACGGTTCAAGCCTGACAAGGACTTAGCCCTTGATGCTCCGGCAGGCGCTCTCCATATGTGGGAAGCGGGGCCTGCCGGCCCGCGTGAGCGCCGCGCAATCGGGCTCATCAACCGAAGTGCCGATCGGGCTTCGTCCATGTCGCGTCAATCGCCCTTCGGGCATCCGTTTCTGTTGGGGTTCGACCAGATCGAGCAGGCGCTTGACCGCGTGTCGAAGGCCGCCAGCGATGGATACCCGCCGTATAATATCGAGCGCCTGGCTCGCACCGAGGAGGCGCCGGAGCGGTTGCGGATCACGCTTGCCGTCGCAGGTTTTGCCCGGGACGAGCTCGACGTGACCTTGCAGGAAGGACAGCTCGCGATCCGGGGGCGTCAGCACGACGACAAGACCCGGCACTACCTTCACCGCGGCATCGCCGCACGCCAGTTCCAGCGCAACTTCCTTCTCGCCGACGGCATGGAGGTGCTCGGCGCCGACCTGTCGGATGGGTTGTTGTCGATTGACCTCGTGAAGCCCGAGCCGGAGCGCACCGTGCGGAAGATCGATATCGCGGTGACGGAAAAAACCAGAAGCTGATACGCTGCTTGAGGAGAGCGTGATGAATAACGACGTGAGAACCAGCCCGATCCAACTGAGCGCCAACGACCTGGCCGCCCTCGGCGAGGGTGAGGTCGCTTACGTGAAGGCGATGCAGTCCGAGGACGTGCAGCGGCTGTTCCCGCAGGCGCCCGCCATGGATCCGGGCCTGCAACTGTTCGCGTTGCTGTCCGCGAACGGCACTCCCATCCTGCTGACCGATTCCCGTGATGCGGCCGTCGCCAACGCCTGGGCACACGACCTCCGGACGGTGAGCCTGCATTAATCTCGAAAGGTCGGAAAACGGCCGATGCCGGCCTGCGGCATCGGGTCAGGCGATGTCTTCGACCGCGGCTAACAGCCGCTCGAGGTCCTCGTCACGCGACAGGCGATGGTCGCCGTCATTGACCAGCGTCAGCGACACGCTGTCCCCGGGAAGGTGCTCGACGAGATCAAGCGCGTGCCGCCACGGCACGTCCGGATCCTGCATCCCTTGCAGGATGTGAACCGGGCAGCCGGTCTCGATCGTGCGGTCGAGCAACAGGTGGCGGCGTCCGTCCTCGATGAGAGCTCGGGTGATCGGGTAAGGATCTGGCGAATAGAGCGAAGGGCGAAGGTACAGCCCCTGCTCCAGGATGGCCCGCTGCGCCTCCGGCGAGAATTGCTGCCACATCAGCCGCTCCGTGAAGTCGATCGCCGGCGCGATCAGCACGAGGCCCGCAGGTCCGCGGCCGGGGTCGCGGCGGCGCAACTCGCGGGCCGCGAGGAGGGCCAGCCATCCGCCCATCGAGGAGCCGACCAGGACGAAGGGCCCGGTCGCCAATGTTTCGACGACAGCGAGCGTGTCCTCGAGCCAGCCGGATATGGTCCCGTCCTCGAAGCGCCCGCCCGACTCGCCGTGGCCGGAATAGTCGAAGCGCACGAAGCCGCGTCCCCTGCGCATCGCCCATTGGTCGAGCGCCTCGGCCTTGGTGGCGCGCATGTCGGAGCGAAACCCTCCGAGCCAGAACACGGTCGGGGCATTTCCCGCACGCACCAGGACGGCGATCCGCCGCGCTGCGGCGCCGCTGCCGACCTCAAGGAATTGTGGCATCGGTAACTGGTCCTAGACCCGTTTGCCTTACGGGAAAATCGAACGCGCTGCTTTTGGATCGCATCTTTTCGGCAAACCGCCCCACCCCGGGACGAGAGTCCGGGGCAGGAATTCGCCGCAAAATGCTCTAAACAGCCGATCGGGAGATGGCCATGGTGATTCTGAAAGAGCTCTTTTTCCGGTGAGCTCGCTGGCGCGACCGGCTGCGAGGAGGCCCCTGTTCAGCGCGGCGCGCGCGCATCCGCTCGCCGGGCGAACGATCCTGCAGATCATTCCCGAACTGGAGGCCGGCGGGGCCGAGCGCACGACGGTCGATGTCGCGGCCGGCCTGGTCAATGTGGGCGCGCGGGCTCTCGTGGCCAGCGAAGGCGGCCGCCTGGTCGGCGAATTACAGGCCAAGGGCGGCATCTGGGCGTCGTTTCCGGCGGCCTCGAAAAATCCCCTCGCCATGGCCGTCAACGTGCGGCGACTGGCGCGGCTGTGCGTCGAGGAAGGGGTGGCGCTCGTGCACGCTCGGTCGCGGGCGCCGGCCTGGGTGGCGCTCGGCGCGACGCAGCGCCTGCGCCTGCCCTTCGTCACCACCTATCACGGCCGCTACCCGGCGCGGTCGAAGATCAAGGCGCTGTACAATTCGGTCATGGCGCGCGGCGACGCGGTGATCGCCAACTCGCGCTTTACGGCCGAGCACATCCTGTCGGTCTGCCCGCAGGCAAGCGACCGCATCCGCGTCATACATCGCGGCACGGACCTGTCGGTCTTCGCGCCGGCAGCCGTGGCGCCGGAACGCGTCGAGGCGGTGCGCACCAGCTGGAGAGTGGCGCCGCATGAGCGCGTCGTGCTGCTGGCCGGGCGGCTGACCGCGCTCAAGGGCCAGAAGGTGTTCATCGAGGCGGCGGCGCAACTCAAGGCAGCGGGCCTTAACGACGTCGCCTTCGTGCTCGCCGGAGACCACCAGGGCCGCGACAGCTATGTGCGCGATCTCGACGCGCTGATCGCCGCCCGCGGCCTTGCCGGCGTGGTGCGCCGGGTCGGGCATTGCAGCGACATGCCGGCAGCGCTGCTCGCTGCGGCGGTTGCCACGATGCCGTCGACCGAGCCCGAGACGTTCGGGCGCTCGGCGGTCGAGGCCCAGGCCATGGGCACGCCCGTCATCACGTCGGACCTCGGCGCGGTGCCCGAAACCGTGCTCGCGCCCCCGCAAGCGCCCCCGCAGGAGCGCACAGGCTGGCGGGTTCCGGCGGGCGACGCGGCGGCGCTGGCGGCGGCGATCGGCACGGCGCTCTCGCTCGGGGCGAGCGCGCGCGAGGCCATGGCGCGACGGGCCAGGACCCATGTGGAGCGCCATTTTTCGCTCGAGCGCATGGTGACCGATACGCTCGATGTCTATATGGCACTGCTCGACGGGCCGCCGCACGGCCTGTGAGTTGACTTGTAGATGCTTTGTGCGAATTGTCGCACGTTCGTGTCATCAGGTGATCGACGGCTCCCCCGTTGGCTCAGGCGGAACGGTCCGCCGTCGTTGAACCATCACAACAGGAGAATGAAGCCATTCGCAGACCTATGAGAGCCATGCCGGTCCCGCAGAAGGAGGGGCCGCGCGCCAACCGGGATATTCGCGGCGTCCGCGAGGTCCAATTGATTGACCACGAGGGCAAGAACCACGGCGTGATGGCCTTTTTCGACGCCCTCAAAATCGCCGAGGATGCAGGCCTCGACCTGGTCGAAATCGCCCCGAACTCCACCCCGCCCGTTTGCAAGATCCTCGACTACGGCAAGTTCCGGTTTCTCGAACAGAAGAAGCAGGCCGAGGCGCGCAAGAAGCAGAAGACGGTCGAGGTCAAGGAAATCAAGCTGCGCCCCGGCATCGACAAGCATGACTACGACGTCAAGATGCGCTCGGTCCGCCGCTTCTTCGAGGAAGGGGACAAGGTGAAGCTCACGATGCGCTTCCGCGGCCGCGAGATGGCGCATACCGAGCTCGGGATGAGGCTGCTGGAGAAGGTCAAGGCCGAGACGGCCGAGATCGCCAAAGTCGAGAGCGAGCCGCAGATGGAAGGCCGCCAGATGGTGATGATCCTGGCCCCACGCTGAGCGGTCGGCCGGGCAACCAAGGTTAACGCGCACATCCCCGGCGAAGTGGGCCCACTTCGCCGAAATCGTGCCCTGGGCCGTCCCTGGCGACGGCCCGTTGCTTTTTAGCGAGGCCTCTGCCATAAGCCGCACCTCGTTGAACCGCCCGGCCGACAGGGCTGCCGTGGCGGTTCATCATGCTCACAAAAGCATCAGCGCCGACCGGCCGGGTCACCCGCGGCCAAGGCGCGTCCAGGAGAGCCAAATGCCCAAGATGAAGACCAAGTCGGGCGCCAAAAAGCGCTTCAAAATCAGCGGCACCGGCAAGGTGCTCTACGCCCAGCGCGGCAAGCGCCATGGCATGATCAAGCGAACCAAAAAGCAGATCCGCAACCTGCGCGGCACCAACGTGCTGTTCGAGGGCGACGCGGAGCGGGTCAAGAAGTATTTTCTGCCCAACGGCTGAAGACTTCCCGTCAAATTCCAGGTTCTGAAGGAGATCATCCATGGCCCGCGTCAAACGCGGCGTGACCAGCCACGCCAAGCACAAGAAAGTCATCAAGGCCGCCAAGGGCTATTACGGCCGACGCAAGAACACGATCCGCATCGCCAAGCAGGCGGTCGAGAAGGCGATGCAATACGCCTATCGCGACCGCAAGAACCGCAAGCGCACCTTCCGGGCGCTGTGGATCCAGCGCCTCAACGCGGCAGTGCGCGAGCACGGCCTGACCTATTCGCGATTTATCGACGGCCTCGGCAAGGCCGGGATCGAGGTCGATCGCAAGGTCCTGTCCGACATCGCCATCCGCGAGCCGGAGGCCTTCGCGGCGATCGTCGCGCAGGCGAAGGCCGCGCTGCCGCAGCAGGCCGCGTAAGCGACCTTCGGGCCGGGCTTGCCCCGCCCCCTTCACCTTCTCGCGGGTGACGCGTCCGGTGGCCGAAACCGGCCGCCGTGCGGCTGGTTGCGGCCAGCCGCCACTTGACGTTCCCGGACCGCGACTCCAGAGCGTAAGCCGCCGAAGCGGGAACCGGCTGGCCGCGGCCACGCGCCGGCCCTGCAGCCGGCCCTGTCCGGGCAGCGGACCGGACGCTCCATCTCTCGCGCGCGAAGCTTGAATGACCGATGGCTGATCTTGGAACACTGGAACGCGATCTCCTGACCCAGGTCGAAGGTGCGGCCGACGAGGCCGCGCTCGAGGCCGTGCGCGTATCGGCTCTCGGCAAGAAGGGCTCGGTTTCCGAACTGCTCAAGACGCTGGGCGCCATGACGCCCGAGGAACGCAAGGAAAAAGGCCCGCTGATCAACGGCCTGCGCGACAAGGTGCAGACGGCGATCGCGTCCAGGAAGGAAGCCCTCGCCGAGAACGCGCTCGAGCAGCGCCTGGCGGCCGAGCGCGTCGATGTCACGCTGCCGGTGCGCGAAGGGCCGGAGACGCGTGGCCGCATCCATCCGATCAGTCAGGTGATTGACGAGCTCACCGCGATCTTCGCCGATATGGGCTTTGCCATCGCCGAAGGTCCCGACATCGAGACTGACTATTACAACTTCACGGCGCTCAACTTCCCCGCCGGGCACCCGGCGCGGGAAATGCACGACACCTTCTTTCTGGCGGCCGACCACAAAGGCGAGCGCAAGGTGCTGCGCACGCATACATCGCCCGTGCAGATCCGCACCATGAAGGCGCAGCAGCCGCCGATCCGGGTGATCATTCCCGGGCGCACCTATCGCCACGACTCGGACCAGACGCACACGCCGATGTTCCATCAGGTGGAAGGGCTTGTGATCGATACGTCGTCCAACTTCGCGCAAATGAAGTGGGTGCTCGAGGAATTCTGCAAGGCATTCTTCGAAGTCGATCAGGTCAAGATGCGCTTCCGGCCGTCGTTCTTCCCCTTCACCGAACCATCGGCCGAAGTCGACATCCAGTGCTCGCGCCAGGGCGGCGAGATCCGCTTCGGCGAGGGCAACGACTGGATGGAGATTCTCGGCTGCGGCATGGTGCATCCCAACGTGCTGAGGAACTGCGGCCTGGACCCGGACACATACCAGGGCTTCGCCTGGGGCCTCGGGATCGATCGCATCGCCATGCTCAAATACGGCATGCCGGATCTGCGCCCGTTCTTCGAGGCGGATGTGCGCTGGCTCAACCATTATGGCTTCCGCCCGCTCGATTTGCCGACCCTCGCAGGCGGGCTGACGTCATGAAATTCACTCTCTCCTGGCTCAAGGACCACCTCGACACCGACGCCACCCTCGAGCGGATCGTCGAGACGCTGACGCGCATCGGCCTCGAAGTCGAACGCGTCGAGAACAAGGCGCAGGCGCTCGCCAACTACACGGTCGCTCGCGTCGTGTCGGCCGAACAGCACCCGAATGCCGACCGCCTGCGCGTATGCGTGGTCGATACCGGCGTCGGCGAACCGGTGCAGGTGGTGTGCGGCGCGCCCAACGCGCGCACCGGCATGAAGAGCGTATTCGCGCCCCCCGGCACCTTCATCCCAGGCAAGAACATCACCCTCGGCGTCGGCACCATCCGCGGCGTCGAGAGTCGCGGCATGCTGGTCTCGGCCTTCGAGCTGCAGCTGTCCGATGATCACGAGGGCATCATCGACCTGCCGCAGGATGCGCCGGTGGGCCAGGCCTACGCGGCTTACGCGAAGCTCGACGATCCCGTCATCGAGATCAACCTCACGCCGAACCGGCCGGACTGCACATCCGTGCACGGCATCGCCCGCGATCTCGCCGCAGGCGGGCTCGGGGTGCTCAAGCCGGGCGCGGTTTCCACAGTCAAGGGGTCAGGCCCCTCCCCCGTTTCCATCATTCTCGATTTCGCGCCGGGCGACGAGCACCTTTGCCCGGCTTTCGCGCTGCGGCTGGTGCGCGGGGTGAAGAACCGCCCTTCACCCGAATGGATGCAGCGGCGTCTCGCGGCCATCGGGCTGCGTCCGATCAATGCGCTCGTCGACATCACCAACTACATCACCTTCGACCGCGGCCGTCCGCTGCACGTGTTCGACGCGGGCAAGGTCAAGGGCAATCTCGTCGTGCGCCGCGCGCGCGCCGGCGAGGACGTGCAGGCGCTCGACGGCCGTAGCTACCGCCTCGACGACAGCATGGTCGTGATCGCAGACGACAGCGGGCCGGAATCGATCGGCGGCATCATGGGCGGCGAGCATAGCGGCGTCGACGAGACGACCACCGACGTGCTGATCGAATCGGCGCTGTGGGATCCGCTCAACATCGCCCAGACCGGGCGCAAGCTCGGCATCATCACGGACGCGCGCTACCGCTTCGAGCGCGGCGTCGATCCGGCCTTCACTGTCCCCGGCCTCGATCTCGCCACGCGCATGGTGACGGAATTATGCGGCGGCGAGCCGAGTGAGCGGCAGCTCGCCGGCGCCATTCCGGACAGCGATCACGCGATCGACTTCCCGTGGACCGAGGTGAAGCGGCTGTCGGGCCTCGACCTGCCGCGTCCCGAGGCCAAGGTGATCCTCGAGGAGCTCGGCTTCATGGTCGCCGGCATCGGCGAGCGCGCCAAAGTGCTGCCGCCGTCATGGCGCCCCGACGTCGAGGGCAAGGCTGACCTCGTCGAGGAGGTCATTCGCATCGCCGGCCTCGACCGCGTCGAGTCCAAGCCCCTGCCGCGCATCGAGGCGACGGTCGCCAAGCCGGTGCTGACGCTGATTCAGCGGCGCACCCGCCTCGCCAAGCGCCTGCTCGCGGTGCGCGGCCTCGTCGAGGCGGTGACGTGGTCGTTCATCGCGGCGAGCGAAGCAAGGCTGTTCGGCGGCGGCGACAAGCGTCTGGCGCTCGCCAATCCGATCGCCTCCGAGCTGTCCGACATGCGCCCCAGCCTCCTGCCCGGCCTCATGAAGGCGGCGCAACGCAATGCCGATCGCGGCTACGGCGACGTTGCCCTGTTCGAGGTCGGCCAATGCTTCGCGTCCGACGAGCCCGAGGGGCAGGCGATCAAGGCGGCGGCCGTGCGGCGCGGAACGGCGCGCGTGCAAGGCGCCGGGCGGCATTGGGACGAGGCCGCCGAGACCGTCGATGTATTCGACGCCAAGGCGGACGCCATGGCGCTCCTGAGCCAGCTCGGCGTGCCGACTGCGGGCGTGCAGGTCGTGCCCGGCGGCCCTGCATGGTTCCACCCGGGGCGATCCGGCACGTTGCAGTTCGGGCCCAAGAACGTCGTCGGCGCCTTCGGCGAGGTGCATCCCAAGATTCTCAAGGCCCTCGACGTCAAGGGCCCGCTGGTCGCCTTCGAGCTCACGCTCGACAACCTGCCCCCGCCAAAATATCGGCCGACCAAGATCAAGCCGAAGCTGCAGCTATCCGAGTTCCAGCCGGTGACGCGCGACTTCGCCTTCGTGGTGGCGCGCAGCGTCGCCGCAGGAGACATCCTCAAGGCGGCGCAGGCGGCCGAGCGGCAGCTGATCGCCGACATCGACGTGTTCGATGTCTACGAGGGCGCCGGCATCGACCCCGACAAGAAGTCGGTGGCGATCGCCGTCACGCTGCAGCCGAAGGAAAAGACGCTCACGGATGCCGAGATCGAGGCGGTGTCGGCCAGGATCGTCGCCGAGGTCGCGAAGAAGACCGGGGCGGTGCTGCGCAGCTGATCACAGTCATCCCGGATCGCCGCTGCTCGGCATCCGGGATGAGCTTCGCCCGCTGAGCGGATTCGCTTCGTCCCAGCGGTAGCGCATGGTCTCGAAGCGCATGGCGCGCGCGTCGACCATCAAGAGCCGGCCCACGAGGCCTTCGCCGAATCCGACGATCTCGCGGATCACCTGCATCGCCATGAGGCTGCCCATGACGCCGGCGAGGGCGCCGAGAATGCCCGCCTCGGCGCAGCTCGGAATGGCGCCTGCCGGCGGCGGCGAGGGAAACAGGCAACGATAGGTCGGGTTCGGCCGTCCGTCGGGGCCCGATTCGTGCGCGCGGATCGTTGTGAGCGAGCCGTCGAACTGGCCGAGGGCGGCGGTGACGAGCGGCTTGCCCTCATAGAAGCAGGCATCCGACACGGCATAGCGCGTATCGAAATTGTCGGAGCCATCGGCGACGAGATCGTAGCCCCGGACGAGATCGCGGGCATTGCCGGCGGTGAGGCGCACGGCATGCGGCTGGACGACGACATGTGGATTGAGCCGCCTCACCGCCTCGGCCGCGCTCTCGATCTTCGGCCGGCCGAGATCAGGGGTGGCATGGATCACCTGCCGCTGCAGGTTGGACAGCGAGACCACGTCATCGTCGACGATGCCGATGGTGCCGACCCCGGCAGCCGCGAGATACTGCAGCAGCGGCGCGCCGAGCCCGCCGGCGCCAATCACCAGAACGCGGGCGGCCTTCAGCTTCGCCTGTCCGGGCCCACCGACGTCGTGCAGGACGAGGTGGCGGGCGTAACGTTCGACTTCATCGGGGGCGAGCGACATGGCCCGTCTTTACGGCCTCTGCCGGGACCGGGAAAGGGCGCCACCTTTGTTCGCGGCCGGGCGCAGGCTAGCGCGGCTTCCACTTACGCGGAATCGGCTCCAGCTTTTTGGGACGCATTTTCTTCGGCGAACCGGACCCACTTCGCCGGAAAATGTTCTAAGGGATGGCAGCACCGCCCCTTTCGCGAGGATCCTGACCTGAGCCCCCTGGATGCCCTGTTCGAAGCCGCCGCCGAGGCGCAGGCGCGGGCCTACGCCCCCTATTCGGGGTTCAAGGTCGGGGCCGCGGTGCTTGGCCAGGGCGGCGCCGTCTACGCCGGCTGCAATGTAGAGAACGCCGCCTACCCGGTCGCCACCTGCGCGGAAGCGGCGGCGATCGCGGTCATGGTCGCCGCCGGCGAGACCCGAATCGCGGCGGTCCTCGTCGTCGGAGAGGGTGAGGCGCTGGTCACGCCGTGCGGTGCCTGCCGCCAGCGCATCCGGGAGTTCGCGGCCGGAGACGCGGCGGTGCACGTGGCGGGCCCCGGCGGCGTGCGGCGGAGTTTTGCGCTCGACGAGCTGCTGCCGTTCTCGTTCGGGCCGGACAATTTGCCGTCCGGGAGGCCATGAATGGACAAGGCGGGCGAAGCGGCGGCGTTTCTGCGTGCCCGCGGACTGGACGGGCCGTTCGCCTGCGCGATCGTGCTCGGCAGCGGCCTCGGCGCCCTCGCGGACGACCTCGAGGACGTGGTCAGCGTGCCTTATGCGGACATTCCGCATTTTCCGCAGAGCCGCGTGTCCGGCCATGCCGGCCGCCTCGTCGCCGGGCGCATCGACGACCGGCGCGTTCTCCTGTTCCAGGGCCGCACCCATTACTACGAGACGGGGGACGCAGCCGCCATGCGGGTGCCGATCGCCACCGTGCGGGCACTCGGCGGGCCGCCTCTCCTGCTGACCAATGCCGCCGGATCGACAACGCCGGAGCTGCGGCCGGGCAGCCTTGTGGCAATCAGCGATCACATCAATCTTGCCGGCACCAACCCGCTCTTCCACGACCATGGCGATGCGCGCTTCGTCGCTATGACCAATGCCTATGACGGCGGACTGCGCGACGCCATCAAGCGCGCCGGCGCAACCGCAGGCGTGGCCGTCGAGGAGGGCGTCTACATGTGGTTCTCCGGCCCGAGCTTCGAGACGCCGGCGGAAATCCGCATGGCCCGCATGCTCGGCGCCGACCTGGTCGGCATGTCGACCGTGGCCGAGGTGATCCTCGCCCGCTATTTCGGCCTCAAGGTCGCCGCCATCTCGGTCGTGACCAATTGGGCCGCCGGGATAGCCCGGGCGGCGCCATCGCATCGCGAGACGAAAGACGTGGCCGCCGCCTCGGCGGCCGACCTCGCCCGCCTGGTCCGGGCCTTCGTCGCCGGTCTCGATCATGGGTGACGGCGCATGACCCTTCCGCAGGAAATCATCCGCCGCAAGCGCGACGGCGAGACACTGCCGCCGGACGACATCGAAGCGTTCGTCGCCGGGCTCACGAGCGGCAGCGTCTCGGAGGGACAGGCAGCCGCCTTCGCCATGGCCGTGTTCTTCCGGGCGCTGTCGCTCGACGAGCGCATCGCCCTGACCCGCGCCATGACCCGCTCGGGCGAGATCCTCGCCTGGGACCTGCCCGGGCCGGCGCTCGACAAGCATTCAACGGGCGGCATCGGCGACAGCGTCAGCCTGGTCCTGGCCCCGGCGGTGGCAGCGTGCGGGGGCTATGTGCCGATGATCTCCGGACGCGGCCTCGGCCATACCGGCGGCACCCTCGACAAGCTCGACTCGATTCCGGGCTACGTCTCGCAGCCCGACATCGCCACGTTCAGGCGCGTGGTGCGCCAGGCCGGCTGCGCCATCATCGGCCAGACGGCGGATCTCGCGCCCGCCGACAAGCGCCTCTACGCCATCCGCGACGTGACCGCGACCGTGGAATCCGTGGACCTGATCACCGCGTCGATCCTTTCGAAGAAGCTCGCGGCCGGACTCGACGGGCTCGTCATGGACGTCAAGGTCGGCTCCGGGGCGTTCATGAGCGACATCGCAAGCGCACGTGCGTTGGCCGACAGCCTCGTCCTGGTGGCGAACGGCGCCGGCCTGGCGACCACCGCGCTGCTCACCGACATGGATCAGCCGCTCGCTTCGGCCGCCGGCAACGCGGTCGAGGTCGTCTATGCGGTCGACTACCTGACAGGCGCGCAGCGGGAGCCGCGTTTCCATCAGGTCACCGTCGCGCTCGCCGCGGAGATGCTCGTGCTCGGAGGCATCGCGCCCGATCGCGACACGGCGCAAGACCGGATCGAGCAGGCGATCGCATCCGGCTCCGCCGCCGAGCAATTCTCGAAGATGGTCGCGGCCCTGGGCGGCCCCGCCGACCTGCTCGAGCAGCCCAACCGGCATCTCACCCGCGCGCCGGTCGTGAAGGCGGTGCATGCCAAGGGGGCCGGTGCGGTCCGGGCTATCGCGACGCGCGAGATCGGCATTGCCGTCGTGGCGCTTGGCGGCGGACGCACGCGGCCCCAGGATACGATCGATCATGGCGTCGGCTTCACCAGCCTCGCCGGCCTGGGCGAGAAGGTCGACGCCGGGCGGCCATTGGGTGTCGTGCACGCGCGCAGCCAAGAGCAGGCCGAGGCGGCGGCGGTTGCCTTGCGGCGCGCCTACCAGATCGGTGATCACGCGGCGGCCGGGCCACCGCTCATCCTCGATCGCATTGGAGGCGGCGCATGAGCCTTCTCGTCGCCATGAAGGACTGGGACACGCGTCATTGGGTGGCTCGCTTCCAGAACGTCCTGCCGGATCGCAGGATCGTCACCCTCGACGAGCCATTCGACCGGCGCGACGTGCACTACGTCGCTTCGTGGAAGCATCCGCCCGGAAGTCTCGCCGGGCTGCCGAACCTCGCGGCGATCTTCTCGCTCGGGGCCGGCGTCGACCACGTGATGAGCGATCCGCGCCTGCCCGAGGTGCCGGTCGTGCGCGTCGTCGACGCCGACCTGACGCAGCGCATGAGCGAATACGTGGTCCTGCATTGCCTGATGCATCTGCGTCAGACGCAGCGTTATGCGGCGCAACAGCGCGAGCGGGTCTGGCGTGACGACCGCGATCAACCGGCGGCAGGCGACGTGCGCGTCGGCATCATGGGACTTGGCGTTCTCGGCGGCGATGCGGCGCAGAAGCTCAAGGCGATCGGCTTCGACGTCGCCGGCTGGAGCCGCTCGCCCAGGACGGTCGAAGGGGTCGCCACTTTCGCGGGTGACAACGGCCTCGACCCGTTCCTCGCCCGGACCGACATTCTCGTCACGCTGCTGCCGCTCACCGCGGCGACGCGCGGCATTCTCAACACGCGACTCTTCGCGAAGCTGGCGCATGACGGGCGCCTCGGCGGGCCGGTGGTGATCAATGCGGGCCGTGGCGGACTGCAGGTCGAGACCGACATCCTGGCGGCGCTCGACGACGGCACGCTGAAGGCAGCGACGCTCGATGTGTTCGAGACGGAGCCCCTGCCCCCGGATTCGCCGCTCTGGCGACACCCGGCGGTGACGCTCACGCCGCATAACGCGGCCATCAGCGAGCCCAATGCGATCTGCGCCCGCATTGCCGACCAGATCCGCCGCTTCGAAGCCGGTGCGCCCCTCGACAACCTCGTCGACCGCGAAGTGGGGTATTAGGTCAACGCAGGCAGGCGCTTGATCGACACGATCGGGCCGAACTCCTTGCGACGGATGCGTTCTTCGACCAGCCGCAAAGGCTCGACGGTGACCATCATGTGGTAGCCGTTGGCATGGAGCAGGCGCTCGGCATCGAGCATCACCCCGACATGTCCCTGCCAGAAGATCAGGTCGCCCCGGCGCAAGCCGTCGAGGCCAGGTCTGATCTCGACGGGCACGCCGAGCGCCCGTTCCTGCATGTCGGTATCGCGCGGCGCGGCGATGCCGGCCGCCGCCAGCGAGAGCTGGATCAGCCCGGAGCAATCGAGGCCAAGGCTGGTCTTGCCTCCCCAGAGATACGGTGTGCCCGAAAACCGTTCTGCCACGGCGACGAAATCGCGCTCATGCGACGCGAGCGGTTCGAGGTGACCGGCAAAAACGAAGCCGCCTCCCGACAGACGATTGAAATCTCCTTCCGCTCCTGCGACCGACACCCCGGCGCCTAGGCTCAGCCACGCGCCCGGCGGCAGCTTCAGGTTCGCGCCCGGATAGATAAAGGTTCTCAGCGCCGCGACGCGGTGCGTCGGCGCCGGAGCTTCGGCGCGCAACGCTTCGCTCGGAACATAGCCGACATAGCCGTCGCCCTCGAGCTGGCCCCAGGCCCAGCCCTCGTGCTCGTCATAGACGGTGAGCGCCTCGCCCATCAGCACCTCGGTATCGAGGGGCGCATCGGGCGCAGGTTGACGGCGCAAGGGGGCGGACGGCGCAACCACGCGCATCGGCGCGCCGGTACTGTAGCGGTCCGCCGGGATCTGGCCGCGCAGGCGCTCGTCGGCGAGATCGGCGCGGGCGGGCGTCAGGCGCTTGTCGAAATTCATCGGGGCAGGTCCCTGGCACGCGCAGCCACAACGTCGCCGAGACGCTCGACCGCGAGCGCGCCATTGACCGTGCGCTGGATGACTACGTTGCGGCGGTCGGCCTCGTCGCGGCGGCGGGCGACCAGCTCGAGCTTGCCCATGCTATCGAGCGCACGCGTGATCACCGGTTTGGTCACTCCGAGTTTCTTCGCCAGGCCGCGGACCGTGTGCGGCGGCATCTCAAGATAAATCGTCAGAAGGATGGCGACCTGCCGGGCGGACAAGTCGTGCTCGCCGCCGCGCACCAAAGCGAGATGCACGTCATGCCACAGCTTCAGGGCTTGCAGAGGCCGCAGTTCGACCGGCATCGCGCAAATCCTTCGTTTCGGCCCCGTATTATTCGCCGCTGGTGAAGGAAGTGCAAATCGGCTTGGCAACGCGGGCTCGAAGCCGCCTGGAACGATCCGGCCCGGTTTTGCGTTGGTTATGCCCGCATGAACGGAGGTCCGTCATGTGCCACGACAGAAGCTGGTTCAGCGCTCACGACAAGAAGGCGGAGGAGCGCAAGGCCAAGGACAAGCGCAACGAGACCGTCGATGCGCTGCTGCGCGACTCCACCGAGCAGGCGCAAAAATCCAGGATCGAACCTGCGCCCGCCAAGGAGCCTGCTCCGGCGAAATAAGATCAGTGGCGGCGCCGTGACGCTGCTTCGGGCATCGAACGGCGCCTGCTGATCAAAAACCCGATTATGGCAGCGGAGACGCCTTTCCGCGCGCTCCCGGTTTTGCTCAAGAACCCGTCGTGCGAAAGCCAATTTCGACCGCCTTGTCGCTCGGGGCCAAAGCCGTCATAGTGCCCCCCCTGACATCCGGCCGCTGACGCGAGCACGTGCGCTCGGGAGGGACTGGGATAGCCTCATTGCAACCGGTCACGAACGTCGATGGACACACCGAATTTCAGCTTGCTCGAAGCTGCCTTTGAAAAAGTGCTCGGTGAAGGGGGCGCGGTAGACGGCAACACCCGGTCTCGTGTCGTCCAGGACGGTGCCGAGCGCGACGCCGCTCCCGATATCCTGCGCGAGCGCCGGTTCCACCAGCTGCTGGAGGCCCTGCCCGCCGCCGTCTACACGACCGATGCCGCCGGCCGCCTCACCTATTACAACCATGCGGCAGCGGAGCTTTGGGGCCAGCGCCCCGATCTCGGCACAACCGCGTGGTGCGGCTCGTGGAAGCTCTACGGGCCGGACGGCACGCCGCTGCCGCACGAGGCCTGCCCGATGGCGCGGGCGCTCAAGGAAAACCGACCGATCAGGGGCGTGGAGGCGATCGTGGAGCGGCCGGACGGAGTCCGCGTTCCCTTCCTGCCCTACCCGACGCCGCTGCACGACGAGGCCGGCACGCTGGTCGGGGCGGTCAACATGCTGATCGACATCAGCGAGAGAAAGCGCGCCGAAGAGCACCAGGCGCTGCTCATCCGCGAACTGCACCACCGCGTCAAGAACACGCTCGCGACGGTTCAGGCGATCATGGGCTCGACCGCGCGCACGGCGTCGAGCATCGCGGAATTCGAGGAAAAGTTCATCGGCCGGGTGGCGTCGCTGTCACGAACCCACTCGCTCCTGACCGAGGACGTGCGCCAGACGACCCGGTTCGGGGACCTCCTGCGCAACGAGCTCGACGCCTTCGATGACGACGGCAGCCAGCGCATTCGCCTCAAGGGACCGCTCGTCGAGCTCTCGTCGGATCTCGCCGTGCCGATCGGCATGGCGATCCATGAGCTGAGCACCAACGCGGCAAAGCACGGAGCGCTGTCGGTGCCCGGCGGCCGGCTCGATGTGACGTGGAGCATCAGCATCGAGGCCGACGGCAGCAAGCTGCTGTTCCAGTGGCTCGAACAGGATGGCCCACCCGTCGAGGCACCGACGCGGCGCGGCTTCGGCACCCGACTGCTGGAGCGCGTCCTCACTTCGCAGGTGTCCGCCGAGGTGGGAATCCTATTCGAGGGCACCGGCCTTCGCGTCAACGTCGCCCTGCCCTTGCCCGGCGGTCCGGCACTTGCAAGCGCCTAACTGGACTTGCCGTAGCGCTCCTTGAGCAGAGCGTACACCAGGCGCGCGCCCTGAACCTCGCCGCCCTCCGGCCGCGCCGGCTTCGGCTTCGGATTCCATGCATAAACGTCGAAATGGACATGCGCTTTGGCGGCCGTGGCGAAGCGGCGGAGGAACAAGGCCGCGGTGATCGAGCCGGCGAATGGGCCGCCCGAGATGTGATTCGTATCGGCCACCCTGGAGTCGAGCAGCGCGGCGTAAGGCGGCCAGAGCGGCAGCCGCCAGACCGGGTCGTTCACGGCCTCGCCGAGGCGCGCAAGATCGGCCGCGAGGGCATCGTCCTCCGTATAGAATGGCGGCAGATCGGGACCGAGGGCGACGCGGGCGGCGCCGGTGAGGGTCGCGTAATCGATCACGAGTTCGGGCTGCTCCTCGTCGGCGAGCGCCAGCGCGTCCGCCAGGATGAGCCGCCCTTCCGCATCGGTATTGCCGATCTCGACCGTGAGACCCTTGCGGCTCTGCAGCACGTCGCCGGGCCGGAACGAGGACCCCGAGATCATGTTCTCGACCGCGGGCACGAGGACCCGCAGGCGCACCGGAAGATCAGCGCCGATCACCATGTCGGCGAGCGCCAGGGCGGCAGCCGCGCCGCCCATGTCCTTCTTCATCAGCAGCATGGCGGATTCGGGCTTCACGTTGACCCCGCCGGTGTCGAACGTGACCCCTTTGCCAATGACGGTGACACGCGGCGCATCCGCCCTGCCCCAGCGGATGTCGATCAACCGCGGCGGTGTTGCCGACGCGCGGCCCACGGCATGGATCATCGGGAAATTCTGCTTGAGCAGATCATCTCCGACGATCACCTCCAGGTCGGCGCCGTGCTTGTCGGCGAGGCGGCGCGCCGCCGCCTCGAGCCCGTCAGGGCCGAGGTCGTTGGCTGGCGTGTTGATCAGGTCACGGCCCATGGCGATGGCCTCGGCGACCGCGGCGACTTCGGCAGCATCGACGCCATGGCACGGGACAAGCCGTGCTGGCCTGGCCGGCTTCTTGCCGTAGCGGGTGAAAGCATAGCTCCCGAGGAGCCAGGCGAGCGTCGCAAGCGCCGGATCGGCTGGTGACGTCGCGAAGCGGTAGACGCCCTCCGGAAGGGCCGCCGACAGTTGCCCCGCCAGGAATGGGTCGGCGCGTCTTGCGCGCGCACCGTCGATGCCCAGGACGACGCCGAGGAGCGACCCGTCACTGTCGGGCAGCAGACAATGCCGGCCCGGCTTCGGCTCGAAGCCCTGCGCATCGGCGAAGCCTCGCGCGATCGCCGGCAAGCCGTCCCTGACGCCTGGCCAGCTGTCCTCGCTGACGAGCCAGATCGGGCGAGAAGGTTCAGTCTCGGGGGCAAGCAGCGGGTGCATCATAGGACGGTTGGGAAAAGAGAATTCGGCTCGTGCTCTTTAGAACATGATCCGCCGGCGTGGATACGTTTTCGCAGAAAAAACGCTTGTCACGGCCGAGATCCAGGATCAGCGGCGCAGAAAAATCCCAGCGGGACAATTCGGCTTAAAGGATGGTTTGGACTGTGGAGCTCGGGTGACGCCTGAACGCGGGGAGGCACCGCTTAAGGGTTCATTAAAGTTAACGAATTACGCACGACGACAGTGCGGCTGGTACAGCTGGAGCTCGTCGATGGCGTACCCCGTATTTGCTTCCCTTGTTCGCCCGGCCGCATTCTGGCGCCGGCTCGCCCTCGCCGGCCTGCTGGCTTTGCCGAGCGCGGGCTGCCTGACGCGCGCCAAGAGCAACATCGCCGGCGCCGGCGGCGGCGCGGCTCCGACCGAGGAGGAATGGCGACGGTCGGCGCAAGCCTGGGGTCCCCGCTTCGAAGCCAATCCCGCCGACGCCCAGGCGGCCATCTATTACGCGCGCGCCCTGCGTGCGACCGAGCAGCGGGCGCAGGCGGTCGCGGTGCTGCAGCAGGCGGCAATCCGCAATCCGAACCATCTCGAGCTGCTCGCCGCCTACGGCAAGGCGCTCGGCGACGTCGGCCGCTACAAGGAGGCCAACGAAGTGCTCGGCCGCGCCCACACGCCCGAGCGGCCGGATTGGCGCATCCTCTCGGCGCAAGGCGCCATCGCCGATCAGGTCGGCGATCACGTCTCGGCCCAGCGCTATTACGATTCGGCGCTCAAGATCGCGCCCGGCGAGCCCAGCGTGCTGTCCAACCTCGGGCTCTCCTACGCTCTGTCCAAGCGGCTCCCGGAGGCCGAAGAGGCGCTCAGGCAGGCGGCCAATCATCCTGCTGCCGACATGCGTGTCCGCCAGAACTTCGCCCTCGTCCTGGGACTTCAGGGCAGGTTCCAGGACGCCGAAGAGGTGTTCCGTCGCGACCTGCCGGCGAGCGAGGTGGCGGCCAACATGACTGCGCTCCGCCGCATGATCGCCCAGCCCAACGGCCTGGCCGCGATCCGCGGCGTCCCAGCCGCCGCGCAAGGTCCGGCGAGCCGAGGTAAGACGGAGCCGGTCAAAACCGCCGCGCAGAAAGCGCCACTCCCGAAAACGCCAGCGCAGAAAGCCGCGGACCAGAAGGCGGCGGTGCAGACAGCCGAGGGCCAAAAAACGCCGGCGCAGGGGAGCCGCCTGGAGTTGCGCCGCTTCTGACCCTCGCGGACCGGGTCTCTTCAACTGGATTGATCCCGCCGATCGTCTTGGACGGCGCATGATCCCGGTCATGTCGGGATCAGCTTGTTCGGCGAAGTGCCGCCTGACACCAAAAGCATGCGTGGAGAGCCTTCGCGTCCGCACGCGTCAGTCTTCCGCCCGTGGGCGGCGACCACGCGGCCCCATTGGCTGGTCGCTCTTGCGCGAGGATGTTGGATTGGCCTTGTCACGCGGCGCGCAGTGCAGGTAGCCGGCGCACACCGCGTGCCGTGTCGGTTTTTTTGCTTGGTACGACGGCCTGCGCGGAGCCACATGCCGCGCGGCGCCTATTTCCAGCCGAAGACCTGGATCAGGGCCGGCGTCATGATCACGACGAAGAGCACCGGCAGGAAGAACAGGATCATGGGAACGGTCAGCTTGGGCGGCAGCCCCGCGGCCTTCTTCTCCGCCTCGGCCATGCGCTGGTCACGGCTCTCCTGCGACAGGACGCGCAACGCCTGGCCCAACGGCGTGCCGTAACGCTCGGCCTGGATCAGCGCGGTGGTGATGGACTTCACCGGCTCGAGCCCGGTGCGCATGCCGAGATTCTCGAAGGCGACGCGGCGCTCGGGCAGGTAGGACAACTCGGCAGTGGTCAGCGTCAGCTCCTCGGCGAGCGGGACGGACTGCGATCCGATTTCCGTGCTGACGCGCCGGAAAGCGGCTTCGATGGACATGCCGGATTCGACGCAGATCAGCAGCAGGTCGAGCGCATCGGGCCACGCCCGGCGGATCGACAGTTGCCGTTTGTTGATGGCATTGGTCAGGAAGATCTCCGGCACCTTCAGGCCGAAGAAGGTGAAGCAGACCGTCGCTCCGAGGCGGATCATGGGCGAGGCGCCCCACACCTCGAGAACGAACAAATAGAATAACGCAAACAGCAGGCAGCCGATCGGCACCACCAAGCGGAAGAACAGGAAGGCTGTTTCCGCCTGGGCTCCGCGATAGCCCGCCATCGTCAGTTGCCTTCGCGCGGTCTCGGTGCCGAGCCACTCGCCGAGCTTGAACTTCTCGACGATCTCCTTCATATACGCCTTCGGCTGCTGCCGCAGCGTGACCTTCTGGCCCTTGGCGAGGCGTTCGCGCTCGCGCGCCCGGATTCGCTCGCGCTCAATCGCCACCGCCTTCATGCGCCGGTTGAGATTGTCACCTTCGACGAGCGGCATGGCGAGCGTGATCACCGTCGCCCCGGCGGCAACGGCAGCGAGGATCATCGCGACGAATTGAGGGTCGGTTAGCTTGGAATACAGCAGCTGCAGCATGTGACGGTCTCCGCAGCGCCTCAATAGTCAAAACTGATCATTTTCTTCATGACCAGGATGCCGATCACCATCCAGACGGCGGAGCCACCGAGCCCGATTTTGCCTGCCGTCGTGGTCCACAGCAGCTCGATATAAGTCGGGCTCGAGAAATAGGTCAGAAGCGCTACGACGAAGGGCAGCGCGGCAATGATCGCGGCGGATGCCTTCGCCTCCTGGCTCATGGCCGCGATCTTACCCTTCATTTTCTTGCGTTCGCGCAGAACCTTCGAGAGATTGCCGAGTGCCTCGGACAGGTTGCCGCCCGCCTTCTGCTGAATTGCGATGACAATGCCGAAGAAGTTTGCCTCCGTGACGGGAATGCGCTCGTAGAGCGTGCCCACGCTCTCGGCCAGGGGGATGCCGAGCGTCTGCGACTCGATGATGTGGCGGAACTCCGATTTCACGGGCTCCTGCGCCTCGTTCGCGACGATACGCAGGCAATCACCGAGAGGCAGGCCGGCGCGCACGCCGCGGACAATGACGTCAATCGCGTTGGGCAGTTCATCCAGGAATTTGTTGATGCGACGCTTCTTCAGGAAGGCAAGACTCCAGAGCGGCAGCCCAGCGGCCCCGACGAACAGACCGGCGGCCGCGACCAGCGGGTTGGTCGTCAGACCCAGTGCCAGGACGCCGATGACGAGCCCCACAGCCGCGCTCGTCCCGAAGAAACGCCCCTTGCTCCAGTCGAGGCCCGCCTGCGCGATCCGCTGATCCAACGTGACCTTGTGGCGCGCCTTTTCGCGGTTCTCCAGCTCCTTGAGGCTTTGCGCCACCTGCTCGCGGCGGTTCGCGGCGGACACCACTCGGTCGTTCCGCCGGTCGAGCGGCGAACCGACAAGGGCCTTCTGACGTTTCTCCGCGCGGGCTTCGCCGGAGAGAAGCGGATAGATGAAGACCCAAGCTACGCCACCCGCCGCAACCGCGGCGAGAAAGACCGCGGCCAGCGAGCTCATGTCGACGGCGGCGAGGACGTCGATCATGCCGCAGCTTCCTCGCCAGGCATCATTGAGTCGAGCGCGGAAGCAAGCCTTGCCTCCTCGCCGAAGTAGCGCGCCTTCTCCCAGAAGCGCGGGCGGCCGATGCCGGTGGAGCGATGCCGCCCGATCAGCTTGCCGGACGCATCTTCGCCGGCAATGTCGTAAAGGACGAGATCCTGCGTGATGATCACGTCGCCTTCCATGCCCATCACTTCGGTGATGTGCGTGATGCGTCGCGAGCCGTCGCGCAGGCGCGCCGCCTGTATGATGACGTCCACCGACGAGCAGATCATCTCGCGAATGGTTTTGGAGGGCAGGGAGAATCCGCCCATCGTGATCATCGATTCGATACGCGACAGGCACTCGCGCGGCGAGTTGGCGTGAAGCGTCCCCATCGACCCGTCGTGACCGGTGTTCATGGCCTGCAGGAGATCGAATGCCTCGGGTCCACGCACCTCGCCCACGATGATGCGCTCCGGCCGCATGCGCAGGCAGTTGCGCACGAGATCGCGCATCGTGACCTGCCCCTGCCCTTCGAGATTGGGCGGCCGGGTCTCGAGACGGACCACGTGCGGCTGCTGGAGTTGCAGTTCCGCAGCGTCCTCGCACGTGATGACGCGCTCGTCGTCTTCGATATAACGCGTCAGGCAGTTGAGCAACGTCGTCTTGCCCGAGCCGGTGCCTCCGGAGATCACGACGTTGCAGCGCACCTTGCCGATGATCTGCAGGATCTGGGCGCCTTCGGGCGAGATCGCGCCGAACCTGACGAGCTGCTCGAGCGTGAGCTTGTCCTTCTTGAACTTGCGGATCGTCAGGGCCGGCCCGTCGATGGAGAGCGGCGGCGCGATCACGTTGACGCGCGAGCCGTCGGGCAGGCGGGCGTCACAGATCGGCGAGGCTTCATCGACCCGGCGGCCGACCTGGCTCACGATCCGCTGACAGATGTTCATGAGCTGCTGGTTGTCGCGGAAGCGGACGTTGGTCAGCTGGATCTTGCCGGCGACCTCGATGTAAGTCCGGCCGGCGCCGTTGACCATCACGTCGGCGATATCGTCGCGCGCCAGGAGCGGCTCGAGCGGGCCATAACCGAGCACGTCGTTACAAATATCGTCGAGCAGTTCCTCCTGCTCGGCGATCGACATCACCACGGCCTTGAGCGCGATGATCTCGCTGACAATGTCGCGGATCTCTTCCCGGGCCGCCTCGGCATCGAGCCGCGACAGCTGCGCCAGATCGATGGCCTCGATCAGGGCGCCGAAGATCATGCTCTTCGTCTGGTAGTATTCTTCCGACTTGTGCGCGTCCTGCACCGCGAATACCGGCGGCGGCTCGGGTATCCGCGGCTCCGGACCCGCGCCGCGCATATCGAGATCGCTCAGCACAGGCACGGCCTGGGCCGCAGCCTCGGCCGGCACGGCAGCAGGCCGCGCCGGCGCGGGCGCGGGCGATGGTGCCGATCCTGATCTCTTGCCAAACATCCAGGCCCCTTACGTGATGGATGCGCGTCAGGACGCCTTGCGGCGCACGAGCTTCGACAGAAGCGGATCGAAAAGGCTCGCGCGCGAACGTTTCGTCTCGGCACGGCCGGTCAATGCCGCCGCCAATGCGAGGAACGTCTCCGCGACCTTGCCGGACGGCTGCACCTCGGCGATCATCTGGCCGTTGTTCGCGGCCGTTCCAAAGAGCTGCGCGTCGAAGGGCACAACCGCCGCCAGGTCGGCGCCGATTGCCTTGGCGAATTCCGAGGCGGCGATCTCGGGACGCTTGGGGACGCCGGTCTGGTTCAGAACGATCTTCGGCAAGCGATCGTTCGGCCGGCTCTGCCGAAGGACTTCGAAGAGGTTCTTGGCGTTGCGCAAGGACGCGAGTTCCGGCGCCGCAACGATCACGACTTCGTCGGCGCTCACGAGCACGCGCTTGGCCCAGGCGGTCCATGCATGCGGCACGTCCAGCACGATGGTCGGGATCGTGCCGCGCAGGATGTCGAGCACCCCGTCGATGGCGGTATCGGCCAGATCGATCGTGCGATCGAGCATCGCGGGCGCGGCCAGCAACGTCAGATGGTCGCTGCATTTCGAGAGCAGGCGATCGACGAGATTGGCGTCGAGACGGTCGGGCGCGAAGATCGCCTCGGCAATGCCTTGTGGCGGATCCTGGTTGAAATCGAGGGCGGCGGTGCCGAACGCCACGTCGAGATCGACGATGACGGTCGACGTCATCGCCTGACCGGCGATCGTCCATGCGAGGTTATGCGACAGCGTCGAGGCGCCCACGCCACCCTTGGCGCCGACGACGGCAATGACCCGGCCCACGGGCTCTGCGCCCGGCGTTGTGAACAACTCGGACACTGCGCGGACGAAGTCGAGGATGGCGACCGGCGCGATCAGGTATTCGCTGACGCCACGGCGCATGAGATCGCGATAGAGAACCACGTCGTTGACGTGCCCAACCACGATGACCTTGGTGCCGGCGTCGCACACCTCGGCAAGGCTGTCGAGATAGTCGACGATGCCCGAGCGATTGCCGTGCGATTCAAGCACGATCACGTTCGGCGTCGGCGCATGCCGATAGGCCTCGAGCGCCGCCGCCGCGCCGCCCATCTGGACCTTGACATGCGCCTTCTGCATGCGGCGATCGGCGGCCGCGGCCTCGATCACCTGCGCGACATCGGGCGTCTCGCAGAACGCCTGGATGGTGACGCGCGGAACCGGCGCGAT
>DATBIR010000119.1:0-17911 GCA_036556825.1 Beijerinckiaceae bacterium
TGACCTTCCTCAAGGCCGCGCTGAACGCGCAACTGCGCGCACGCGGCGAGGCCGAACTCACGACGCCCGCATTCATCAAGCGCGTCAACGCGGCCGCGGGCCAGCTGCAGATCGATAAGGACATGCTCAGGCGGGCGCTCAATGTCGGCTTCTCCGGCGGGGAGAAGAAGCGAATGGAGATCCTCCAGATGGCGCTCCTGCAGCCGAGCTTCTGCATCCTCGACGAGACCGATTCCGGCCTCGACATCGACGCCCTGCGCATCGTCTCGGAGGGCGTCAACGCGCTGCGCTCGCCGGACCGCGCCTTTCTCGTGATCACGCATTACCAGCGCCTTCTGAACCACATCGTGCCGGACACCGTGCACGTGATGGCGAATGGCCGCATCGTGCGCTCCGGCGGACCCGAGCTGGCGCATGAGCTCGAGGCGAACGGCTACGCCGATTACCTTCAGCCAGAGCAGGCTGCGTGAGGTCCGCGATGGCAGCCGAGTTGAAGCTTGTTCGCACCACCGCCGAGGAGGCGCTGGTCGCGCGCTTTCCCGCCGTGAAGGCGTCGCTTCCTGGCGACGCGACGGTGCTCGACATGCGCGAGGCAGCATTCGAGCTGCTCGCCAGGCGCGGCCTTCCCGGCCGGCGCGTCGAGGAATGGAAATACACGGACCTGCGCGGCTTGATGCGCGATGCGGCGCCGCTCGCGGCAGAGCCGACATCCGCGGATGCAGCAGCCGCCTTCAATGGCGCCAAAGCATTTTCCGGGGTGGAGGCAGCGCGGCTCACGCTCGTGAACGGCCACTTCGCGCCGGACCTGTCCGACCTCAAGCGCCTTCCCGAGGGTGTCGAGGTGATCCCGTTTGCCGAGGCGATGGCTGCGAGACACCCGCTCGTGCGGCAGATCAGCCCTGTCGAAGGCGCGCGCGACAACGCCGCCTACGCGCTGAATGCGGCCTTCATGTACGATGGCGCCATCGTCCGCGTCGCCGCCGGCACGTCGGTCGCCCAGCCGGTGCATCTGCGCTTCCTCAACCATGCCGCATCCTCCTTCGCGACGGCGGGCCGCGTGCTGGTGATTGTCGAGGCCGGAGCGTCGGTGACGCTCCTGGAATCGCATGAGGGACCGGATGGGCTCGCTTATCAGCCGAACACGGTGATGGATCTGATCGCGCATGATGGCGCGGCGGTGAAGCACGTGCGCCTGGTGGCCGACGGTCGCGATGCGCTGGTGCTGTCGACGCTGGCGGCAAAGCTCGGCGCCAGGACCACGTTCGACACCGTCAACGTGGTCGCCGGACCCGGGATGGCGCGCCATCAGGTTTTTCTCACCTTCGCCGGCGAGCACTCCAAGGCAAATGTCAACGGCGCCACGATGCTCAACGGCAGGCAGCACGCCGACACCACGCTGCTCGTCGACCATGCGGTCGCGCATTGCGAGAGCCGCGAATTGTTCAAGACCATCATCGACGACGAGGCGACCGGCGTATTTCAGGGCAAGATCATCGTGCGCCCGCACGCACAAAAGACGGACGGCCGCATGATGTCCGCCGCGCTCCTGCTGTCCGAGGGCGGCACCATGAACAACAAGCCGGAGCTCGAGATCTTTGCCGACGACGTGCAGTGCGGTCACGGCGCAACTTGCGGCGCGCTCGACGAAGATCTCCTGTTCTACCTGATGGCACGCGGCCTGCCGCGCCCCGAGGCGGAGAGTCTCATGGTGCAGGCGTTTTTGGGCGAGGCCGTCGAGACGGTCGATCACGAACCGACGCGCGAAGCGCTGGTCGCCGTCGTCGAAAACTGGCTCAGGGCGAGGCACTGACATCCGCTGCCGCGGCAGGGGAGGGGAGCGAGGCTGACAGATGAACGTGCACGCGCAAGTGCAGCCTTATGACGTAGAGGTGATCCGCCGCGACTTTCCCATCCTGTCGCAGCAGGTCTACGGCAAGCCGCTCGTCTATCTCGACAACGCCGCCTCGGCGCAGAAGCCGCGTGCGGTGATCGACTCCATGGTGCGCACCATGGAGACCGGCTATGCCAACGTGCATCGCGGCCTGCACCATATGGCGAACGTCGCGACCGAGGCCTACGAGGGCGCGCGCGAGGACGTGCGCGGTTTCCTCAACGCTGGCTCCACCGACGAGATCGTGTTCACGCGTTCCGCGACCGAGGCGATCAACCTCGTCGCGGACTCGTACGGGCGCATGGCGATCGGCGAGGGCGACGAGATCATCCTGTCGATCATGGAACATCACTCCAACATCGTTCCCTGGCACTTCCATCGTGAGCGCAAGGGCGCCGTGCTCAAATGGGCACCGGTCGACGACGAGGGCAATTTCCAGCTTGACGAGTTCGAAAAACTGTTCTCGCCGCGCACGAAGATCGTCGCCATCACGCACATGTCGAACGTGCTCGGCACCGTCACGCCGGCCAAGGACATCGTGCGCATCGCGCATGCGCGCGGCGTGCCGGTGCTGCTTGATGGCAGCCAGGGCGCCGTGCATCTGGACGTCGACGTGCGCGATCTCGATGTCGATTTCTACGTGTTCACCGGGCACAAGGTCTACGGTCCGACCGGCATCGGCGTGCTCTACGGCAAGCGCGAGTGGCTTGCCAGAATGCCGCCCTACGAAGGCGGCGGGGAGATGATCAACGAGGTCCGCTGCGAGGGCATCACCTACAACGAGCCGCCGCACCGGTTCGAAGCCGGCACGCCGCCGATCGTCGAGGCGATCGGCCTCGGCGCCGCCGTGCGCTACATGAGCGAGCTCGGCCGCGAGCGCATCCGTGCCCACGAAGAGATGCTGTCGGCCTACGCGCACGAGCGGCTCGGGGCCATGAACTCGCTGCGCATCCTCGGCCGCGCAAGAGGAAAGGGGGCCATCCTTTCGTTCGAGATGCGCAACGCGCATGCGCATGACGTGGCGACCGTGATCGACCGGCAGGGCGTCGCCGTGCGCGCCGGCACGCACTGCGCCATGCCGCTCCTGAGCCGCTTCGGCACCACGTCCACCTGCCGTGCGTCTTTCGGCCTCTACAACACCATGGCCGAAGTCGATAAGCTCGCCGCCGCCTTGCAAAAGGCCGAAGCCCTGTTCGCTTGAGGTTTGCGCCGTGACGAAGCAAAGCCCGCCCGAGGCGGCGGCCCCGAACACCCCGGAGGTGGCGATCGGTCCCGGCCTTCCCCCCGAGGAGCTGGACCGGCTGACCGACGATATCATCGCCGCGCTGAAGACGGTCTATGACCCGGAGATCCCAGCGGACATCTATGAGCTCGGCCTCATCTACCGGGTCGACATCGACGACAACCGCAACGTCACGGTCGACATGACCCTGACGGCGCCCGGCTGTCCCGTCGCCGGCGAGATGCCGACCTGGGTGGAGAACGCCGTCGCTTCGGTGCAGGGCGTGCAGTCGGTGCGCGTCAACATGGTGTTCGACCCGCCCTGGGATCAGAGCCGCATGTCCGACGAGGCGCGCGTCGCCCTCGACATGTGGTGAGCGCATCGGCTCGGGCGCGGCCACGCACATGCCGAAGCTCAACGGCGTGCTCGAGACGGCGCTCTACGTCGACGATCTCGAACGCGCCGCGCGTTTCTACGAGGGCGTGCTCGAGCTGTCGCCGCTCACCGGCGATCGCCGTTTTCGTGCCTATGCGGTCGGCGCCCATGACGTCCTGCTGCTGTTCCAGAGGGGCGCCACGCTCGAGACCGTTGTCCTGCCGGGCGGAACCATTCCGCCCCACGGCGGCCATGGGCCTCTGCATGTGGCCTTCGCAATCGCGGCCGACGATTTCGCGGCGTGGGAGCGGCGGCTGGGGGAGCACGGGCTCGCGGTCGAGGGCCGCACGGCGTGGCCGCGCGGCGGGCATAGCTTGTACGTGCGCGATCCGGATGGGCATCTGCTGGAATTGGCCACGCCCGGCCTGTGGGCGGTCTATTGAGACATTAGGCTGGCTCGGCCGCCGGGCGGGCAGCCCTCGACGGCCGTTTACCGGGCCATTATGTAATGTGAGCAAGATCTTATTCGCCGGGCCTTGAACCCGGCCGAAGGAGAGCGAAACGATGGCTTTGCCCAAACTCAAGGTGCTCACCTTGACCGACGCGGCCGCGAACCGCGTCAGAGACATCATTGCCAAGGCCGAGCGGCCGATCGCCGGCGTGCGCGTCGGCGTGAAGAACGGCGGCTGCGCCGGGATGTCCTACACCATGGAATATGCCGAGGCCGCGAACGCGGGCGAGGACGTGGTCGAGGACAAGGGGGTCAAAGTGTTCATCGACCCCAAGGCGGTGCTGTTCCTGCTCGGCACCGAGATGGATTTCCAGACCACCAAGCTCACGTCGCAATTCGTGTTCAACAACCCGAACCAGACCTCGGCCTGCGGCTGCGGCGAATCCGTCGCCATCACGCCCGCCGCCGGCCCGGATGCGCTCGCGGCCCGCTGACACGTGGATCCCGGCGCGATCCTCGACCTCTTCGCGGGCCTTGGCCCCATCCGCTTGCGGCGCATGTTCGGAGCGCAAGGCGTCTACCTGGACGAGGTGATGTTCGCACTCGCGGCCGGTGGTGAGCTTTACCTGAAAGTCGATGCCGTCACGCTCGACTCGTTCCGCGCCGCCGGCTCACACCCGTTCACCTATGAGAGGCAGGGGCGCACGGCCCGGCTGAACTACTGGCGCCTGCCCGATGCGGCCATGGAGGATCCGGACGAGGCGGCCCGTTGGGCCCGGCTGGCCCTCGATGCTGCCCGCCGCTCGTCTCGAAAGCGGCCGAACACGCGCGCTCAATCTCCCGCGTGACGGGCGCTTAGGCCGCGTCGGGAAGGTTGCCTTCCGGGTATTCGGCGTCGGTGACCGTGCGGTTGCGGCCGGCGCGCTTGGCCATGAACATGCACTGGTCCGCGCGCTCGAGCAGCGAGACCGAGGTGTCGCCTTTGCGGAACGCAGCGACACCGAGCGAGACGGTGACCTTGCCCAGGGATTCGCCTGTCGAGCGCTTCACGAGCTCGCGGCTCATCACGCTCTCGCGGATCTGTTCGGCCGTGGCGCGCGCGCTGTCCAGCGTCGTCTCGGGCAGGATGACCCCGAATTCCTCGCCGCCGAAGCGGGCCAGCGTGGCCTTCGTCTTTTTCACCCGTTCGCGCATCGTCACCCCGACGAGGCGCAGCACCTGGTCGCCCGTCAGGTGTCCGTAGGTGTCGTTGAAATGCTTGAAATGATCGATGTCGATGATCACCAGCGCGAGCGGCGTGCGCTGCGTGACGGTGAGATCGATCGCTTTGATCAGCATCTCCTCGAAATGCTTGCGGTTTGAGATGCCGGTGAGCGGATCGGTCAGCGACTCGAGCCGCACCGCTTCCAGCGTCTCGCGCATCGTCTCGATCTCGCTGCGCGTCTCCTTGAGGCGCGCTTCGAGGGTTTTGTTGGTGGACGAGACGTCGCGCGTCGCCAGCACCAAAGATTCGAGCACCTCGCGCACGCGCGAGCGGTCGATCGGCCCGGCCAGATCCTTTGAGAACGCTTCCAGCGACTCGCCGTATTTCGTGGTCGATCCCAGCGCGAGATCGAGCATCTCCATCACTTCATCGATCTCGGCGAGAACGTTGAGGCCGGTCTGCTCCGCCTCGTCGGAAAAATGATGCCCGCACAAGTAGGTGTCGTAGAGCGAGTCGATGTCCACGTCGGACAGGGTGCCCTGCCGGGCGGTCAGGCGCTTGATGGCGTCGTTCAGCAGCGGCTTGTGGCCGGACACGTAGGTGTACCAGACCTCGTAGCTGCGCGGGTAGGCCGAGGTCCCGTAGGCCTTCATCAACTCGAGCGCTTTCTGGGCGATTTCGAACGTGCGCTCGGTGTCCTTGCCGGCTATGTCCTTCATCGTACCCTCGGCGACCACAAACCCCTCCCAGCCCTGGTGGTGGCAAGGCTGATCCGGCCCAGAGTCAGCCTCAACCCGCGAAAAAACACTTAAAATGATAGGTCAAGATTCCGGCTTTGGACCCTTTGAAAGGGCTGGGCGCATCAAAAAAGCCGGAATGTGATCCCCGAGCCCTGTCACCGCTCCGCCCGTTTCGGCCCTCGAGCGCTCCGGACGCCCTTCCGGCCGCCTCTCCGGGCGCCCTTCGGGCCGCTGCTGACGACCCTCGCGGCGCTCGGGACGGCCCGCACGGCCTTCCTGGCGGCCTTCTTGGCGGCCTTCCCGGGTCTCCTGCCGGGGCGTGGCCTGGCCGGGGAGGGGAGGCCGGTCGGGGTCGCGCCGCGGCCGCTCGCCCTCCGGGCTCGCCCGGCGGCCGCCCTCGCGGCCTGCTCTCCGGCCGCCCTCGCGACCCTCGCGGCCCTCGCGGCTCGATTTGCGATCGCGGCCCCGGCCGCGCTCATGCCTGGGCGGGCGGTCGTCGGCCCCGCTCTCGCCGACGGGAGGCCCTTCCCATGCCACCGCCTGGCCGATCAGCTTCTCGATCGCCGCCAGTGACTTCTCGTCGCCAGGCGCCACCAGGGTGACCGCATGGCCCAGACGGCCGGCGCGACCGGTCCTTCCGATGCGATGCACGTAGTCCTCGGCGTGGTGCGGCACGTCGTAATTGAGCACGTGGCTGACTGCCGGGATGTCGAGGCCGCGCGCCGCGACATCGCTGGCAACCAGAAGCTTGACTTCACCGGTCCGGAAGCTGTCGAGCGCGGCCATGCGCGCGCGCTGGTCCATATCGCCATGCAAGGCGGCGACACTGAAGCCGTGCCGCAGCAGGGAATGATGGACGATGGCCACGTCGCGCTTGCGGTTGCAGAAGATGATCGCGTTCTTCAGATCGGGCGCGCCGCGGATCAGGTCGCGGAGGCTCTCGCGCTTCTCATGCGGCTGCCGGCCGGTAGCGATGAGACTTTGCGTGATGGTTGAAGCCGTGGTCGCCGGCCGCGAGGCCTCGACCCGCACCGGATTGTGCAGGAACTGATCGGCGAGGCGCGTGATCTCGGGCGGCATCGTCGCCGAGAAAAACAGCGTCTGACGGGTGAACGGGACCAATTTAACAATGCGCTCGATGTCGGGAATGAAGCCCATGTCGAGCATGCGGTCGGCCTCGTCGATCACGAGCAGCTCGACTCCCGTGAGCAGCAGCTTGCCGCGCTCGAAATGGTCGAGCAGCCGCCCCGGCGTGGCGATCAGGACGTCGACGCCGCGCGTGATTTTCATATCCTGGTCGCCGAATGACACGCCGCCGATCAGCAGCGCGACATTCAGGCGGTGGTTTACGCCGTAGCGCTCGAAGCTTTCCTCGACCTGGGCCGCGAGTTCGCGGGTCGGCTCCAGGATCAGCGTCCGCGGCATGCGCGCCCGGGCGCGGCCGGTCTCGAGCAGCGTCAGCATGGGCAGCGTGAACGCAGCGGTCTTGCCGGTGCCGGTCTGGGCAATGCCGAGGACGTCGCGGCGCGCCAGGACGTGCGGAATTGCCTGGGTCTGGATCGGCGTCGGCTCGGTGTAGCCGGACGCAGTGACGGCCTGGAGGACTTTGTCGCTGAGGCCAAGTTCGGCGAAGGACATCGACGATGAAACCATGCGCGGACCAGCGCCGCGGAAAATTGGGTGAGTTGGGGAGGAAACGAACGGGCGCGGCGCTTTGTTTCGCTGAAAGGTCAGCGTCCGCGTCGCGGGGCGACCATAGGCCCGCAGGCGGGCTTGTCAATCGCGCGCGCAAGGTAGGCCGCGCCAGCTCGGCGGGCATCCCCGGCGCCTGGCGGCACGGCACGCCGCGGCCCGGAAGAGGGGCCTCCCCCCATCGGGAATTCGCATAAGATATATTATGGAACCGCGCCCAAGGGGGCTGAGAGGGGGGGCAGTTTCCGCCGGTCTAGCTTCCGCAGGCTATGGAGCCGGGAGTTCGATGCGCATGCCGTCGTAAGCCGGCTCGACATGGTCCGGCACCTCCCCGGCCAAGGCAGCATAATCGATATCGGTATGCAGGTTGGTCAGCACGGCGCGTCGCGGCTTGAGCTGCTCGATCAATGCCAGCGCCTCCGCGACTGAGAAATGCGTCGGGTGCGGCGTATAGCGGAGGGCGTCGATCACCAGCGCATCGAGGTCGCGCAGCTCGGCAAGGCTCTCGGCCGGCATGGCGCTGACGTCGCTCGCATAAGCCAGCCCGCCGAACCGGAAGCCGAGCGCCTGGCCGGCGCCATGGATCAGGCGGAACGGCATGCCGCTGAGGACGCCTCCGGGCCCATCGATCTCGACCGCTGCGCCCGGCTTGATGCGATGCTCGATCAGGATGGGCGGATAATCGCTGCCGACGGGCGTATCGAAGCAATACCCGAAGCGCAGCCGCAGGAGCTCGCCGGTGGTGTGGTCGGCATGGACCGCAATCCGCCGGCGCATGTGGATCACGAGCGGTCTCAGGTCATCGATGCCGTGCGTATGGTCGGCATGCTCGTGCGTGAACAAGACCGCGTCGAGCCGCGTCACGCCGGCATCGAGAAGCTGCTCGCGCAGGTCGGGCGATGTGTCGACCAGCACGCTCGTGGTGCCGTTCGGCCCGATGCGCTCGACCAGGATCGAGCAGCGTCGCCGCCGGTTTCTCGGGTTGTTGGGATCGCAGGCGCCCCAGCCGGATCCGACCCGCGGCACGCCGCCGGACGAGCCGCAGCCGAGGATCGTGACGCGCAGGCTCATGATGCCGCAGCCTCACGCACGCCACGGTCGGCGACCGCCGCTTTGCCGAACAGACGGTAGAAATTGTCGGTGGTCGCGTCGGCGAGCTGGTCGAACGTCGTCCCGACGACCTCGGCCAGGCGACGGGCGGTATGCGCGACATAGGCCGGCTCGTTGCTCTTGCCGCGATACGGCTCGGGCGCCAGATATGGCGCGTCGGTCTCGACGAGCAGCCGGTCCGTCGGGACAGCCGCCGCGATGCGACGCAGCTCGTCGGAGCGCTTGAAGGTGAGGATGCCGGAGAACGAGACATAGAAGCCGAGCCCGACGCCGGCTTCGGCGAGTCTGGCGCCCGACGAGAAACAATGCAGCACGGCGTCGAAGCGCCCTCGCCCCGTCTCTTCCGTCAGAATCTCGATCATATCGTCGTCAGCGTCGCGGGCGTGGATCACGAGGGGCAGTTGCGCTTCGCGCGCCGCGGCAATGTGGTTGCGGAAGACGCGCCGCTGGATCTCGCGCGGGCTGCGGTCATAGTGATAGTCGAGCCCCGCTTCGCCGATCGCGATGCAGCGCGGGTGCCGCGCCAGCGCGACGATCTCGTCGGCGGCGATGTCGGGCTCCTCGCCGGCGTGATGGGGATGCGTCCCGACCGAGAAGAAGACCTCGTGATTCGCCTCCGCGAGGGCGCGATAGACGTCGAAGCGGCCGACATGGGTCGAGATCGTCACCATCCGGCCGACGCCGGCGTCGCCGGCGCGCCGGATCAGGTCGGGGACATCCTCCGCCAGTCCGGGATAATCGAGGTGGCAATGGCTGTCGATGAGCATGGGGGTCTGGAGCATGATCCGGCGACGTGGCCACCACTTCGCCGAAAACGTTCATGCAGCACAATAAGAACTGGAGCGGGATCGATTCAATCTGAAGCGATCCCGCTCTATAGGCCGCGCCCAGGCGGGAACTCAAGTCATCGTCACCGCGGCCTCACGGGCGCGGGAAACGCCCCTTCCCGCACCTCCTCGGCGAGTTTCTTGCGCTCTTCCGCCCTGCCGCGGCGCTCGACCGCGAGCGGGTCGGCATATTCCGCCGGCGGCACGACCGGGACGACGAGGCAGACGCTCTGCGCCGGCAGGACCTCGCGCCAGTCGCGGATCAGCTGCTGGTAGGCTCTGCCCACGCGCCGAATGTTTCGGTCGAGGTCGTACAGACCGAGCGGATTGACGCGTGCGTTATCCTCGCGCAACGTCGTGTCCCAGTCGACCTGATCGGTGAGCGAATACCAGGTGAAGCCGACGATCGGCACGCCGTCGTTGCGCACGCGCAGGACGTTGGCCCATTGCTTCCAGAGCCAGTTCACAGCCTCGTCGCCGTTTGGCCCCTCGCAGAGATTCGTCTCCGTGTGCATCACCGGCAGCTTGTAGCGGTCATAGTACTGACGCGTGATCTCGTCGTAGCCGAACACCTCTCCCGATGCCGCGTGCCGACCGTCGGCCGTGACGCGGTGCTCGTTGGTGATGTAATAGTCGTTGCCCATGATGCAGTGATGCTTGAGGCGACTGTTGAGGAAGAAATGGTACTCCTCGCGCGTCATGCCGTTGTCCATCAGGAATTCGTACATCTCCGAATCGACGCGCTTGCCGTAATTGAGATCGAGCGACAGGAAGCGCCGTGAATTGAGGATCTCGGCCGGCTTGATCGCCTTCGGAGTCTCGGCGTGAAAATACTCGGTGGACTCGCTCTGGATGAACAGCGCGTCGGGCCGCACGTCGAGAATCGCCGCCATCGCCATGACGTTGGCCTTGACCAGATGCTTCAAGGCCGTGACGAAAGCGCGATCGCTCGCCAACTGCTCGTTCCACCAGCCGTAGGCCGCCGAAAAAGTGGCGCAAATGAACATCTCGTTGACCGGCGTGTAGAGCTGCACCCATGGGAAGCGCGTGGCGAAGGCGCGCGCATACTGGGCGAACAGTTTTGGAAAGTCCGGATTCTGAAAGTTTCCGATCCAGTCCGGCACGCCGAAATGGCAGAGGTCGACGATTGGGATGACGTCGCGCTCTTTCAGGCAGCCGAAGGTCTCATCGGCGAATTCCCAGTCATAGCGCCCCGGCCCGAGGAATGTCGTGTGGATTGGCGGCCCGTAGCGCAGGTAGCAGATATCAAGGTCCCGCAGCAGATCGAAGTCGGTGCGCCAATGCCTGTAATGGCCACACTTCTCCATCTCGTCCATGCGGGTGCGGCCGTGACCGATGGTCGGGCAGCTGTTCTCGATGCCGGTCGCAAAGATGAAGTAAGGCGCCGCCATGCGCGATCCCCTTGCGAGCACGGCGGGCGCAGGAGCGCGGGCTATGCTTCGCGTTCGAGGTAACGCGGGAATATCGGCTCCGGTTGCGGAATCGCCGTGCCGGGCCTCGGCAGCTGGCGTCCGCCGGCATGGGCGAAGCTGCGTTCACCCGGCGGCACCGCCAGGAGATCGAGGAGCTTTTCGGCGCCGGCCGGGATGAACGGCTGCGCCAGGATGGCGATGGTGCCCAGGATCTGCGCGGTCACGTAAAGGACGGTATTCATGCGCGCCGGATCGGTCTTGCGCAGCGTCCAGGGCTCCTGGGATGCGAAATAGCGGTTCGCCTCCCCCACCAGGGTCCAGATCTCGGCCAGGATCGTGTGCAGGGCGAAATCCTGCATGGCCGCCCTCGCCCGCTCGGGCAGCGCCGCGGCGCTCGCCAGGATCGCTTCGTCCGCGGCGCTGAGCGCGCCCGGTTCGGGAATCACGCCGTCGCAATTGCGATGGATCATCGACAGCGAGCGTTGCGCCAGGTTGCCGAGATCGTTGGCGAGATCGGCGTTGATGCGGTTGACGATCGCCTCGTGCGAGTAGTTGCCGTCCTGGCCGAACGGCACCTCGCGCATGAAGAAATAGCGCAGCTGGTCGACGCCGTAGGCGTCGGCCAGCGCGAACGGGTCGATGACGTTGCCGACCGACTTCGACATCTTCTCGCCGCGGTTGAACAGGAATCCGTGGCCGAACACGCGCCGCGGCAGCGGCAGTCCCGCGGACATCAGGAAAGCCGGCCAGTAGACCGTGTGGAAGCGCACGATGTCCTTGCCGATGATGTGCACGTCGGCCGGCCAGTAGCGCCAGCGCGGCGAGGTCTCGTCGGGAAAGCCGCAGGCGGTGACGTAATTGTTGAGCGCGTCGACCCAGACGTACATCACATGCTTCGGGCTGCCCGGCACGGGCAGTCCCCAGTCGAAGGTTGTGCGGCTGATCGAAAGGTCCTGCAGGCCGCCGCGCACGAAGCTGACGATCTCGTTGCGGCGCGTGTCCGGACCGATGAATTCCGGATGCGCCGCATAATGCTCGAGCAGGCGGTCCTGGTAGGCCGAGAGACGGAAGAAGTAGCTCTCCTCCTCGACCCACTCGACCGGGGTGCCGGTCGGCGCCAGCCACGCGCCATCGGCGGCCCTGCTGAGCTCGCTTTCGTCGTAATAGGCCTCGTCGCGAACCGAATACCAGCCGGAATAAGTGGAGGGGTAGATGTCTCCCCGCTGCTCCATGCGGCGCCACAATTCCTGCGTCGACGGCAGGTGATCCGCATCAGTGGTGCGGATGAAGCGGTCGAACGAGCACGACAGGCGCTCGGCCATCTCGCGGAATTTCGGCGCCATCTGGTCGACGAAGGCGCGTGGCGTCGTCGCGTTGCGGGCGGCGGTCTGCTGGATTTTCTGACCGTGCTCGTCGGTGCCGGTGACGAAGTAGACGTCATGGCCATCGAGCCGCTTGAAGCGGGCGATCGCGTCGCTGGCGATCACCTCGTAGGCATGGCCGATATGAGGAGGACCGTTTGGGTAGGAGATGGCCGTCGTGATGTAGAATTTGCCGGCCATTCACGGACCCATTCAAGCGAACGACTGCTCCGGTTCCCTCAGCCGGCGCACCGCTGCGGCGAGATCGCCGAATGTGGCCAGGACGAGAGGCCGTCGGTCGAGGTTATAGACGTCGGTGTCCCTCGCCGCGCGCGCGACCTTCTCACATACCTCCACGAGCGGCGCAAGGCGCGCCGGCCCAAGCGCTGCCTTCTCGTTCAGCTGCTGCGAGACCCACGCCGACAAGGTGTCGAGCATCAGCGCATAGGCAGCCTCCGCGTCGCGGCGGGCCAGGTTCTCGGCCAGCGCCAGCACCCGTTTCTCGTCGACGCGCGGCAAGGCTTCGAGCATGGCCTTGACCTCGGCGACCAGCGCCTGATTGGAGTCGTCGAGCATCTCGATGGCGCGGCGCACCGACCCTTCCGCCGTCGCGATGGCACGGTCGAGCTTGGGCGGCTCGATGTCCGCCCACGGCGGCCCGAGGGAGCCGATCACCGCGCGCAGGTCGTCGTCGGAGAGCGGCGGCAGCTGCAGCCGACGGCAGCGGGAGCGGATCGTCGGCAAGACCCGCTGCGGGGCATGGCTCACGATCAGGAAGGCGGATCGCGGCGGCGGCTCCTCGACCAGCTTCAGGAGCGCGTTGGCGCTGGCGATCGTCAGGTCCTCGGCGCTGTCAACGATGCAGACGCGATAGCCGCCATCGGCAGCGGTCGAGCCGAACAGCGAGACGGCGCGGCGCACCGCCTCGACCGGGATCGTCGCCGACGCGGCTTTCTTGTCGGTCGCGGGTGCGCGCCGCAGGACGGCGAGGTTCGGATGCGACAGGGCTGCGACCTGCCGCGCCACCGGGTGGTCCGCGCCGATCGCCAGGCTCGCGCCCGTGCCCGTCGCGCCTGGACGGTCGGCGAGCAGGAAGCGGGCCACGCGATATGCCAGCGTCGCCTTGCCGATCCCTTCGGGACCGCCGATCAGCCAGGCGTGATGCAGCCGGCCCGCCCGCCACGCCGCGAGAAACGCGTCCTCGGCCTCGTGGTGGCCAAACAGGGCGAACTGCGCGCGCGGATGCGGCACGCCTGGCAGCTGGTCAGGCTCTGATCCGTTCTCGTTATCCGCCGCCATGCCCGCCTCCTGCCATCGCGAGTTCGGTCGGGCGCGACGGAAGCAGCCGCGCTTGGACGACGCCCCAGATGTCGGCCTCGACCAGGCCGGGCTCGCGGTTGGCGTCGATGACGACGCAGCGGTCCGGTTCCTGCCGGGCGATGTCGAGGAAAGCCTGGCGCAGCGCCTCGTGGAACCCCGTATCCTCGCCCTCGAACCGGTCCGCCCTGGTTCCGGCGCCGCGTCGTGCCGCCGCCCGCGCCAGCCCGATCTCGGCCGGAAGGTCGAGTACGAAGGTCAGGTCCGGGCGGGTGTCCTCGACGACGGCCCGTTCGAGGGCGCGGATGAGCGCCGCGTCGATGCGGCCGACGGTTCCCTGGTAAGCCCGCGTGGAATCGGCGAAGCGGTCGCACAGCACGAATTCGCCGCGCGCCAGCGCCGGGCGGATGGTCTGCTCGAGGTGGTCGAGCCGCGCCGCGGAAAACATCAGCGCCTCGGCCAAGGGGCCGAATGGCTTGGCCGCCCCGGACAGCACGCTCTCCCGGATCCGCTCGGCCTTGGGCGAGCCTCCCGGCTCGCGCGTCGTCACGGCCTTGATGCCGGCGCCGTGCAACTGCTGCAGCAAGCGCTGGATCTGTGTGGATTTGCCAGCCCCCTCCCCTCCCTCGAAGGTGATGAAGCGGCCCCTCACTGGCGCTCGGAGACGCGGGCGAAGGCGCGCCGCACGACCCCCGTGCCGAATTCCAGAAGTCCGTCCAGGGCGCGCTGGGTCAGGCTGCCCGCGCCTACGTCCTCGCCGGCATAAAGCGGGATGTCGAGCGCCTGGACGTTGCCGCGCGTGACGCGCAGGCGGGCGACCTCGGCGCCCTTCTGCACGGGCGTGCGCAGCGGCCCCGTATAGACGACTCGCGCCGTGATGCGGTCGCCGGAACCGCGCGGCATCAGCAGGCGCACCGGCTTTTTCGACACCAGCGGCACCGAGCTCTGCTCGCCGCCGAAGACGCGCGCATGCCCGACCGGCTCATCCGCCGCGAACAGCTGCCGCGCGTCGAAGGCGCGGAAGCCCCAGTCGAGCAGCTTGCGCGACTCGGTGGCGCGCTCGCGCCCCGTCTTGAGGCCGTTGAGCACGACGATCAGGCGCTGCCCGTTCTGCACGGCCGAGCCGACCAGCCCGAAGCCGGACTCGTCGACGTTGCCGGTCTTGAGGCCGTCGGCGCCGAGATCCATGGTCAGCAGCGGATTGCGGTTCTGCTGCCGGATCTTGTTCCAGGTGAATTCCTTCTCGCCGAACATCCGGTAGAGATCCGGATAGGTCTCGATAATGTGGGCGGCGAGCCGGGCGAGCTCGCGCGCCGTCACCTTCTGCTCCGGATGGTGGTAGCCGGTCGCGTTCCTGAAGGTCGAGCGGGTCAGCCCCAGTTCGCGCGCCCGCTGCGTCATCATGCGCGCGAAATTGTCCTCGCTGCCGGCGACGCCTTCGGCGACCGCGATCGAGGCGTCGTTGCCGGACTGCACGATGATGCCGCGCAACAGGTCCGACAGCTTCACGCGGCTGTTGAGCTGGGCGAACATCGACGAGCCGCTCGACGGGCCCCCGCCCTTGCGCCAGGCGTTCTCCGAAATCAGGAATTCGCTGTCGAGGCTGAGCCGGCCCTGCCGCATCTCGTTGAAGATCACCTCGACCGTCATGGTCTTGGCCATGCTCGCCGGAACCATGAGCTCGTCGGCGTTCTTCTCGAACAGGACGGTGCCGGAATCGTAATCGACCAGAATGGCTTGCGGCGCGCTCGTCTGGAACGTCTGCGCCCTCGCCGCCGGCGCGGCCAGAACGGCAAGCGCCGCCACAACGGCCATGAAGGCGCCTGCGGCCCCTCGGGAATGCTTGATGAACGTCGTTAACATGGACCCGCGCGCTCAGGGTTGGAGGAGACGCGGAATGTGAAGCTTCAGCGTTTCTAGATCAACGCTGTAGCAGAATCATGGTTGACCTTTAAAGGCGACAAAGCGCTGCGGTTTCATGTCCTTAAAGGGATTGTCCTTTTTCGAGAAGGACGAGCGCGGCAGGTCGGGCGCGGCGAAGAACAGACCCGCATAGGCCGGGCGCGGCGGCGGCAGCAGCTGCGCGACCGGCCTCGGGCCCTTGGGCACGGGGCTGCCGGCATTGGGGATCGTCATCAGGTCGAGCGGGCGCTCGGGCGGCAGGGGCGTCAGATTGGAGAACAGGCGGCCGATGGCGCTGCCTGCCGCCGCGTCCGGGGCCTTCGCGACCGTGATCGGCGCCGGCGCGGGCCGCGTCGGCTCGGCCGGCGCCGGAACATGCGCCAGCGGATCGAAGGCCGGGTCCTTGCGGCCGCCCGGCCCCGCATCGCGGAAGGCCAGCGCCTGGCGCGGGCGCGATCCCGGCGTTGCCGCCTCGGCGACCATGATCGGCCCGGTGAGGCCCGGCACGGGGCGTCCGTCCTGGCGCAGCGTCGCCATCAGCTTGGCGTCGTCGCTGCCGCGCAGCGAGGCGCGGCTGACATATTCGATGCGCACGCGCGCCGTTCCGGCGCGCTTGAAATCGAGCGCCTCGGCGACCCGTTCGGACACGTCCATGATGCGGTTGGCGTGATATGGGCCGCGGTCGTTGACGCGCACGATCATGGTGCGGTTGTTGTTGAGGTTGGTGACGCGCGCATAGCTCGGCAGCGGCATGGTCGGATGCGCCGCGGCGACCGAATTGCGGTCGAAGACCTCGCCGTTGGCGGTCTGCCGGCCGTGGAAGGCCAGTCCGTACCACGACGCGAGCCCCTCGCGCACGTAACCGGGATTGTCGCGCGGCACGTAGGTCTGTCCGCCGACCATATAGGGCCGCCCGACCATGGCGCGGCCGCCGCCCTTCGGCACCGCGTCGCCGTCCTGGACGACACGCGGGCTCGCGGCGACGCCGTATTTCGGATCGACCGCGGACCCCGACGACGTCTTCTGCGAGCTGCAATTGGCGGTGGTCAAGGCGAGGGCACCGAGCGCGAGCGTGCGCACAACCAGCCGCGTGCCGGCGCGGCCGCAACGCTCGCCGGGAGCCGATGCGCGCGGCATGGCCCCTGTGCGCGGTTCACAATGCATGCACTCGCCCCGTCCTTATCCCGCGCGGCTGGTGCGGCGCCGCCACCGGTCGGCGCGGATCGCGCCAAGCCCCCGATTGCCGTCCACCATGTCGCGAGGCCGTTAACGGATGGTTAAGGCGGGGCGGCCGCACCGGCGGCCTGGCGCCAGGCATGGGAATCGCGGCGGCAGAATCGCCGCCGCCGCGCCCGGCAGCGATGGCGGCCTCGACGCAGGCGTCACCGCCTGCACGTGCCTCGGATTGCAGGGGAAACCCGGCCGCAGCCCTGGCGAGGTAGGATTTTCTTAACGTTAGCCGGGGACTAATGCCCCTCACAGTTCTTGTGGGACCAGCACCATGCCGGGCTTAAGCTTACGCGAAGCGGCGCAACAGACCGGGACATCGAAGAGCACGATTCTGCGCGCCATCCAGTCGGGGCGACTGTCCGCCGCCCGCACCGACGACGGCGGCTACGCCATCGATCCGGCCGAGCTGTTCCGGGTTTATCAGCCGCGGCCGCAGCCCGATCCGGAGCAGGACTCCAAGGCGGGACACGGCGCCTCGGCCGCGACGGAAGCCGCGACCGAGTTGCGCATCCGCAACGCCCAGCTCGAGGCCGGCTTCAACGCCTTGAAAGCGATTCTCGAGGCGGAGAAGAAGCACATGGAAGAGCTGCGCGAGGATCGCGACCGCTGGGCCGCCCAGGCCGAGCGCCTCGCCCTGCCCGCCCCGCAGCCGCCGCAGGCGAGCCAGGCCAAGCGCGGCGGCCTGTTCGGCTGGAGGAAGGGGCAGGGCTGAGCCAGCGCTCCCCCTCCCCTGCCCTGTCGGCCGAGCAGTATTGTGCTGAAATTTATTGCGCGTCCCGCAACGTGAAAATGTATTTAGACTTGTTTGCCCGCAGTGATTGCGCGCCGGGCGGCGCTGTCCGGACGCGTGGTTGGCGCCGCGCTGCGCGCGGCCTGAGGCCCAAATCACGGGCCGCAGGACGACATTGGCGCAGACGGCCCCCGCATCATCTCAGAAGACGAAAAACGAGTAATCCAGGTCGCGCACGAGGGCTTGCCCGTTCGACGACGTGATCGAGATGTATTCGATGGGATCGGCGCCGTCGTGCAGCGCGTAAAGGCTGCCCCCCAGGAATTCCAGCGTGGCGTTCGGGTCGTCGACGCCGAATTCGATGTCATCCCCGCCGGCCGCGCCGGCTCCTTCGAAATCGCGGATCGTCTCCGGTGCCATCGCATC
>DATBIR010000120.1:0-4303 GCA_036556825.1 Beijerinckiaceae bacterium
TCCGCCGCCCGGCGTTGACATCCCGCCTTTCGTCGACGCGCTCGGGCCATGGCCCCTGCGCGCCGTCATCGTCGTTGTGCTGGGAGCAGCAGCCTTCGCGCTGCTGGTGCTGCCGTGGCAGTGGCCGGCAGGCAAGACAAGCGCGTGAGGAGCGGCGCGGCCGCCCGCAGTGTCGGTACCTTGATCCATATCAAGTGTTCAGGCCGGGCAATGGCGCAGCTTGCACGCACCGAACTCGTCAGGAAGAAGCCCGTGGGCATTGCGATCACGCTCGCGCAGTATCTCCTTGACCGGGATGTGGCCTACGAGCTCGTGCCTCACCTCACACGGAGACCGCATTGGCAAGCGCCGCCGCGAGTGGGCTACCTGCCGACAGTGTCGTCAAGGCGGTCGTTCTCAAAGGCGCTGGCAGCTTCCTGCTTGCCCTGCTCCCTGCCTCGCGCCACATCGAATTTGACGAGCTACGGCAGGTACTGGGCACCTCGCCGGCGAGGAGCAGGTCGAGACGCTGTTTCCGGATTGCGAGCCGGGCTCGGTCCCGGCGCTCGGCGCCGCATACGGGCTGGACGACAGCCTGGCCCGACAACAGGCTCTCTATCTCGAAGGCGGCGACCACGCCCATCTCGTCCGCGTCAGCGGGACAGATTTTCGGAAGCTGATGGGAGGCGCCCAACATGGACGGTTCACCGGGCGGGCCTGAGGCCGTCCGGCTGGCTCGTGCGGATCATGCCCTCTTACGGCCAGCCGTCGGCATGAACGCCGGCCGGGAAATCGTGTTCATTCCCGCGGCACGTCCGGTCGAAGCTGGATTGGCGTCCCAGCATGAGCTGGCCGACGGGTTGACCAGCCCGTCGTCCGCACCTGTCTTGCTGGTTTGGCGCAGCGAGCCGGCGTTGCTGGTCAGCCGCACGGAAACCCGTCTGCCCCATTTCGAGAACGCCGTCGCCGACATGAGGGCCGCAGGCTGGCCGGTGGTGCTGCGCAAGAGCGGCGGCGGAGCCTGTCCGGTTGGACCTGGAACCGTGCAGGTGTCGATGATTGATCCAGTCCTGCCCCTGACCACGATCAATGGCAGATATGCCGTCCTCGCAGGCGGATGCTGCGCCGCTATCGAGTTTTCGCCCGTACCGGCCTTGTTGCCGGCGCCTACTGCCCCGGAGCGTACGATCTCGCCGTGGCGGACCGGAAAATTGCCGACATGTCGCAGCACTGGTTCCGCGACCGTTGCGCGGTTCGCTGCGCCGTGACTGCCGCCTCGATCAATGTCGGGGACGCGCCGGATGAGATCGCCTGCGCGGTCAACCAATTTTTATCACGAGGCAGGTAGCGAGCTGCGCTGCGACGCGGACGCTCTCACCAACGTGCAGCTCTGCGGCAGCGCATCCGGGGTTCGCGGACCGGATTTCGCAGACTCGCTGATCGACCAACTTCGCATGAGCGACGCAGCCGCCACCGCATGATCTCATCCTGCACCGCGCTCTTATTTCCCCATCGGGTTCTCGCAGTCCTCTTCCGCAATGCAGTATTTTCTCGGATTGACGCGGATCAACGCCCCCTGATTTTCGAGGCAAATACTAACGTCGCCGGAGACCCCTCTCGCTCGCTCGATGAAAGGGCAGAGCCATGAACAGCTTCTGGATCGTCATTCTTGGTATCGCGACGATCTACTTGGCATACAATTTCTACGCCAGGCGCATCGACCGCAACGTCATCCAGTCTGACCGCAAACGCGCGACGCCAGCCCGAATGTACATGGACGGCGTCGATTTCATGCCGACCAGCCGGAACGTTCTCTTCGGCTATCATTTCAAGGCCATCGCGGCCGCCGGACCCATCGTCGGGCCGATCACCGCCGCTAATCTCTGGGGCTGGTCGCCGGCGCTCGCCTGGCTGATCATCGGCGTCAGCTTCATCGGCTGGGTCAGCGACTACTCCGCGATCATGGTCGCGGTGCGCAACGACGGCAACAGCCTCTCGGCGATCGCGCACCGGCTGATCGCGCCCCGCACGCGCACGATCCTGTTCGTGTTCATCTTCTTCTACCTGATGCTGCTGGCCGGCGCCTTCATCGGCATCTTGGCGGCGATCCTGTCGGCACGCCCGGACGTGCCGTTCGGCATCGTGATGCTCGGCCTGATGGGTCTGCTCGCCGGGCAGATGATGTACCGCTGGAGGTTCGGCATAACGGGCGTCACGGTGCTCGTCGTCGCCATCACGGTTGCCGCCATGGGGCTGGGACCGATGGGACAACATCAGGACGAGCGCGGCGCACTGGTACAGGGTCCGGTCGCCGCATCCGTGGCTTGGGTGAACAGCCAAATCGACAGCATCACCGGCCGCCGGCCGCTGTTCTCGGTCGAGGATCCGACCATGGCGGATCCAAGAATTCCAGCGCCGCGCGCGGACGGCTCGCGCCCAACCACGCCTGCGTATGATGCGGGCACCGGTCAGCTCAAGACCTTGCCGAACTACGTCTTGTGGATGCTGTTCCTGTTTGCCTTCAGCTACCTGGGGGCGAACCTGCCGATCTGGCGCTTCGCGCAGCCGGTGAACTACATCGGCTTCTGGATCATGTTCATAACGATCATTCTGAGCGCCGTGGGGATGATCGTGGGGCCGCTGGCGGGAGTGAAGGACGCGGCAGGCAATGTCATCGGCCCGTTTGTCCTGCCGGCCATCAAGGACCTCGGCTTCGCGATCGATCCCAGCAAGGCGTGGCAGCCGCTGTGGCCGATGCTGTTCGTGACGGTCGCCTGCGGCGCGATCTCGGGCTGGCATGCGCTTGTCGGCTCGATCGGCACGGCCCGGCAGCTCGAATACGAGACCGATGCACTGCCCGTCGGTGCCGGCGGGATGTTCGGAGAGAATACGCTCGCGCTGCTCTCGCTCACCGCCGTGTCCATTGCCGGCGCCGGCGGCGGCGGCGGTCGGTTTGCCCAGGGGGTCGGCAAGCTCGTCTATGCAGGGACCTTCGGGCTGATCCCAGAGGCCTTCGGCACCGCACTCGGGTTCGGGACGTTCGTGGTGATCGTGCTCACCGTGACCATCCTGGTCTTCCGCGTGATGCGCGTGACGCTCACGGAGTGGGTCGGCGATGCCGTCCCGCCCGTGCGGAGCACGCATGTGTCGAGCATCATCTCGATGGCGCTTACGGCCGCCCTCGTGCTCACGGGGACGTGGGTCTATCTCTGGCAGATGTTCGGCGCGTCCAACCAGCTGATGGCGGCGCTGAGCCTTCTCGTGGTGGCGGTGTGGCTCAAGTCGGAGAACCGCAACCCGACCTACGCCCTGCTGCCCATGATCTTCATGTATGTGACCACGCTGGCGGCCACCATCGTCACGGCGCGCAACCTGTACGTGACGATCGCCGCCAACCCGACCATGACAGGGCTGCCCGTCGCAGGGGCCTGGGCCATGATCGCGGTTTCCGCGCTCCTCTTCCTGGCCGCCCTTATGATCGGATGGGACGGCTACAAGGCCTACCTGCGTTACCACGCGACGCGGGGCAAGGCCGGCGTCCGACGGCCCCGATGGAGTGATCTGACGTGATCCGGTCAGGCGGCTCCGCATTCAGCGAGGGTCTGCACGGCTTTGAAGAAGTCGTGCGCCGGCTGCCGCGGATCGGGAGCCGGAACGTGGAGCTGGAAGTGCGGCTCGGAGCGGCGCACCGACAGCCGCTTGACCATGAGACCCTCGTGCCGCGCGAGCTGCAGCAGCGCGTCGGCCTCTTTGAGCGCAGCGACGCTTGCGTAATGGACGACGGCGCCGGCAGGCTCTTCCCCCTGGCGGACCAGCCAGTCCCTGGGCACGCGCGGAAGAGCCTCGCGACCGGACCAGCTCGCGGCATCGAGCGCTTCGAATTCGACCTTCGGCGCCTGCCGCAGCACGCCGCGGATGATGAGCGTATCGCGCCGTCGTTGGGCACGGCCGATCGCCCACATCCATGGCAGATCGCGCGGCTCCAGGAAGATGACCAGCGTCACGCCGGTGAATGGGGCCTTGCCGTGGGGGATCGTCATCTCGACCGCGGTCGAGCCCAGCCAGCGCACGGTACTGCGCTCGCCGATGAGGGGCAGACCGCCCTGCATCCAGCGCATCAGTGCGCGTCCGGTGCGCACATTCCAGATCGTGCCGGCGGCGAACCAGGCGACGATCGCGACGGCGGCAATTCCGATGAGCTCCGTCATGGCGGGCCTGACGATAGCACGACTGCCGCCCCTCCATGGCGAAAAGCGCTGCGGGAATTCTTGTACGGCATGACCGGATACGAGTTCGCGCAGCAGGCGTTGGAGATGCGCGCCTC
>DATBIR010000121.1:0-2430 GCA_036556825.1 Beijerinckiaceae bacterium
GGACCGGCTCATCGTCTGCAACGACCGTTACGCCGAGATGTACGGCCTGACACCCGAGCAGGTGAAACCCGGTACGACATTGCGGCAGATTATCGAATACCGGATCGCCAATGGTCACATCGAGGGCAGGACGGCCGGCGAGCTGCTCGAATCGATCCAGAGCCGGGCGCCTTACGGCGAAAGCGTCGGCTACTACACCACCCGGCTGAGCGATGGCCGCTGTATCGCCGTCGCGGTGCAGCCGATGAGCGACGGCGGCAGGGTCACCACTCATCAGGATATTACCGAGCAGCGCCGCTCGGAAGCGAAGATCGCGCACATGGCGTTGCATGACACGCTGACCGGTCTGCCCAACAGAGTGCTGTTCAATGAACGGCTCGAGCACGCGCTGACCAGGATCTCGCGCGGCCGGATCGTGGCGACCCATCTCCTCGATCTGGATCATTTCAAAAACGTCAATGACACGCTTGGGCACCCGATCGGCGATAAGCTTCTGACGATGGTGGCCGGCCGCCTGCGCAGCCTCGTCAAGGAAACCGAAACGATCGCGCGCATGGGGGGCGATGAGTTCGCGGTCATCCAGGTCGGCATCGCCCAGCCCTCCGATGCCACGATCCTCGCGGAGAGGATCATCGAGGCGGTGAGCCAGCCCTACGATATCGATGGCCACCAGGTGATCATCGGCGCCAGCATCGGCATCGCTTTGGGGCCGGCGGACGGGTCGAGTCCGGATCAGCTTATGCGGAACGCCGACCTGGCCCTTTATCGCTCCAAGGGTCAGGGCCGCGGCATGTGCCGGTTCTTCGAGCCGGAGATGGACATGCGGATGCAGACCCGCCGCCTGATGGAGAATGACCTGCGCAAGGCGCTGATCGCGGGTGAGTTCGAGCTTCACTACCAGCCGGTCGTCAACCTGAGCAGCAACGAGGTCAGCGGCGTCGAGGCGCTCATGCGGTGGCGTCACCCCGAAAAAGGCATGATCTCGCCTGGCGAATTCATCCCTCTGGCCGAAGAGAACGGCTTCATCGTCCCGCTCGGCGAATGGGCCCTCAGATCGGCCTGCAACGCCGCCCGCGATTGGCCTGATCATATGAGGGTTGCGGTCAATATCTCCCCTGTCCAGTTCAGGAAGCCGGGGCTGGTGCCGGCGGTGATCGGCGCGCTGGCCACGTCGGGCTTGCCGGCGGAGCGATTGGAGCTCGAGATCACCGAAGCCGTATTGCTGGAGGACAACGACGCCACGCTCGCCATGCTCCATCAGCTTCGCGAGCTCGGCGTGCGGATCGCGATGGATGATTTCGGCACCGGCTATTCTTCTCTCAGCTATCTGCAGCGATTTCCCTTCGACAAGATCAAGATCGACCGGTCGTTCATCAACGGGATGGCGGAGGGCGCCAGCGCGCGCGGCATCATCCGGGCCGTCGCCGCGCTCGCTAATGGCCTCGGCATGACGACGACCGCGGAGGGCGTCGAGACCCAGCAGCAGCGGGATGCGGTGAAAATGGAGGGCTGCACCGAAATGCAGGGCTTTCTGTTCAGCAAGCCGCTCACGGACCGGGAGATGACGCAATTGCTCCAATCCGTGCCGGCAAGGGCCGCTTATAAGGGGGCGGTGAGCGCCGCCTGACGGGCGAAACTTCCGCCACGCCCCGGTTACCCCGAGACGCGCACCGGTGACGCATCGTCACCAGTGCGCGGGGATCGGCGGTCGGGAGATCAATGCACGATCATGCCCTGCAGGTAATAGGCTTGCAGCATGACGAGCAGGCCGACGAGCGAGGCCAGCACGATCGAGTGCCAGAACACGAAACGCAGGATCGAGCCTTCATGGCCGAACCAGTTGGTCGCGGTGGATGCGACCACGATGGACTGCGCGTCGATCATCTTGCCCATCACGCCGCCGGATGAGTTGGCCGCGGCCATCAGCACCGGCGACAGGCCGAGCTGTTCCGAGGTGATCTTCTGCAGATTGCCGAACAGCACGTTCGAGGCCGTATCCGATCCGGTCAGAGCCACGCCGAGCCAGCCCAGCAAGGTGCCGAAGAACGGATAGAGCACGCCCGTCGCCGCGAAAGCAAGCCCGAGCGTCGCATCGATGCCGGAATAGCGCGTGAGCACGCCGATCGCCAGCATCGCAGCAATGGTGACGAGCGAGGCGAACACCACGCGGATCGTCTTCGCATAGGCAACGACGAGGCCGACAGGCGAGAAGCCCATCAGGAAACCCGATATGATCGCCGCAATCAGCATCCCGGTCCCGGTGTAGCTGAGCCAGGTGAAAGAGAACACGGCTGCTTCCGGTTTCGGCTGAGGGGTAACCGGCGGCACCTGATAGACCATATTGTGGAGCTCTGGGACGGCATAAGACCAGGTGGTGTAGGCATTGACGAGCTTCTTGAACGCGTCGTTGCCCCACAGCAGCAGGATCAC
>DATBIR010000122.1:0-6399 GCA_036556825.1 Beijerinckiaceae bacterium
ACGAGGAGGATTCGCATCTCGGCGATTTCATCGAGGACAAGAACGCCGTTCTGCCGATCGACGCGGCGATCCAGTCGAACCTGCGCGAGACAACGACGCGGGTCCTCGCCTCGTTGACCCCGCGTGAAGAACGCGTGCTGCGCATGCGCTTCGGCATCGGCATGAACACCGACCACACCCTCGAGGAGGTCGGCCAGCAGTTCTCGGTGACACGCGAGCGCATCCGCCAGATCGAGGCCAAGGCCCTGCGCAAGCTCAAGCACCCGTCGCGCTCGCGCAAGCTGCGCTCGTTCCTCGACAACTAGCCTCGATCGATCCAACCCATCCAATGCCCGGCCTTGGCCCGGGCACCCATTCCCGTCGCGCCTCGCCGACTGATCGATTTGAATGCCCGGCCAAGCCCGGACGGTGACGGCTGGGAGCGCACGTGGATTCGTGCGAGCACGTGCGGAAGCCTCTGTTCTGCAGTTCATGACGCTCCGAGTGGCTGCTAAGAAAGGGGCGCGGAGGTTCTCGATGGTCTCGATCTTCAAGTCACTTTGGCAGCGCCTCGCCGGCGGGGCCGGCGGCGCCGCGCAGGAGGCCGCCTTCGAGCCGGTGGAATATGGCGGCTATCGCATCCGGCCGGCGCCATATGCGGCGGGGGCCGGCTATCAGACCGCCGGGGTGATCGAGAAGGATTTCCCCGAGGGCGTGAAGGAGCACCGCTTCGTGCGCGCCGAGACGCATCCGAGCCGCGACGACGCGATCACGTTCTCCATCACCAAGGCCAAGCAGATCATCGACCAGCAGGGCGACCGCATCTTCGGCGGGTGAGCCGGCGCTTCTTGGGCGAGCCGCCTCGCCGCTCCCGCTGTCGTCCGCGCCCGATCCGTGGGAGGTTCGACCGGGCCACCTCCGCACGCATGGAGTTTCGCCTCTGACCGCAACGACTGTCATCACAGACATCGACGGCCGCGCCGCCTGGCTGCGGCTGGCCATCACCGTCGTGCTGAGCACGATCGGCGGCGTCGGCCTGTGGTCGGCCGTGGTCGCGCTGCCGGCTGTGCAGGCCGAATTCGGCACGGCGCGCGCCGCGGCCGCGCTGCCGTATTCGCTGCTGACGATCAGCTTCGGCTTCGGCGGCGTGCTGATGGGCCGGCTCGCCGACCGCTTCGGCATTGCCTGGCCGGCCGGCATCGGCGCCGTCCTGCTCGGGCTCGGCTACGTCGCCGCGGCCGCTGCGCCCTCCATGCCCGCCTTCGCGCTCGCGCACGCGCTGCTGATCGGCATCGGCAGCTCCGCCACCTTCGCGCCGCTTATGGCCGACATCTCGCACTGGTTCGTGCGTCGGCGCGGCATCGCCGTCGCCATCTCGGCTTGCGGCAATTATCTCGCCGGCGCCCTCTGGCCGCCGGTCGTGCAGCAGTTGATCGACGCACTCGGCTGGAGGACCACCCACGTCATCGTCGGCGTGATCTGCGTCATCGCCATGCTGCCGCTGGTGCTCGCCCTGCGGCGGCGGGCGCCTGCGCAGGACGGCGCCTCTGCGCAGCGTGCCGCCGCACCCCGGCATGAAATTGCCGTGAGCCCCGGCGTCTTGCAGGCGCTGCTCGTCGTTGCCGGGCTCGCCTGCTGTGTCGCCATGTCGATGCCGCAGGTGCACATCGTCGCCTATTGCGGTGACCTCGGCTACGGCGTCGCGCGCGGCGCCGAGATGCTGTCCCTGATGCTCGGCTTCGGCATCGTCAGCCGCGTCGCCTCGGGCTTCATCGCCGACCGCATCGGCGGCCTGTATACGCTGCTCATAAGCTCGGTCCTGCAGGGCGCGGCGCTGTTCCTGTATCTGTGGTTCGACGGCCTCACCTCGCTCTATGTGATCTCGGCCCTGTTCGGGCTGTTCCAGGGCGGCATCGTGCCGAGCTACGCCATCATCATCCGCGAATATTTTCCGCCGCAGGAGGCCGGCACGCGTGTCGGCCTCACCATCATGGCGACCCTGTTCGGCATGGCGCTGGGCGGCTGGCTGTCCGGCCTGATCTTCGACCTGACCGGCTCCTACCGGGCCGCTTTCGCCAACGGGCTTGCCTGGAATCTCCTCAACGGCGCCATCGCCGTCTGGCTGATCTGGCGCAGCGGCGCGACGCGCCTGCGGCCGGCGATGGTTTGAGGCCGCGCGACTTCGGCAAGCAACGGCAAGTCGGTGACCGCCGATTTGCGTCGCGTAACAGCTTCGCCCCTTCCCGAAGCCGCGTCCGGCGGCCTACACTTTCGGGAAACAAAGATGCGGGCCCGCCCGGCAAGCCGCCGGCAGCCGCAGACGGGGAGGGGACTTATGAACAGGATGTCGACTCGACGTGTTCTCGTCGCTGCGGCGGCCATGCTGGCGGCCGCGGTGATTGCTCCGGCGCTGGCGCAGACCTATCCGGAGCGCGGCCTCACGCTGATCGTGCCTTACGGCGCCGGTGGCGGCACGGACGTGACGGCGCGGCTCCTCGCCAGGGACCTCGAGGCGGTGCTCGGCAAGCCGGTCACGGTGCACAACCTCGCAGGCGGCGGCGGCTGGATCGGCTGGGGCCAGCTGGCGATGGCGCAGCCCGACGGTTACACGCTCGGCTACCTCAACGTGCCGAGCATGTATGCGGGCTATCTCGACCGTCAGTACAACCGCAAGGAAACGCTCGACAGCTTTACGCCGCTGATGAACCACGTGATCGACTACAATGTCTGGGCGGTGAAGCCCGACAGTCCGTACAAGAGCGTCGGCGACGTCGTTGCGGCGGCCAGAAAGGCGCCAGAGCAGGTCACGGTCACGGCCTACGGCGCCGGCAGCGACGACCATCTCGGCATCCTCGGCGTGCAGTCGCGGGCCAGCGTGAAATTCGGCGTGATCCACCACCGCAGCACCGCCGATGCCAAGGCGCAGGCCCTCGGCGGCCACGTGCACGTGCTCGGGGCCAATATCAGCGAGGTCGCCGAGGAGGTGAAAAGCGGGCAGCTCAGGCTGCTCGGCGTGATGTCGGCGGAACGCTCGAAATTCCTGCCCGAGGCGCCGACCTTCCGCGAGCAGGGCTACGACATCGTCATGTCGGTGTCGCGCGGCGTCGCCGCGCCGGCGTCGCTGCCGAAGCCGGTCGAGGCGAGGCTGACCGAGGCCCTCGAACGAGTCCTCTCCTCCAAGGACCACCGCGACCGGGCCGAGCAGCTCGCCCTGCAGCCGGAGATCATCAAGGGTGAGGCCTACAGGAAATTCCTCAAGGACAACGAGCAGGCAACCAGGCAGCTGATGGGCTGGTGAGCCGCGCTCTGGTCCATCCGGCGCGGTGCGGGCCGCTGCGTTTCGTGATTTTTTGGGCGGCAGCTCGACGACGGCCGACTTGCGCGGCGTGAGGTGGGGCTGCCTTTCCCCCCTCCCGCCCGGCTGCTAGCAAGACGCTCGCAAAAAAGGAAACGGCGCAAACATGTTCGACAAACCCAACGTCCCGGTGATTGCCCTCGAGGAGCATTACTGGGACGACGAGATGGCGGCGCATTACACCGGCCTCGAGGCCTCGCGCCCGGGCGACATCGCCAGGCGCCTGTCCGATCTCGGCGAGCTGCGCCTGAAGGAGATGGACGAGGCCGGCATCGACATGCAGGTGCTCTCGCATGGCGCTCCCTCAGCCCAGAAACTGCCCGCCGACGTCGCCGTCGAGGTGACGCGGCGCGTCAACGACCGGCTCGCCGCCGTGATCGCTGCGCATCCGACGCGCTTCGCCGGCTTCGCGGCGCTGCCGACCTCGGATCCGGAAGCCGCGGCCGACGAGCTGGCGCGCACCGTCGAGCGCCACGGCTTCAAGGGCGCGATGATCCACGGCCTTGCCGGCGGCCTTTTTCTCGACGACCGGCGCTTCTGGCCGATCTTCAAGCGCGCCCAGAAGCTCGACGTGCCGATCTACCTGCACCCGTCGGTGCCGCACCCGGCCGTGATGGACGCCTACTACAAGGAATACGCCAAGGATTACCCGATGGTGATCCGCGCCGCCTGGGGCTACACCGTCGAGACGGCGACGCAGGCCATCCGGCTCGTGCTGTCGGGCGTGTTCGATCGCTATCCGCACCTCAAGATCATCCTCGGCCATCTTGGCGAGACGCTGCCGTTCCTCGTCTGGCGGATCGACCAGGCCCTCGCGCGCCCGGGCCAGAAGGCGGTCAGCTTCCGCGACGTCTTCTGCAACAACTTCTACATCACCACGAGCGGCAACTTCTCCGACCCGGCGCTGCTGTGCAGCGTCATGGAAATGGGCGTCGACCGCATCCTGTTCGCGGTGGACTACCCCTTCGTGATGAATCCGCCGGCGACGGAGTGGATGAAACGCGTGCCGCTGAGCGACGCCGACAAGGCCAAAATCCTGAGCGGGAACGCCAAGCACCTTCTCGGCATCTGATGGTCACGCGGGAGTGTCCGCCTGCGGCGCTTTGACGGCTGGCGGAGTCCCTGACGCCCCCTTCTGCTTGGACGGCGTCCAATTGTGCACGCCGGGGGCAGAGGAGATCGTATGACCCCATCCGCCCGTCTTCTGTCGCTGGCGACGGCCCTGCCGCCGCATGTCGTGACGCAGCACGAGGTGGCAGCCGAGGCGGAGGCGGTGTTCGCGACCCGCTACGAGGAATACGAGTATATCGCGCCCGTATTCGCGACGGCGGGCGTCGCCACGCGTCACGCAGTTCGCCCGATCTCCTGGTATGTCGAGCCGCGCGGCTGGCCGGAACGCATGGGCGTCTATCTCGAAGCTGCACAGGATCTGTTCGTCGCAGCGGCGGGACAGGCGCTGGCCAAGGCCGGCCTCGGGGGCCGCGACGTCGATACCGTGGTCACCATCTCGTCGACCGGCATCGCCACGCCAAGCCTCGAGGCGCGCGTCTTCACGCGCATGGGCTTTCGCCATGACGTCATGCGCGTGCCGGTCTTCGGGCTCGGATGCGCCGGCGGCGTCACGGGTCTCGCGATCGCGGCGCGTCTCGCCGAGGCGCGGCCGGGCACGAACGTCCTGCTGGTCGCGCTCGAATTGTGCACCCTGGCGTTCCGGCTCGACGAGCTGACCAAGGCCAACATCGTCGCCACGGCCCTGTTCGGCGACGGCGCCGCGGCATGTCTCCTGCGCGCAGGGGAGGGCGGCATTGCCGCCGTCGAAGGCGCCGGCGAGCACACCTGGGCCGATACCCTCGACGTGATGGGATGGAGCGTCGATCCGCAAGGTTTCGGCGTGATCTTCGCGCGCACCATCCCGCCTTTCGTGGAAGACAAGATGGCGCCCGCGGTCGCCGGAATCCTCGATCGCATGGGCCTCACCATCGCCGACGTCGACCGCTTCGTCTGCCATGCCGGCGGGACCAAGGTGATCACCGCGCTCGAGCGGGCGCTCGGCGTCGACGCGGGCGCCCTCGATCACGAGCGTCACGTGCTTGCCGAGTGCGGGAACATGTCGGCGCCCACCGTGCTGTTCGTGCTCGAGCGCGTGATGCGCATGGGCCTGCCGCACCGCTGCGTGCTGACCGCCATGGGGCCGGGCTTCACGGCGAGCTGCTTGTCTTTGACGAACGGCGCATGACGCTCACGGGCCTGGTGCTGGGCCTCGTCACGCTCCAGCGCCTGGGCGAACTCGCGCTCGCGCGCCGCAACACCGCCGCCCTCAGGGCGCGCGGCGCGGTCGAAGCCGGCGCCGCCCATTACCCGCTGATCGTTGCGCTGCACGCGGCCTGGCTTGCGGGCCTGTGGCTGCTTGCATGGGATGCCGAACCGGACCCGTTCTGGCTTGCCGTGTTCGTCGTGCTGCAGGTGTTGCGCATCTGGGTTCTGGCGACCCTCGGCGAGCGCTGGACGACGCGCATCCTCGTGCTGCCCGGTGCGCCGCTCGTGCGTCGCGGGCCGTATCGCTTGCTCACGCATCCCAATTACGCGGTCGTGGTCGGCGAGATCGCGGTGCTGCCGCTGGCTTTCGGCCTAACCTGGTACGCGCTCGTGTTCTCGCTGCTCAATGCGGCGGTGCTGGCGATCCGCATCCGCGCCGAGAACGCGGCGCTGCGTTGCCTCTCCCCGACGGGGAGAGGGTCAGGGTGAGGGGGAGCGCTGCATCGAAAAGAGTGAAACCTACGGGCGGGAGGCCCTCACCCGGTCGCGCCACTTGCGTGCCGCGACTCGACCTCTCCCCGTCGGGGAGAGGTTAAAATTATCCCGCCTTGCGGATGTTGCGGCCGCCCGTGCGTTTGGCGCCGGAGCGGGCGGCGCTCGGACGCCGCCCCCGCGAGGCGGATTTCGCCGCCTGCTTCGCGGGCTTGCCCGAATCGTTGGCGGCCTCGCTGCGTTCGGCGGCGATGCTGTTGCGGAGCGCGTCCATGAGGCTGACCACGTTCGTGGGCCGCGGCGGCGGCGCCGCCTGC
>DATBIR010000123.1:0-2263 GCA_036556825.1 Beijerinckiaceae bacterium
GCAATGACGGTTTTATCCTCGTATCGCCTCCACACCTACCATCGTGTTTTGACCACCCCAAACGTGCTCGCGCGAGCCGCATTTGGCGTCTAACCAAAACACGCGCGCAGAAGAACGCCGCAAGAAACGTTCTTCCGCTCGGATGGCTTTCCGCACTGCCAATATAAATACCCGCAGCCGGTACAGCCGTGCGTTGCTCCTTGATATATATAGCGATCACACGCGAAGTTCAAATACGATAAATAACTATCGTGTGAGATCATGTGATAAGGTTCAAAATCCCCTAAGATGATGCAGAAAATCCACACGCGGTGGTTGTGAGAAGCGCCAATAACATATTGTAGCGATCGCCGACAGGTCAAGGACCTCCGGGGTCATTGGCCTCCCTACCTTCGCCCTCCTCCTTCAGTACCATGATCTGAAGCAGGGGCATAAGGCATGGGCAGAAATTCACATGCCGTTTGTGGGGAATGATTTAAATGGATTTTTCCCTAATTTCCGCAGGACTGGTGTTCCTCGGCATTCACATCATACCCGCAACACGGCTCAGGCGTGATGCCGTTGCGCTGGTCGGCGAAGGGCCGTATCTCGGCCTTTTCTCGCTGCTATCGCTGATTTCGATCTGGTGGTGGATCAGCGCCTTCCGGAGCGCGCCCTTCGACACGGCGCTGTGGTACTATCCCTCGTGGTGGCCATGGCTCAAGGCCGTCCTGATGCTGGTCGCTTTCATCCTGCTCGTCGCCGGCATATCCTCGCCCAATCCGACCTTGCCGCGAGGCGGCAAGCTGCTCGAGCGGCCCGATGTCGGCCATGGCATTCTCGCCGTCACGCGCCACCCGCTGATGTGGAGCTTCGGCATCTGGGCCATCGCCCATTTCATCAGCCAGCCCAATTGGCGCGGGTTCTGGTTTTTCGGCCTGTTCGCGATCACCGCCATCGGCGGCGCCGTGCTGCAGGAGCGGCGCAAGGCCGAAACCTTCGGCGCCGGCTGGGAGCGTTTTGCCGCGAGCACCTCGTTCATCCCGTTCGCCGCCATCCTCCAGGGCCGCGCGCGGCTGAACCTTGCCGAGATCGGCTGGTGGCGGATCGCCGTCGGGGTGATCCTCTGGGCGCTGGTGCTGTACCTGCATATGCCGCTCCTCGGCGTCGCGCCGCTGCCGGGGCTGGTCGGCTGACGACGCCGATCCTGTAGATCGGCAGCGCGACCTCGGTCCGCCGTCCGGTTGTAGCCGTAGGCGGCGCCCGGCCGGCTGCGTCCCGTTCCGGGCGTGACCCTCACATATCCGTCGGCTTGCCGCGCTCGCGCTTGAGGGCCGAGCGCGCGCTCTTGGCCTCCAGTCTGCGCCGCTTGCTGGCGAGCGTCGGCCGCGTCGGGCGGCGCGGCCGCGGCGCAACGGTCGCCTGCCGGATCAGCTCGGCGAGCCGCTCGCGCGCATCGGCCCGGTTGCGCTCCTGGGTGCGATGCCGCCTGGCGGTCAGCACCAGCACGCCGTCCTGGGTCAGGCGCCGGCCGGACAGCGCGATCAGCCGCTCCCGCACCGCGTCCGGAAGCGACGGCGAATGCGCCACGTCGAAACGGAGCTGAACGGCCGTCGCCACCTTGTTGACATTCTGGCCGCCCGGCCCCGACGCCTGGATGAAGTGCTCTTCCAGCTCGTTCTCGCTGATGACGATTTGCGGCGTGACCCTGAGTGCCATTGCCGGAACCGCCCGCGTCCTCAATACAGCGCCACGACGATGGCGCCGCTGCCGATCAGCCCGACGCCGATCCAGGCCTGCCACGTCAACTGCTCGCCGAGGAACAGCGCCGCAAACACCGCCACGAACACGACACTCAGCTTGTCGATCGGCGCAACCTGTGCGGCATTGCCGAGCTTCAGCGCGCGGAAATAGCACAGCCAGGACGCGCCGGTCGCGAGGCCTGACAGGGTGAGGAAGGTGAGGCCGCGCGGGCTGACCGAGCCGATCGGCTGCCATTCGCCCAAGCCGGTCAGCAGTGCGGCGAGCACGAGGGCGACGACGACCGTGCGGAAAAAGGTGGCGAAATCGGCGTTGACCTGCTCCACGCCGAGCTTGGCGAGAATGGCGGTCAGCGCGGCGAAAATCGCGGCGAGCAACGCCCATAACTGCCAGGCGGCAAAGGCAGCTTTCACGGCCGTCCCTCGCCTCTTGCGTGCGCGCCGGGTTCAGGCGCAGGCGGCTCCACCGCGCCGCGCTGCTGCAGCCAGATCATTACCGACCAGCAGGCCATCGCCCAGCTCGC
>DATBIR010000124.1:0-3467 GCA_036556825.1 Beijerinckiaceae bacterium
TGGTCACGCAGCTCAGCTGAAGTGATGCCAGAGTATGATCAGGCCCAAGATCGAAAGTGTCGCCGCGTAGCGTACGCTCACTGCGTAGGTCATCATTGGCCGGCCCCCCGCTCGTCCGAATCAGCGGATAGCCCAATCCGACCGAGGGTTCACAGCCGGCGAAGCGGTTTTCAACCGACTTCTTGCGAGCGTTGGTTAATCCGGGCCGGGTGCTATTGCCGGTGGCCGTGGCTCGGGCCGCACGCTGGCGGTGTCGGGCCACGAACTGGCGGCGCGGGTCAGCCGCTCGTGACGACTGATAACGGGCAGTCCCTCAGCCCGGTTTCTTTGGAGGCACGTTGTGTGAGCCCGCGCCGGCGCTCTCGCATCAGCGACACGCCATGACGACCGGCCAAGCTCCTCCTCAACCCGGAGAGCACTGCTGCTCATGGCGACTTCAACTCGCAGGTGATGCCGGGATAAGGGGCAGGGGAGGCCCTGAAGATGCCGCAGAGATTCCTGCGGCAACGACCGTGTCGATTGGGCAACGGCCGGCAATGTGTCTGCCACGAAACACAGCACGACATGTTGCTGAAATATCGCGAGGCTAGTCGGGCCGCGGGCCGCAACAGACGGGGCGCGGCCCCCGGAGCAAAGAGTCAGCGAATGTCCATGATGAACCTCATTATCGTCGCCAACGTGGCTGTTTTCACCTGTTTCATTGCGATCGGGTTCACCTCGGGCCGCGGGGCCATCAGCCCGCGCGAACGCGCCCTGAAGGCTCAGGCCGACCAGCGCGCCCGCGCTGCTGCCTGACGCCGGGCGCCAGTTCTCGAGGCCGAGCCCCAATCAGGCGGGCAGCAAGCGGGGCCCCCTCAAACCCATTTCATTCATGGCAGCCGCCGACGGCGACGACGTCTCGGGGATGTTGTCGCAGCAGGTCAGGCTGGCCGCGGACCTTGGCCTCGTGGCCACCCCGTCGTTCGTCGGCGGCGGCGTCGGCGTGCTCGGCTATCCGGGGCCGAAAGCGATGGCCGGGATGGTCGCGTCGCTCGACAGGTGTGGCGAGGTGATCTGCACGTGATCGTCGAGCCGCGTCACATGCAGCCGCGTCAGGCGCGCTTCGGCTCCGCCGCACGCGCTGCGGTCTCTCGCCGGCCGGCTCTGAGCAGGGCCCAGCCGGCGATCAGCATGGCGGCACCCCAGACGAGGAATGCGACATCCCAGTAGATCCAGGCCTCGCGCGGGACGGTCTCGTTGACGTGGTGCAGGCCGAGCAGATGATGATCGACGACGCCCTCGACGAGGTTGAAGATGCCGAACCCCATCAGGAATGTGCCGGGGAGGAGCTTTCCGGACCAGCGAATGTGGTTCTTCCGCGAATAGCGCCACAGAATGTAGAGCCCGAGCGCCGTGAACACGTACGTGCTGGCATGGAAGATCCCATCCCAGAAAGTGTTGATCTTCAGGTTTTCGACCGTGTCCGGCGGATAGCCGGCGCTCGTCACCAGATGGTGCCACTGCAGGATCTGATGGAGGACGATGCCGTCGAAGAAGCCGCCGAGCCCGAGCCCGAACAGGATGCCGGCGGAGACGGGAAATCCTCCGCCTTGCGCCTCAGGTTCGGCGATATGCGCCACTGCCATGGATATTTCCTCTACAGCCGTGCCGCGCCGAGGCGCCGCAGGAATGGCACGGGCGGGCACCAGCCCCGCAGAGCGATTTGAAAGACGAAGGCCGTTGCGACGCCGGACGCAGCGAGCCAGCGAAGCATCGCTCTCTTGCCGCTCTAAACGGCGGTTCTCCGAACTGGTTCCCGCCCAAGGCAGCGTGAGGATGGTCGGCCCTTGCAATTACATTAGTAGGTGCTAAATTAGCTACAGCTAAATATCAGGAGGCGGGCGGATGGCTGGCCCCGGCTTGGATCTGGACAGTTTCGAGAAGAAGGCGACCGAAGTCGCAGGCATCCTGCGCGCCTTGGCGAACGAGCGCCGGCTCATGATCCTTTGCAAGCTGGTGGAGTGGGGGGAGGCCAATGTCGGCAGCCTGGCCGACGCGGTTGGCCTGTCGCAATCGGCGCTGTCGCAACACCTCGCCAGGATGCGCGAGGAGGGGCTCGTCACTTCCCGGCGGGAAAGCCAGACCATCTGGTACCGCGTCGCCGATCCACGCATCGAGCAGCTGTTCGCCTCCCTCTACGACCTGTTCTGCAAGCAGGTGAAGGGCCGCAAGCGGTCCTGACGGACACACGCGGAGCGACGGCTCCCCGGAGACCATGATGGAAAACTTCACCCCCGTATCCGCCCTCGTTGGGGGCGCCCTGATCGGCGCATCCGCCGCCTTGTTCCTCGTGCTCAACGGCCGGGTTGCCGGCATCAGCGGCGTCGTGGGCGGCCTGATCCCTCCCGTGCGCGGCGAAGTTGGCTGGCGCGTCGCCTTCCTGGCCGGCCTCTTCATGGCGCCGCTCGCCTACGTCTCGTTCGGAGGATCGCTGCCGGCGGTGACCGTGACGCAACCGCTCGCGCTGCTCGTCGTCGCCGGCCTGATCGTCGGCTTCGGCACGCGTCTCGGCGCGGGCTGCACCAGCGGTCATGGAGTCTGCGGCATCGGCCGCGGTTCGCCACGTTCCGTCGCGGCCACGCTCGTGTTCATGACGACGGCCATTGCGACGGTCCTGGTCGTCCGCCACGTCGTGGGAGGCTGAGCCATGTCGTTGCTCGTCTCCGCCTTCGCCTCAGGCCTGCTGTTCGGGCTCGGGCTGATCGTCTCCGAGATGGTGAACCCGGCGAAGGTCCTCGCCTTCCTGGACGTCTTCGGCGACTGGGACCCGAGCCTTGCCTTCGTCATGGCCGGCGCGGTTGCCGTGTCGGCCCTCGGCTACGTCGTCACGCGGCGACGCGGCAGGCCCATCCTTGCGCCACGGCTCGAGGTTCCGACCCGGCGTGACCTGGACCCGCGTCTGATCTCCGGCGCCGCCCTGTTCGGAATCGGCTGGGGCCTCGTCGGCCTCTGCCCGGGCCCGGCCTTGACGGCTTTGACTTTCGGACCCTGGCAGGTCGTCGTCTTCGTTGCCGCGATGCTCGCCGGGATGGCGCTGTTCCGCCTGGTGCCGGAGAACTGGCCGCAGGTGACCTTCAGGCGCCGCAACACGGCTGGAGCGGACGGCTGATGCCCGACATCACGACCGCACTGCTCGCCACCGGCTCCGGCGGCATGGTCGGACTGGTTCTCGGCCTTGTCGGCGGCGGCGGCTCGATCCTGGCCGTGCCCCTCCTGGTCTACGTCGTGGGCGTGTCATCGCCGCACGTCGCCATCGGCACCAGCGCGGTCGCCGTGTCGGCGAGCGCGCTCGGCAACCTTGTCGCGCACTGGCGTCTCGGCAACATCAAATGGCGCTGCGCCGCCGTGTTCGCGACCGCCGGCGTGCTCGGCGCCTTCGCGGGCTCCACGGTTGCCAAGTCGATCGACGGCCAGAAGCTGCTCGCGCT
>DATBIR010000125.1:0-9651 GCA_036556825.1 Beijerinckiaceae bacterium
ATGCGTCGTTCCGAGATGTCCGCTTCAGAGACCCTCGGCGAGGTCGCTCGATGACCGGGACGGGCGCAAAGCGGACCTAACCAATGCCGGTGTCCAGATTCTGCATGGCACCAGGCGGACGTCTCATCAAAGCCAAGACACCCGTGGTAATACGGGCCGCTCTCGTAACCGGGGAAAGGGCGGCCCGAAGGGACTTGCGAGCGCATTGAGGGAGCGCACGCGACGACTGGCCAAGGGCGCCGATGGGATGGCGCCGTCCCGCCCGATCAGGTGCGGCGCGGCGCCGCCGGTGGCGCCAGCAGCGCCTCGTCGCCTTGCCAGGTGATGCGGTGATGCACGACCTCGCCGTCGAGCCGGACCTTGCCGTCGCAGACGAGCCGCAGCGCCAGCGGATACAGCCGGTGCTCTTCGGCGAGGACGCGCGCCGCCAGCGTCTCCTCGGTGTCGCCGGGCACGACGCGCACGGCGGCCTGGGCGATGATCGGGCCGGCATCGAGATCGGTCGTCACGAAATGCACGGTGCAGCCGTGGATGAGCACCCCGGCCGCCAGCGCCTGCCGGTGCGTGTCGACGCCGCGGAAGGCGGGCAGGAGGGACGGGTGGATGTTGAGCATCCGGCCGACCCAGCGTTCGACGAACCAGGGCGTGAAGATGCGCATGAAGCCGGCGAGGCACAGGATCTCGACGCCGCCTGCCGCGAGCGTGCGCTCGAGTTGCTCCTCGAAGGCGCGGCGATCGGAAAAGTCCTTGTGGTCGACCATCGCGGTGGCGATGCCGGCCGCGCCGGCGCGGGCGAGCCCCGCGGCATCGGGCCGGTTCGAGACGACGAGAACGATCTCGGCCGGAAAGTCCGGCTGCCGCGCAGCCTCGATCAGCGCCGCGAGATTCGATCCGCGGCCGGAGATCAGCACGCCGATGCGGCGCCGGGCCATGCCTGATTTTCCCTAGAGCCTGAGCGCGCCGGAATAGCGCACCCGCTCGCCGTCGCGGCCGGCGGAGATTTCGCCGATCACGGCGACGTCCTCGCCGCTCTCGCGCAGCATGCTGGCGACCGCATCGGCCTTGTCGCGCGCCACGACGGCGATCATACCGATGCCGCAGTTGAAAGTGCGCAGCATCTCGGCTTCGCTGACGCCGCCCGTCCTGGCGAGCCACCCGAACACCGGCGGCACGGCGATGGCGCCGAGATCGAGCGTCACGGCGACGCCGTCGGGCAGCACGCGCGGAATGTTGTCGGGGAAGCCGCCGCCGGTGATATGGGCGAGCGCCTTGACGGCGCGGGTCGCGCGAATCGCCGCCAGGAGCGGCTTGACGTAGATGCGCGTCGGCTCGAGCAGGGCTTCGCCGAGGCTGCGTCCGGGCGCGAAGGGCGCCGGCTCCGTCCAGCCGAGGCCGCTCGTCGCGACGATGCGGCGCACCAGAGAAAACCCGTTCGAGTGCACGCCGGAGGAGGCGAGGCCGAGCAGCACGTCGCCGGGGCCGATATCGGGCGACGGCAGCAGCGTTCCACGCTCCGCGGCGCCGACGGCGAATCCGGCAAGATCGTAATCCCCGGCCGCATAGAGGCCCGGCATTTCCGCCGTTTCGCCGCCGATCAGGGCGCAGCCGGCCGCGCGGCAGCCTTCCGCGATGCCCTTGACCACGCTCACGCCGACATCCGGGGTGAGCTTGCCGGTGGCAAAATAGTCGAGGAAAAACAGGGGCTCGGCACCCTGCACGACGATGTCGTTGACGCACATCGCCACGAGATCGATGCCGATGCTGTCGTGCAGGCCGGTGTCGATCGCGATCTTGACCTTGGTGCCGACACCGTCGTTGGCGGCGACCAGGATCGGGTCGCGAAAGCCGGCGCCCTTGAGGTCGAACAGCCCGCCGAACCCGCCGATCTCCGCATCGGCGCCCGGCCGGCGCGTCGCCCGCACCAGGGGCTTGATCGCCTCGACCATGGCATTGCCGGCGTCGATATCGACACCTGCCTGCGCATAAGTCAGTCCCTGGCCCCGCTCGGCGGTCATGAAAGGCTTCCCTCGACCTTGCGCGCGCAGTAAAGCTCCGCTGGCCGAAGCGCAAGGCTTGGCAGCAACCCGCGGCGATTCCCACACTGGTCTGAGCCCGTCCGGCCCCGGATGACAATCCCCAATCTGATCACCATCGTCCGCCTGATCATCGTCCCGCTGGTCATCGTCATGATCGGGCAGGAGAATTGGGCGCTCGCCTTCCTGCTCTTCGTGGCCGCCGGGCTGTCGGACGCAATCGACGGCTTCATCGCCAGGCGCTTCAACATGCGCAGCGAGTTCGGCGCCTATATGGATGCCCTCGCCGACAAGGCGCTGCTCGTCTCGATCTACGTGACCCTGTCGGTCGTCGGCGTGCTGCCTGCCTGGCTCGCCATCACGGTCGTGTCGCGCGACGTCATGATCGTCTCGGCGATCATCGTCTCGTGGCTGCTGCGGCGGCCGGTCGAGATCAAGCCGCTATTCGTGAGCAAGATGAACACGGCGGCGCAGATCGCCTTCGCCGCCCTGGTGCTCAGCACCAAGGCCTTCGGCATCGACGCGGACGGCTTCTACGGGGCCGGCATGATCCTCGTGGCGCTCCTGACCATCGTCTCGGCCGGCGCCTACCTCGCGCGCTGGATGAAACACATGACCGGGAACGGCCATGCCGCGTAATCCGTCGCGCCTGAGCAGGTTTGCGCGGATCGGCAGGCTCCGGTCCGCGCAATCCTGCAGGAATTCAGCCGGGGCGAAACGCAGATGAGCGTGCAGCGCCAGATCGGCTTTTGGGTGGCGGCCCTGCTTCTGGTCGTGGTGGCGCTGTTCGTGCTGCGCGACATCCTGCTGCCCTTCGTCGCCGGGATCGCGCTCGCCTATCTGCTCGACCCGGTGGCCGACCGGCTGCAGAGGCTCGGGCTCGGCCGGCTCGGCGCGACGATCCTGATCCTCAGCCTGTTCGTGCTGCTGTTCGTCCTGGCGCTCGTGCTGGTCGTTCCGCTGGTCGCGCACCAGCTCGCCAGCTTCGTCGACAAGCTGCCGGGCTACGTGGCGCGCATCCAGATGCTGATCGCCGAGCGCGGCGGGCCGCTTCTCGAGCGGCTGGGCGGGCCGGAGGCGCTGCCCGACATGCAGCGCTCGGTCGGCAATCTGGTCGGGCAGGGGGCTGCCTGGCTCGGCCGCTTCGCGCAGTCCCTGTGGGCCGGCGGACAGGCGATCATCAGCGTCTTCGCGCTGCTCGTCGTGACGCCCGTCGTCGCTTTCTATCTGCTGGTCGACTGGGACCGCATGGTCACCACGGTCGACAGCTGGCTGCCGGTGCGGCATCGCGACACCATCCGGCGCCTGGCCCGCGAAATCGATGTCGCCATCGCCGGCTTCGTGCGCGGCCAGGCGGCCGTCTGCCTGATCCTCGGCACCTTCTATGCGCTCGCGCTGACGCTGCTTGGCCTGAATTTCGGCGCGCTGATCGGGATGACCGCCGGCCTCATCAGCTTCATCCCCTATGTCGGCTCCCTGACCGGGCTGGTCCTGTCCGTGGGCGTGGCGCTCGTCCAGTTCTGGCCGGACTGGACGATGGTGCTGGCGACCCTTGCCGTCTTCGTGGTCGGCCAGTTCGTCGAGGGCAACATCCTGTCGCCCAAACTGGTTGGATCGTCGGTGGGGCTGCACCCGGTCTGGCTGATGTTCGCGCTCCTCGCCTTCGGCTCGCTGTTCGGCTTCGTCGGGCTGCTGCTGGCGGTGCCGCTGGCGGCGATTGCCGGCGTGCTGGCGCGCTTCGCCCTGCAGCGCTATCTGGCAAGTCCGCTCTACGACAGCGGCAAGGGCGCGCAGCCGCGGCTCGATCTCGATGCGTGACGCCCCCAAGCAGCTGGTTTTCGACCTGCCCCTCGACCCGCGTTACGGGCGCGAGGATTTTCTCGTGAGCCCGTCCAACGACCGGGCCTACGGGCTGATCGAGCGCTGGCCGGACTGGCCGGACAAGGTCCTGCACCTGACCGGTCCCGAAGGCAGCGGCAAGAGCCATCTCGCCGCAATCTGGGCCACGACGGCCCACGCCTGGACCATCGACGCGTTCGAAGTCTCGGGCGACCGGGTGCCGCATCTCGTCTCGAACGGCACCCTGGTGATCGAGGATGTCGATCGCGGGGGCCGTGACGAGGCCGCGCTTTTTCACCTCCTGAATCTGTCGCGCGAGCGGGGAGCCTTCGTCCTGCTGACCAGCGCGCGGCCGATCGAGAGCTGGGGCATCGCCACGCCCGACCTGCTGTCGCGCCTGCGTCTGGCGCCGAGCGTTTCGCTGGATCCGCCCGACGAGGCGCTGCTCAAGGCCGTGCTCGTCAAGCTGTTCGTTGACCGCCAGCTCGTGGTCGACACGAGCGTCGTCGATTACCTCGCCGTCCGCATCGAGCGCTCCCTCGCCCGCGCGGCCGAGGTCGTGACGATGTTGGATAAGGAAGCGTTAAGCCGCGGCCGCCGCATTACCCGCGCCATGGCGGCCGAGACGGTCGGCCAAATGGCGCAATTCGACGACAATGATTAAATAACGTTCACGAATACCCTGTAGAGATGCTGCCCAGATGATGTTGGAGCGTCCATCGGAAAAGCGTGAGGAGAAGGCCGGGCGGCCAGGCCCGCCGCCCGAGGACACGCTCGTCAAAAGCCTGGAGCAGCTGGCGCCGAAGCCGGAGACGGATCGCGCCATGCCCGACGGGCAGGCGCTGCGGCACCGGCCGGAGCGCTTCGTCAATCGCGAGCTGTCCTGGCTGCAGTTCAACCGCCGCGTTCTCGAAGAGGCCTCCAACGTCCGTCACCCGCTTCTCGAGCAGCTGAATTTCCTCTCGATCTCGGCCAACAACCTCGACGAGTTCTTCATGGTCCGCGTCGCCGGCCTGGTCGGGCAATTGCGTTCCGGCGTGGCCACGCCGTCACAGGATGGACTGTCGCCGCAGGAGCAGCTCGCCCGGATCTCGGCCGAGGTCTCGAAGCTCGCCTCCGACCAGCAGCGCCGCTGGCGCGAACTGCGCGGCAAGCTGTTCGACGAGGGCATCATCCTCGTCGAAGGCGCCGACGTCACCAAGACCGAGGCGACGTGGCTCGAGGAACATTTCCTGCACTACATCTTCCCGATCCTGACGCCGCTCGCGATCGATCCCGCGCATCCGTTCCCGTTCATCCCCAATCTGGGATTTTCGATTGCGCTGAAGCTTTTCCGGAAATCCGACGGGCGCGTGCTCAATGCGCTCATCCGCCTGCCGAACAAGGCCGAGCGCTTCATCCGGTTGCCCGACTTCGCCGAGACCGGCGCGGCGCGGTTCATCGCCCTCGAGCAGGTGATCGTGCTGTTCACGAGCCGGCTGTTCCCGGGCTACACGGTGCAGGGCCAGGGATCCTTCCGGGTCATCCGCGACTCCGACATCGAGGTCGAGGAGGAGGCCGAGGATCTCGTGCGCCTGTTCGAGACGGCTCTCAAGCGGCGCCGGCGCGGCACCGTCATCCGTCTCGAGGTCGAGGCCAGGATGGACGAGGATCTCCGCCATTTCGTGGCGGAAGAGCTCGAGATCGCCTTCGACGAGTTGTTCGTCGTCGACGGCATGCTCGCCGTGAACGAGCTGAGCCAGCTCGTCGCGCTGGACCGGCGCGACCTGAAATTCAAGCCTTACAATCCGCGCTTTCCGGAACGCATCCGCGAGCACGGCGGCGATTGCTTCGCGGCCATCCGGGCCAAGGACATCATCGTCCATCACCCCTACGAGTCGTTCGATGCGGTCGTGCAGTTCCTGCAGCAGGCGGCGCGCGATCCGAACGTCGTCGCCATCAAGCAGACGCTCTACCGCACCTCGTCCGACTCGCCGATCGTCAGGGCCCTGATGGAAGCGGCCGAGGCCGGCAAGTCCGTCACGGCCCTGGTCGAGCTGAAGGCGCGTTTCGACGAGGAGGCCAACATCCGCTGGGCGCGGGACCTCGAGCGGGCCGGCGCCCAGGTGGTGTTCGGCTTCATCGAGCTGAAGACGCATGCCAAGCTGTCGCTGGTGGTGCGCCGCGAGGGCGGGCAGCTCATCACCTACTGCCACGCCGGCACCGGCAACTACCACCCGGTCACGGCGCGCATCTACACGGACCTGTCCTTCTTCACGGCCGACGCCGGCATCGCCCGCGACGTGTCGCGGATCTTCAACTTCATCACCGGCTATGCCGAGCCGGCCGAGCTCGAGCGTGTGGCGGTCTCGCCCGTCACGCTGCGCAAGCGCATGCTCAAGCATATCGAGGAGGAGATCGCCCACGCCAAGGCGGGCCGTCCGGCCGCGATCTGGGGCAAGTGCAACGCCCTGGTCGACCCCGACATCATCGACGCGCTCTATGACGCCAGCGCCGCCGGCGTGCAGGTCGATCTCATCGTCCGCGGCATCTGCTGCCTGCGCCCGGGGATTCCAGGGCTGTCCGACAATATCCGGGTCAAGTCGATCGTCGGGCGCTTCCTCGAGCACAGCCGCATCTACGCCTTCGGCAACGGCCACGGGCTGCCGCACCCCAAGGCGCATGTCTACATCTCCTCGGCCGACATGATGCAGCGCAATCTCGACCGTCGCGTCGAGGCGCTGCTGCCGATCCTCACCACCACTGTGCACCAGCAGGTTCTCGACCAGATCATGATGGCCAATCTGCTCGACAATCAGCAGAGTTGGAGAGTATTACCCTCCGGCGCGAGCGAGCGCATTGTCCCCGCCGACGGCGAGGAACCGTTCAATGCGCATCAGTATTTCATGACCAATCCGAGCCTGTCGGGCCGTGGAAAATCCGTCAAGACGTCGAGCCCCCGATCCCTCGCGAGCCGCAGCAGCCGACGATCGGCATGATGCGCTGCTCGAGGCGGCGCCCGGCCGCCTCAAGGTCGGGCGTCCCGTCGCGATCATCGACATCGGCTCGAACTCGGTGCGTCTCGTCGCCTACGAGGGGCCGACGCGGGCTCCGACCCCGCTGTACAACGAGAAGGTGCTGTGCGGGCTGGGCCGGCACGTGGCGACCACCGGCCGCCTCGACGACGAGGCGGTCGCGCGCGCCCTCAAGGCGCTCGCCCGCTTCCGGGTGCTGTGCGAGACCATGCATGCGCGCGAGGTGACGGTCCTGGCGACAGCGGCCGCGCGCGACGCCGCCAACGGCCCGGCTTTTCTCGACGCCGCCGCGGAGGCGATCGGCCAGCCGATCGAGCTTCTCTCGGGGGCGCGCGAAGCGCAGCTTTCCGCGCTCGGGGTCATCTCGGGTTTTCATCATCCTGACGGAGTCGTGGGCGACCTCGGCGGCGGCAGCCTGGAGCTGACCAACGTCGTCGGAAGCGATCTTGGCGAAGGAATCACGCTGCCGCTCGGCGGACTGGCCCTCCAGGATCTCAGCGGCGGGTCGCCCAAGAAGGCGCAACGCATCGCGCGCGAGGCGCTCGACCGCGCACCCCAACTCGCCGAGCTCGAAGGGCGCACCTTCTACGCGGTCGGGGGAACCTGGCGCGCGCTGGCGCGGCTCCACCAGGCGGAGCGCAACCATCCGCTGCGCGTGATGCACGGCTATGTCATCGATCCGAAGGACGGCCTCGATTTCCTGCGCCTGGTCGAGCGCGCGGATACCGACTCCCTCAAGGACATCGAGAGCATCGCCGAAGCCCGTCGGCCGCTCCTCGCCTACGGGGCGCTGGTGCTCGAAGAGATCATTCGGGCGGGCGCGCCCAGGGAGATCGTGATCTCCGCCCTCGGCGTGCGCGAAGGCGTTCTGTTCGAGCAGCTGAGCGGGGAAGCGCGGGAGCTCGACCCGCTGCTCGTCGCGGCGAGCGAGATCAACCTCCTGCGCTCGCGCTCGCCGCAGCATTGCGAGGAGCTGCGCGACTGGACCGACCGTTTCGTCGAGTCCCTGGATATCGAGGAGACCGAGACCGAGCGGCGGCTCCGCCACGCGGCCTGCCTGCTGGCCGACATCGGCTGGCGCGCCCATCCCGACTATCGCGGCGAACAGAGCGTCAACCTGATTGCCCAGTCGGCGTTGGTCGGGGTTGATCACCCGGGGCGCGCCTACCTCGCGTTATCGATCTTCTTCCGTCACGAAGGCCTGTCGCTCGACAACATCAGCCCGCGCCTGCGCGCGCTCGCCGGCACGCATCTCGTCGCCCGGGCGCGCCTCCTCAGCGCGCTGATGCGGGTCGCCTATCCGATCTCGGTCGCCATGGAAGGCGTGCTGCCGCGGGCCCCGCTCGTCGCGAACGACGGCGAGGTCGTCCTGCGCTTGCCGGCCGGCATGCAGCCTCTCGCCAACGAGCGCCTCGTCAACCGCATGCGCCAGCTGGCCAAGCTCGTCGACCTCGATCCGCGCATCGAGGTGGCGTGAATCGCGGGAACCGTAACGTTGTCATGGGCCATCCCGATCGGAAACGAGGCGCCCTTCCAATCGAGATCACCGGCACAAGGCCGGTGACGACACTGCTGGAATCAGCATTGCGTGCACAAGGCGTCGATCAGGTCTCCGAAGAAGTATCGGCTAACATCCGGGGCTGAACAACAAGGCGGTGGCGACGCTGCTCACTCGCCGAGCGATTCGACGACGACCTTGCCTTTCTTGACCGACAGCCCGAGGCGACCGGCCTTGAGCGCGAGCGCCTTGTCGCCGAACAGGCCGCGGCGCCAGCCCTTGAGCGGCGGCACCGTCGCCTCGTCGTCCTCGGCGATGGCCTCGAGCTCGTCGACGGTGGCGATGATCTTCGGGGCGACCCGCTCCTGCTCGGCGACGGCCTTGAGCAGCACCTTCAAGAGCTCGACCACGGCGCCGTTGCCGGGGCGGTGACGCTGCCGCTGCGTCACGGGAACGCTCTTGGGGTCTCGCGCCAGGCCGCGCTCCACTGCGGCGAGGATCTCGCCCGCCGTCTTGGAGCGCTCGAAACCGTTCGGGATCGTGCGCAGACGGCCGAGCGCTTCGACGCTGCGCGGCGCCGAGACCGCGACGTCGATCACCGCCTCGTCCTTGAGCACGCGATTGCGCGGGACGTCGCGGCTTTGCGCCTCCTGCTCGCGCCAGGCGGCAACTTCCATCAGGACGGCGATTTCGCGGGCCTTGCGCATGCGCCCCGACAGGCGCTGCCAGGCGTTGGCGGGATCGGCCCGGTAGGTGTCGGGCGAGGTGAGAATGGCCATCTCCTCGTCCAGCCAGCCCGACCGGTTGGTGCGTTCGAGCTCGGCCTTCAGGGCCTCGTAGACGGTCACCAGGTGGGTCACGTCGGACAGGGCGTAGGTGAGCTGGGCATCGCTAAGGGGACGCCGCGACCAGTCCGTGAACCGCGACGACTTGTCGATCCGCGCCTTGGCGATGTCGTTGACGAGCTGCTCGTACGAGACCGAATCGCCATAGCCGCACACCATGGCGGCGACCTGTGAGTCGAACAGCGGGTGCGGCACCAGCCGGCCCATGTTCCAGATGATCTCGAGATCCTGGCGCGCCGAATGAAAGACCTTGGTGACGCGCTCGTCGGCCATCAGGGCCAGAAAAGGTGCGAGATCGAGGCCCGGTGCGAGAGGATCGATCAGGAAACCCTCACCCGGGCCCGCCATCTGGATCAGGCACAGCTTCGGATAATACGTGGTTTCGCGCATGAATTCGGTGTCGACGGTGACGAAGGGATGCG
>DATBIR010000126.1:0-2587 GCA_036556825.1 Beijerinckiaceae bacterium
TGATCCCGAAAAGTGGGCACCGCTTTTCGGGAAAAGATCATGCCACATCAAAAGGCTAGAGCGGGATGACGTCTCGAAGAGAAGTCAACCCGCTCTAGCGCAGGCTCCTTCAGGCCGCAACTCCGGATGCGCGATCGCCTCGGATGGAAGCGATCCGCCCGCGTCAGGCGTCTTCCCGCATCGCTTCGGCAATGCGCGCCTCGAGGATCTCGGGGCGCTTGATCACCAGCGCGCCGCGCGTGCGCTCCACCAGCTCCTCCTGCGTCATCGACGTGAATTCGCGCGTGATCTGCTCGCGCCGGCAGCCGATTCGCGCCGCCATTACATGGTGGAAGGGCGGCGGCGTGATGACGCGCTCGCTGCCATGCCCGGGGCGCGGCACGGACAGGCGCAGGAGCTCGGAATAGAGCCGGTGGCGCAAATCGAGCACGGCCTGCTCCATGAGCCGCGCATTGAGCTCGCGCACGCGGCCGGCAAGAAGCCGCAACAGCCGGTCGGTGACCGCGGGCGCGGCGAGGATCAGCTCGCGGAACACGGCCGCCGACATGATGCAGACCTCACCACGCGTCAGCGCCGTCACGTTCGCCGAGCGCTTGACGCCGTCGATCGCCGCCAGCTCGCCGAACAGCTGCCCGCCGCGCATCTCGCCGAGAATCACCTCCTTGCCCGACTGCGTGCGGATCAGGATGCGGACCTCGCCGGAGAGCAGGAAGTAGACGTCGGTCGACAGATCGTCGAAGTCGACGAGGATCTCGTCCGGCTCGAAGCGGCGCCAGCGCGAGCGCCCCTCGAATCCGGACAGATCGACGCCGGCGTCCTTCAGCAACGGAATGCCCGAGAGACGAGCCATATCAAACCCCTAAGGCCGAAAACCCCTGATCACCGGCACGATGTCGACGCAACCGGGCCAAGAGGTCAAGCCAAGCTGCGCCGAGACTTGCATTTTCCGTGAACACGCCTTGCACCCCTGCCGTCCAGAAGCCACAAGGCGGGCCATGTTGCACGTTAACGATTTAACTTACCGGATCGGCGAGCGCGTCATTTTCGATCGCGCCTCGTTCGCGGTGCCGAGCGGGGCGCGGGTCGGCGTGGTCGGGCGCAACGGCGCCGGCAAGACGACCCTGTTCCGCATCGTCCAGGGCGAGGTCGCTCCCGAGGACGGCAGCATCACCCTGCCGCGCGCCGCCCGCGTCGGAGCGGTCGCCCAGGAGGCGCCCGGCGGCCCCGAACGGCTGATCGATATCGTGCTGGCCGCCGACACCGAACGGACGACGCTTCTCGCCGAGGCCGAGGCCGCGGAAGGCCTGCGCCGCGCCGAGATCGAGACCCGCCTTGCTGATATCGGCGCCCATGCGGCGCCGGCGCGCGCCGCCGCCATCCTGCACGGGCTCGGCTTCGACGCCGAGGCGCAGCAGCGACCCTGCTCGTCCTTCTCCGGCGGGTGGCGCATGCGCGTGGCCCTCGCCGCAGTGCTGTTCGCCGAGCCCGACATCCTGCTCCTCGACGAGCCGACCAATTACCTCGACCTCGAAGGCACGCTCTGGCTCTACGATTATCTCGCCCGCTATCCGCATACGGTCCTGGTGATCAGCCACGACCGCGACCTCCTCGACACCGCGGTCGACCACGTCCTGCATCTCGACCGCGGCCGGCTGACGCTCTACCGCGGCGGCTACACCTTGTTCGCCCGGCAGCTGGCCGAGAAACAGGCGCTGGAAGCCAAGCTGCAGGTCAAGCAGGACGCGGAACGCAAACACCTGCAGGCTTTCGTCGACCGGTTCCGGGCCAAGGCCTCGAAGGCGCGCCAGGCGCAGTCGCGGCTGAAGCGGCTCGCCAGGCTCGAGCCGATCGCCGCCATCGTCGCCGACGAGACCCTCGCCTTCGATCTGCCGAGCCCGGCCCGGCCGCTCGCCCCTCCCCTCATCGCCATCGACAATGTCGCCGCCGGCTATGACGGCAAGGTCGTGCTCGACCGCCTGAATCTGAGCATCCTGCCGGACGACCGCATCGCCCTGCTCGGCGCCAACGGCAACGGCAAGTCGACCTTCTGCAAGCTGATCGGCGGGCGGCTCGACCCGCTCAAGGGCGAGATCCGCAAGTCGGTCAAGCTCGACGCGGCCTATTTCGCGCAGCACCAGCTCGACGAGCTCAAGCCGGGCGCCAGCGCCTTCGCCCACGTGGCGGCGCGCATGCCGGACGTTCCGGAGGCGAAAATCCGCGCCCGCTGCGGACGCCTCGGCTTCCCCGGCGCGAAAGCCGAGACGCCCGTCTCGGCCCTGTCCGGCGGCGAGAAGGCGCGGCTCCTGATGGGGCTCGCGGCCTTCAACGGCCCGCACCTCCTGATCCTCGACGAGCCGACCAACCATCTCGACATCGACAGCCGGGCGGCCCTGATGGAGGCGATCAACGACTACGAGGGCGCCGTGATCCTGGTGAGCCACGACCGCTTCCTGATCGAGGCCTGCGCCGAGCGGCTGTGGCTGGTCGCCGGCGGCGGCGTCAAAGCCTTCGACGGCGACATGGACGATTATCGCCAGCTGGTTTTGTCGGGCGCCTTCGAGGCGGACCGGCCGGCCTCGCGCACGCG
>DATBIR010000127.1:0-30178 GCA_036556825.1 Beijerinckiaceae bacterium
CCTCGCCGACCACATAAGCGACCACCACCTCACCCCAGTCGGCGTCGCGCCGTCCGATGACGGAGACCTCGCGCACCCTGCCATGCGCCAGCAGCACCTCCTCGACTTCGCGCGGATAGATGTTGGAGCCGCCTGAAATGATGAGATCCTTGGAGCGGTCCTTCAGGGTGAGGTATTCGTCGTCGTCGAACGCACCGATGTCGCCGGTGTGCAGCCATCCGCCCTTCAGGGCCGCAGCCGTGGCCTCCGGGTTGTTCCAGTAGCCCGCCATGACGGTATCGCCGCGCACCAGCACCTCGCCCGGCTCGCCGACGGGCATGTCGCGATCCTCCTGGTCGACGACGCGCACCTCGGCCATCGAGTTGGCGATGCCCGCCGAACCGAGACGTTCGCGCCAGCGCGGGTGGCGGCGGTCGGCGATATCCGCTTTCGACAGCACGGTTGTGGTCATCGGCGTCTCGCCCTGTCCATAGATCTGGGCGAGGCACGGGCCGAAGCGATCGAGCGCGCGCAGTACGTCGGCGACGTGCATGGGCGCCCCGCCCCAGACGATGGTGCGGATCGCCGCCGGATCGGCCTCGTCCGGGCAGTCGACCAGCCGCCGCACCATGGTCGGCGCCGCGAACATCGACATGCGCGGGGCCTGCCGAAAGGATCGCAGCACCTCGCCCGGCTCGAAGCCGCCCGACTCGGGGACGGCGTTGACGGCCATGCGGCACACATGCGCCATGCTGTAAAGCCCGGAGCCGTGGCTCATGGGCGCCGCATGGAAGAGCGCGTCGCCCGGCTTGGTCGGATCAACGTCCGACAGGTAGGCCAGGCTCATGGCCGTCAGGTTGCGGTGGCTGAGCATCGCACCCTTGGGCCGGCCCGTGGTGCCGGAGGTGTAGAACAGCCAGGCGAGGTCGTGGGGATGACGCCGCACGGGTGGGCCGCCTTTACCGGAGGCCATTCGCTCGTATGCCGCCGAGCCCAGCGTGCTGAGCTGCGTGAGCGCGCGATCCGGCAGCGCGGCAGCGAGATCCGCAGACGCGAAGGCGACCCGCGCGTCCGCGTGCTCGACAATCCACGCGATCTCGGACGCATGCAGCTTGGCGTTCACGGGGACGGCCGCAAAGCCTCCCCACCACGCGCCGAACAGGACCTCCAGATATTCGGGACAATTGTGCGCGACGATGGCGACGCGCTCGCCCGGGGCGAGACCCATCCGGGCGAGACCGCTCGCCAGCGCTGCGGACCGGCGTGCGAATCGCCCGTAGTCGGACACGATGCGAGTCCCGCACATGACGGCGGGCAATTGCGCATGGGACTTGCCGGCCCGCTCGAGCCAATGGGCGATGTTCATCGGATGCTGATCGCGACACTTGAGCATGCCCGACCTGCGCTCCGGGTCAACCGCCGTTCGCTTGGCCCGGTGCGGCGCGCGGGCACGCCTGTCTTCCGCGCTTGCGCAGACGCGGTCTGGGATCACTTCGGCCAGAGCATCTTCCGGCGAATGCCTGCCCGGACGTGATCCGGAGTAAGTCCGCTTCGCCGAGGAAAATGCGTCTATGAAAATGCGAGAGCCGATTCCACGTAAGTGGAAACGGCTCTAAGAGAGCCCCGTTCTGTGACCAAGCCCTTGTGGAGATGTTTGTGGCAGCCTGCGGCCTCGATTTCGGCACGTCCAACACGACCCTCGGTATTTTGCGCGGCGATATCCCGACGCTGGTTGCCCTGGAAGGCGACGAGGTCACCATCCCGAGCGCCGTGTTCTTCAGCCCGAGCAGCGAGGCCCGCATCGGGCGTGCGGCGATCGAGGCGTATGTCGAGGGCCTCCCGGGACGGCTCCTGCGCGGCCTGAAATCGGTCCTCGGCAGCTCGCTCGTCGACGAGGAGACGCAGGTCGGCCGCTTGCGCCTGCCGTTTCGCGAGGTCATCGCCCGTTACGTCGCCGCCGTGAAGCGTCGGGCGGAAGCGCAAGCGGGCCGGGAACTCGCATCGGTCGTGCACGGCCGCCCCGTGCACTTCGTCGACGGCGATCCCGAGGGTGATCGGAGCGCCGAAGCCACGCTGCGGGAGATTGCTCGCATCGTTGGCTTTCGTGAGGTCTCGTTTCAGTTCGAGCCGATCGCGGCCGCGCTCGACTACGAGCGGCAGATCGGGGCGGAGGAGATGGCGCTGATCGCCGATATCGGCGGCGGCACCTCCGATTTTTCCATCGTCAGGCTTGGCCCGGAGCGCCATCGCCTCGACGAGCGGTCGGGCGACATTCTCGCCAATGGCGGCGTGCGCATCGGCGGCACCGACTTCGACCGCCAGCTCAGCCTGGGCACGATCATGCCGCTTCTCGGCTACCGCAGCGCCATGAGGCGCCCGGGCCTCGACGTCCCGTCCAACTACTTCCATGAGCTTGCCACGTGGTCGAGCATCAACCGGCTCTACAATAGGCGCATCCATCGCGAGCTTCAGGAGGTGCGCCGCGAGGCGGCACAGCCTCGGCTGATCGAGAGGCTGCTGCGCGTGGTCGAGACGGAACGCGGCCACACGCTCGCCATGGAGGTCGAGGACGCCAAGATCAGCCTTTCGGCGGAGCCGCGCGCCAATGTCGGGCTCGGCTGGATCGAGCCCGAGCTCGACGTGCGGCTCGAACGGCAGGAGCTTGCCTCGTTCACCCGCGAGCTCGCCCGACGCATCGCCGCGCAGATCGGCCTGTGCCTGCGCCAGGCGGCGTTGTCCGCCGACCGGATCGACGCCCTGTTCCTCACCGGCGGCTCGACCCGGATCCCGCATGTGCGGGCCGCGGTCATGGCCGCGGCGCCACGGGCAAAGGTGGTCGACGGCGACACGTTCGGGTCAGTCGGAAAAGGCCTGACGCTCGAGGCTGCGCGCCGCTACGGCGCTTCTGCGCACGCCTGAGGCGGCAGCGGCCGCGTCAGGCGAGCCGTCGATGCGTCGTCAACTTTTACCGCGGCCATCTTCTGCGCCATTCGCAGGTGGTGTCGGACAATCGGCAACAGCCTGTTGTGCGAGCTGAGGCAAGCGTTGTCGCTGCCCTGACGTCGCGCGCGTCGTCGACTCATTCCTCACGAGTCGCGGCAGGATTCGGATGCGGAGGCTGCGGTGTCAGGTCCTCCGCCGCCCGCACAGCGGCCGCCGCATCGAGCTGTGGCAGCGGCTCGCCTTGAAAGTGTTGCTGATGTCCGGATAGACCTTGATAATGAAATACCTCCTCATCCTGGCCGCCGTTCTCGCTGGCGACCCGGCCACCGTCGATCCCCGCGTGGAAGTCCTCACGCAGGTTTTTCCCGATCTGGCCAGCTGCGAGGAAGCCAGGAGGGCATCGACCGGCGAAGGCCAGGGAGAGATCGGCGGCAAAAAGGTCCTGCGCATCGTCGGGCAGTGTCAGGAACTCGACGGACCGGACGTGCAGAAGCTCAAGGACGGGCTAGGTCCCTGAGCCGCACGCACCGTGCAGCGCCGCCGGCTGGCGCGCCGGCCTTGGCTCCGGTCACTGCGGATCGCGTGCTCGGCCCTTTGCGGCCTGGCCGTCGTCAGGCCTCAGCTTCATCGCCTGCTTGGCGCGCGCGCGGACATTGGCGGGCGCATCGACGATGTCCGCTACGAGCCGTTGCATCTCCTCGCCGCTCGTCGGACTGATCTCCGCCTTGATCCGTTCGCAATCGGCGAGGAAGGCCGAGTCCTTCATGGTGCGGTCGAAGGCACGCGCGGCGACCAGCCGCGAATATTGATCGTCGCTGCCGCCGGGCGATGAACGCACGATGATCTGAAGCTGCTTGTCCTTGTAGAACTCTGCGATCTGGTCGGCCTCGGCCGCCGCCATCGATGCAAGCGCCGCCACAAGCAGCCGGCCCGCCATAGACACCTTCTCGCTCCCCTCGCGCCTGCGGTCTCGAAAGCACTCCGCAACGACGCGTTGTCGTGCGCTGGACGCGTCATGTCGACGGGAAGCTACATTGCATAATCCTGCCGCCTGCGCCATGGATCGGCGCGGCCAAGGCGACCCGAAAGCGATTGGCGCGGCGCCGGTTCGAGCTGAATCGATCGCTCTCGGACGGTGCAAGAAACGACAAGGACAAGCGTATGGACCTGCATGAGGCGAAGTCATTCGAAGGCAAAGGCCACACCATTCCGATGGGCCGGCAGCACTTGTTTCTGTGGGAGAAGGCGCCGCATGCGGCGCCGCTCGGGACCATCCTGTTCGTCCACGGCTCGTCGATGGCGTCGACTCCCGGTTTCGATCTGCAGGTCCCCGGCCGGCCGGAAGCCTCGCCGATGAACTGGTTCGCCTCGCGTGGCTTCAACACCTGGTGCTTCGACTGCCGCGGCTACGGACGATCCTCGAAAGAGCCCGACATTGTGGCGACGATCGACGAGGGCGCGGAGGATGCTGCGGCCGCGAGCGAATACATCATGTCGCGGAGCGCCACCGGTCCGCTGCTCGTTTACGGCATTTCGTCAGGCGCTCTGCGCGCCGCCTTGTTCACCCAGCGCCATCCGGACCGGGTCAGGCGCCTGGCGCTCGACGCGATGGTGTGGACCGGACGGGGAAGCCCGACGCTCGAGCAGCGCACGAAGAACCTCGCCAAGTGGCGCGAGACCACCCGCCGTCCGATCGACCGCGCCTTCCTGAACAGCATCTACGAGCGCGATCTCCCGGGCACCGGCCTCGACGAGCTCATACAACCATTCATCGAGCAGTGCCTGGAGCTGGACAGCTCGGTCCCAAACGGCACCTACATCGACATGTGCGTCAACCTGCCCGTCGTCGATCCACGCTCAATCCTCGTCCCGACCGTCATCATGCGCGGCGAACATGACGGCATCGCCAGCCTCGATGACCTGGTCGAATTCTTCAAGCTCCTGCCGAACAACGACAAGCAGATCACCGTAACACCAGGCGTCGCTCACTCGTCCTTCAGGCAGAAGAACTTCCTCATGGTCTATCAGACGCTGCTCGGCTTTTTCATGCGCCCGCCCAAGGTTTATGGCTGAGACGGGGGACAAGGATTACGCGCCGCGCCGCCGGCGACGAGCCGCTTGCGCGTCCGGACGGATGTCGGCTCTGCAGCGCGCACATCCTGCAGGTTGCAGGTGGGCCAGAAGCGCCCGTTTTGCCCCGCGGCCGCCCCCCTCGGCGGCCGGGACCGTGCGGCCTCATGCTCACATTGCCGTCATCGCCATCGAAGGAAGGCCGTGTCCGATGTATCTTCTCCGTGAGCCAGAGGACTGACGCATGCTCATCGGAAAGCCACGGGATCTTCACAGCTCCGAGATCACGCCGCGGGAGACATACCTGAACAGGCGCGCCCTGCTGGCGGCGGCGGGTGTCATGGGGGCGGCAAGCCTGTTCCCGGACGGCGCCGATGCGGCGGCGCTCAGCGCCGCCAAGAGCTCTTTCTCGACCGACGAGAAGCTGACCAGCCTCAAGGACGTCACCTCTTACAACAACTACTACGAGTTCGGCGTCGACAAGGACGATCCCGCCGCCAACGCGCACACCCTGACCACGAAGCCGTGGACGGTCAAAATCGACGGGCTCGTCGCAAAGCCTGCCGATTACGCGCTCGATGACCTGATCAAGCCCGTCGCCCTGGAGGAGCGCATCTACCGCATGCGCTGCGTCGAGGGCTGGTCGATGGTGATCCCCTGGGTCGGCTTTCCGCTGGCCGACATCCTCAAGCGCGTCGAGCCGCTGGGAAGCGCCAGATACGTGGCGTTCCAGACCTTGCATCGCCCGGCCGAGATGCCCGGGCAGCGCAGCTTCCTCAAGGTTCTCGACTGGCCCTATGTCGAGGGACTGCGCCTCGACGAGGCCATGCACCCGCTCGCCATCCTGGCGGTCGGGCTCTACGGCGAGACGCTGTTGAACCAGAACGGCGCCCCGCTGCGCCTCGTCGTGCCGTGGAAATACGGCTTCAAGGGCATCAAGTCGATCGTCCGCATCAGCCTTGTCGAGCAGGAGCCCCCCACCTCCTGGAACAAGCAGGCGCCGCGCGAATACGGATTCTACGCGAACGTGAACCCGAACGTAGACCACCCGCGCTGGAGCCAGGCGACCGAGCGCCGGATCGGCGAAGGCGGCCTGTTCGTCAAGCGACGCGAGACCCGGATGTTCAACGGCTACGCCGACCAGGTGGCGAGCCTTTATGCCGGCATGGACCTGCGGAAATTCTACTGATGCCGGGGGGAGCCGGGCGCGCCATCTCCGACGCCTTGCGGCGCGTTCCCGTCTGGCTTGTCTACGTCGTCGGCTTTGTGCCGGCGCTCGTCTATTTCTATCTTGGCGTCACGGACCAGCTCGGAGCCGACCCCCTCAAGGTGTTGGAAAAGAGCCTCGGCCTGTGGGCGCTGCGCTTTCTGATCGCGACCCTCACCGTGACGCCGCTGCGCGAGACGCTCGGCGTCAACCTGATCCGCTTCCGGCGGGCGCTCGGGCTCCTGGCCTTCTACTACGCTGCCCTGCACCTCACCACGTATCTCGTGCTCGACCAGGGTCTCGACTGGCCGCGCATCTGGGCCGACATCGTCAAGCGCCCGTATATCACCATCGGCATGGCGGCTTTTCTCGTCCTCGTGCCGCTGGCGCTCACCTCCAACAACGCCTCGATCCGCCGCCTCGGCGCGCACGGCTGGGCGCGGCTGCACAAGCTGGTCTATTTTGCGGCAGCCGCCGGCGCCGTGCACTTCGTGCTGCTCGTCAAGTCCTGGCCGCCCGAGCCGCTGGTCTACGCGGCGATCGTCGCGGCGCTTCTCGCCTACCGGCTGCTCCGCCCCATGTGGCAGCCGCGGCGACGGCTGGCGCGCGCGTAAGCGCGTGCGCCGGCCGAGCATGATCCGGCAAACGCCTGCCTCACTTGATCCGGCATCACGCGACAAGCGGACGATGCAGGATCGATTCAATCTGAACGATCCTGCCTACCTGACGCCTGCAGGTGGTTTGAGCGAGGAGCACAGCCGCCCGCTTTTGAACGCGGCCAGCGTCGTGTTCAGCGACGCGGGGCTGGAGGCGACGAATATGGCCAGGCAGATCTCGGCCTTGATCGTGGCGCCGCACCCGAGGCAGAAGTCGGCCTCGGGCTGGTCGGAGCTGGCATCGGTGCTGTAACAAACGACAATATGGTTCTGGAAACCGCAACCGTCACAGGTCTCGATCGTCCGGATTTCGCGACAGGTCACCGAAATACTCCAGCGCAGACTGAAGTGACCATCGGCGAATCGCGGCAATCTCGCATCAACATAAGCTACCCTGCGGCGTTCCTTTTCGCCGCACAGTCCTGCTACTCCGCCGCCGTCGCGAATTCCTGTCGCCCGCGCCAGGGCAGTTCGCAATCACGCAGGTAGCGCTCGAGCGCGCTTTCGAACGGCGGCATCAGAAGGCTACGATCGGACGCGAGCGCCGTGTTGCGCCTCCCCTGCGTCGCCGTTCGCTCGCGCACCCGGGCTGCGTCGAAGCCGGCGCGCGCGGCCACCTGGCGGGCGAAGTCGGCCCATGACAGGGCGCTCCCGCTGCTGACGTGCCACGTTCCGCAGGCGCCGTCGATCAGGAGGTCGAGCACGACGTGGACGAGGTCGGGAATGTAGGTCGGCGATACGACATCGCCGCTTGCCTCGAAGGCATCGCCGGCCGCCAGCGCCTGCAAGGCGGCGAATGCGAAATTGTACGCGTCCCACGGTCCGAAAAAGGCCGCCGTGCGCACGACGAGTGCGTCGCGGCAGCTCGCGACCACGGCGCGCTCGGCGAGGACCTTGCTCTCGCCGTAGACGCATCGGGGGTTTGGCCGGTCCGTCTCCACGTAAGGACGGCCGAGCTGACCGTCGAAGACGAGATCGCTCGAGAAGGTGACGAGGGGAATTTTCTGTGCCGCGCAGGCCAGCGCCAGCGTCTCGGCGGCGCGCGCATTGTCGCGCATGCACCATTCGCGCTCCTGCGCCGCCTGCGCGACCTTGACATAACCTGCCGTGTTGACGACCGCCCAGGGGCGGTGGCGGCGCAGCGCCGCCTCGACGCTGGCCGGGTCGGCGGCGTCGAGATCGCCGCGACCCGTCAGGACGTGCTCGAGGCCGCGGTGCGCGCAAGCGCGCGCGAAGGCCCGGCCCAGCGTGCCCGTGGCGCCGGTGATCAGCAGCCGCCGCGCGGACGATGGCTGGTGGCGCGCAAGGCTCGCCTCGAGAGGCGGCCGGTAGAATCGGGACGGCCGCCGCCACCATCCCGGGCCGTCCAGAACGGGGTGGTCGAACCGGCCTGCCGTCGCCAGCGAAGCTGCCGCGGTCCCGAGGGCGGTGCGGCGCGGCACCGGAGCCCGCGCGTCGAACGCGCCCGGCTCGTAGATGCCGTCGCTCCGCGTCAACAACGAATTCCAGTCCACGGCGCCCAGCAAGGCCCACATCGTCACGGCGCGAACATCCGCGCCATTCGCCCGTGCCGTGAGCGCCCCGCGCCACACCTCGTCGAGCCAGCGCAGCTGTTCGTCGCGGGTGCAGCCATGATGCACCTCGGTGATCGCCAGCGGAATCCCGTAGCGTGCCCAGGCTTCCGCGAGCCGCGCTGCTGGCCCGAGTTCGCGCTCGGGAAGATCGACGCGCACCGCTTCCACGTCGGCGTAAGCCTCGCGCCCGTTGCCGCCGTGATGCTGCGCCGGGTACCAGGGCAGCCGGTGATCGAGATAGCGGTCGCTCGTCAGGTAATGGTTGATGCCGATGATGTCCGGGCTGCCCTCCCCTTGCCCGAGCAGCGCCAGGTCGCGCTCCGGGACATTGCCCCAGCCGGTCAGGAAGTCCCACATCGGATGCTGGCGGTCGACGCGTCCGCACAGGAGATCGAAGGTCAGCCAGCGGCGCGCGTTCTCGTGCTCGGCCTGATAGGCAAGCCGTGGCGTTGCGAAGGTCTTGCCGAGGTCCTCGGTTTGCACGAGCCGGGCATCGCTGCGGACGGCCCTGATGGCGCGCATCGCCAGAAGGGTCGCGCGGCACTGGTTGACGGCGGCGCTCAGGAACGCGCCGTAGTCTTTCACGTGCGGATACCAGTGGCCGTAGAGTGCGCTGAAGCGCGCCGTCGTCAGCGGCTCGTTGACGGGCGTGTAGAGCTCGATCCACGGATAGCGTTGCGCGACCGCCTGCGCGTGCCGGGCCAGGCCATCGGCGAAGCCGGGGTCGAGCAGGTTGGTGCAGGCCGGCCCGCTGCCGTGATGGCACAACGTCGCGATGACACGGATGCCGAGGTCGCGCAGCCGCGCCAGGCGCGCGTCGTGCCAGCTCCAGCGCGTCTCGTCCACCGCATCCGGACCGTCATGCGCGATCGTCTCCCACAGGACCGGGTAGCGGAGGCACGTGATCCCCAGCTCGGCGATGCGATCGAGGTCCTCGATGCGGTCGCGGTGTCCCGTCGCGATGCTCTGGTCGCGGAACGAATCGCCGAGGCGCGCGACCGTGCATTCCACACCGCCCCAGAGCTCCAGGCCCGAAACCTCTCCCTGCCGCATGATGCCCCCTGACAGACCCGCCGCCTATCTCTGGCCGCGACGCTTGCCACGACCGTGGGGAACGGCATCCGGCGGGCGTTTGTTCCGGATCGGCTTTTGCGAAAAGGAAGGATTTGCATAGATTAAGATGATCCCGCCCCAAGGTGATCTCGAACACTCTCTTGTGAAGCGGCCTGCGTCCCGCGGCCGCCTTCACAGACCGCAGAACACGCCGAGAGTCGCGCCAGACGTGACGGCACCTTGTCCACAACGATACCCTTGACGGTGGGCACATTTACCGAGGTATCGGCCACGGTTGAGGCCTGGCCCGGCGGATGCTTCAGCCAGGTCTCTTGAAAACCCACGCTGGCTCCCTATCTATCCGACAGAAAGACCGGCGCGGTTCACCGCCCTGCTCGGCCACGCGGCTTGTGTTCTGACCACGGATGGACTGGCAGGCGCGCGCGGCGGCCTGGAGCAGCAGGTTCTTTCCTCCGAGACGATGCTTACCGCGCATGTAGCGGGAGCTGGAGATCGGCGCAGGCCCCGCTTCGGCGGGGTTTTTGCTGCCTGCGGCACTTATGTCTTGGCGAAAGCCGGCCCGCGCGCGTCACCGCCGCCACGGCACCAGAAGCTTCTCGAGTTCGTTCAGGGCGATGGTGACGGCGAAGCCGATAATGGCGATCACGAACAGGCCGACATACATCTGCTCGACCGCAAAAGTCTCCCAGGCGCTCCAGATCATGTAGCCGAGTCCGCTCTTGGCGCCGATCATTTCCGCCACCGCGATCAGCACCAGGCCCATGCCGATGCCGAGGCGGATGCCGGTCATGATCACCGGCAGCGCGCCCGGCAGGGCGATCGTGCGGAACGTGTTCCAGCGGCCCGCCCTGAAATTCCTGCCGACGTCGAGATAGATCTTGTTGATCTCGAGGACGCCGGCGGTAGCGTTGATGGCGACCGGGAAGAACACGCCCACCGCCACCATGAAGATCTTCGACGCCTCGCCCAGCCCGAACACCAGAAGGGCGAGCGGCAGGATCGAGCTTTTCGGGATCGGATAGGTGGCGGCGATGAGCGGCTCGATCAGGGCGCGCACGGGGCGCGACAGCCCCATGACGATGCCGAGCGCGAGCGCCGGCCCGCCGCCGAGGATGAAGCCCCAGAACAGGCGCACCAGGCTCGTCGAGGTATGCAGCCACAATTCGCCCGAGCGAAGCATCGCCCAGAGCGTGACGAGGATGCTCGACGGCGCCGGAAAGAAGCGCGTGTCGACGAAGCCGGTGCGGGCGCCGATCTCCCACAGGAGGAGCAGCCCGAGCGGCGAGGCGACGCTCAGCAGACGGTCGCGCCCGCGCTCGCTCATACGCCGGCGACTGGTGACGGGCGTCGTGACCGCGTCGCTGCTCATGACGCGAGGCCCCTCTCGTCCTGCTCGCGCGCCCGCTGCACCTCGTCGCGCAGGTCCGACCAGATGCGATGCACGAGGCGCCCGAATTCGGGCTCGGTTTGCAGGGCCATGACGTTGCGCGGCCGCGGCAGCGTCACCGGCACGAGCGCCTTCACCCTTCCCGGATGGGCGGTCATGACCATGATGCGGTCGCCCAGGATGACGGCCTCGTCGACGCTGTGCGTGATGAACAGCACGGTCTTCTTGTGCTCCTCCCAGATGCGCAGAAGCTCCTCCTGCAGGAGCAGCTTGTTCTGCGCGTCGAGCGCCGAGAACGGCTCGTCCATCAGCAGGATCTCGGGGTCGTTGGCGAAAGCGCGCGCGATCGACACGCGCTGGCGCATGCCTCCGGACAGCTGGTGCGGATAATGCCCGGCGAATTTCGTCATGCCGGTGCGGTCGAGATAATGGCCGACGACGTCCTTGATGATCTTCCTGGGCACGCCGCGCATGCGCAGGCCGTAGGCGGCGTTGTCCCACACGGTCATCCACGGAAAGATCGAGTCGCCCTGGAAGACCATCGAGTTGAGCGGCCGGTCGGAGCCGGCCGGCTTCTCGATCTCCATGGTGCCGGAGCTCGGCGTCTCGAGGCCGGCGAGGATGCGCAGCAGGGTGGTCTTGCCGCAGCCGGACGGGCCGACGACGACGAAGAACTCGCCGCGCCCGATATCGAGCGAGAGGTGATCCAGCGCGACGAAGTCGCCGAACGTCTTGGCGAGGCCGCGGATGCGGATCGCGGGAGCAGCCTCTGCGGCGTTCGGCGCGAGCGGGCGCGCGGCCTCCGCCATACGCCTACCGGCCCGCCGGCTTGTAGGGCCCGAGCTCCTTGAGGGCCGCTTCGACGAAAGACCTGTCGAGCACCTGCTCGACCGTGACGTTGCCCTTCACCTGTCCGTCGGCGCGGAAGAACTCCCAGTCCTTCTTGAGGCTGTCGACGTTGAGGCCGCCATTCGGGTCGGCCCCGTGCGGCGTCATCCCGCGGATGGTCTCCGGATCCTTGATGTTGGAATATCTGGCCATGATGGCGACGATCTCGTCGGCGCCCTTGCCGGCGAGACGCCCCTCCTTCAGGGCGTCGGCGTAGTCGCGCAGCGCCCGCACATAGGCTTTCATGAAACGCTTGCCGACCTCGGCGCGCTTGGTCGCGAATTCGCCGCCATAGAGGATCACCGCCGTCTGGTGGTTGGGATAGAAGGCGTCGTTGCCCGTGAGGCGCACGGCGGCGCCGGTCTTGATCATGGCGCTGACGGTCGGCTCGGTGGTGATGGCGCCGTCGATGGCGCCGTTCTGGAATGCCGGCAGCTGCTGCGGGAAGCCCAGAAACACCTTCTCCACGTCGTTGAAGGCGAGGCCGACGCTCTTCAAGGCTTCGTTGAGCACCGAGGCGTCGCTCGATGCCGGCGCCACGATCGCCACCTTGCGCCCCTTCAGGTCCTTCAGGCTCTTGATCTCGCCCTTGTCGAACAGGGCCTTGCGCACCATGAAGGACTGGAAGGCGTAGCCCGGCGCGTTGCGGCCTTTGTCGGCGACGATCTTCAGGTTGATGCCGCGTTCGACCGCGTTGTAGAGGCCCGACGACGCGGCGCCGCCGCCGACGTCGAGCTGGCCCGCGCCGAGCGGCGCGATCATGCGCGCCGCCGAGTCGAAAGGCGTGAAGGAGACGTCGATCCCTTCCTGCTTGAAGTAGCCTTTGGCGTCGGCGATGAAGAGCCCGATGTCGGTGCTGGCGTTGGTGATGCCGACCGACACCTTGTCGGCCGCCACGGCGGCGGCGAGGCTCGCAAGCAAGGCGCCGCCGGCGATTGCCGCCCGCAGCCAAGGTCCTTTGTCCGAAACCATTGTTCCTCCACGAGCTTCCAGCGCCTGCGCCGGGCCTCAGGGCCTGTCCATGGTCATGCTGTCTATTGCCGCCCGAGGGCCCTCGCAAGCGGGTCGGCGCCGGCCCGCGGCGTAACGGCGGCTCCATCGACTTGCCCCGCTCTTTCACGTCGCTCGGGAGGAGGTCGACTGTCGCGCGGCGCCGATGTCGCGCAACCGTGACCGGCGAGCGCACTCTGGTTCTTGGTCGTGAAGCGGCGAAGGCGTATGCTGCGTCCGATCGGGGCTGCAATCGCAAGCGTTCTCTCATCGGACACCGAGAGTCCGACGCCCGTTGAGATTCGGAGTATCGACTTCGTCGGGCGCGCCGCTGCGGCGGCAATCGGGGCTTGCCGCCCGGGCGCGGCAGGCCGTTGATCGGATTGCACCATGAAGTGGATTGCCCTGCTTGCCGCGAAGCTCGCGGTTTTCGCTGCCGTCCTCTACGGGCTGCATGCGCTGTCGCAGCTGAACCACCGCAGCGTGACGGCGTGGACCACGCAACGCCACGAGGATGTCGGCAAGCCGGTCGCGCGCGGCCGCGGCGTGCCGTTCGCGTCCGAGCAACGCCCGGTGACCGCGCCACGATCCTGCGCGGACCAGACGTGGCCGAAGATCACGCCCGAGTGCATCACGGGGCATGCGCAGGCGGCGCGTCCGGCGCCCGTCTCACCCGTCCAGGCCGCGCCTGATTCCGGCCTGCCGCCGGACGCGCCAGGGGCCGCGCCGGCAGCTCTCGCGACCACCGAGCCGCCCGACCCGCCCCACACGGGTTCGCTGCCGACGGCCGCCAGCGAGGCGATCCGCAAGCCGGCGCAAGCCCGTCAGGCTTCGGCGGCGCCGCCGCGTGAAAGCCCCCGGACGGCCCGGCTCCGCAACCGGCGCCTCGCCGCGCCTCCCGCTCGCGTGGCGCGATGGGCGGCGGCGCCGCGCCCCTCGTTCTTCTACGCCCAGCGCCGCTCGCCGCGCATGGCGTCGATGCCCTGGACGAATTCCAACCAGAATTGGCGTGACGGTCGGCCCGAGTGATGCCCGCGACAGCGCGCCGCCATCGTTCGGCGGCAGGCGCGCGGCATCGGCTGGCCCGACACTCCCTCGACTCTTCAGTGGTTGTTCCTCTGCTTGCGGCTCAAGCGTTTGACAGCGCAAGACGAAGCGCCCCATTCTCGGAACAGTCTTGCGGTGGGAAACGCGCATGACCGCCACCCTCGCTCACACGGGCGATCGGCCCGTCCTGACTGCCGAACCGAGCCTGCACCGGGTCATGGGCCCCTGGCTGCTGCTCCTCTTCATCGTCGGCGACATTCTCGGCACCGGCATCTACGCGCTGACGGGGCAAGTCGCGAAGCAGGTCGGCGGCGTCGTCTGGCTGCCTTTCGTCGTCGCCTTCGTCGTCGCCCTGATGACCGCCTTCAGCTACCTGGAGCTCGTCACCAAATACCCGAAGGCCGCCGGCGCGGCGCTGTACACGCACCGCGCCTTCGGCATTCATTTCCTGACCTTCATCGTCGCCTTCGCGGTCATGTGCTCGGGCATCACCTCGGCATCGACGGCATCGCGGGCCTTCGCCGCCAACCTGTCGCACGCCTTCGGCCTGGATCTCGCGGGCGGCATCGGCATCACCGTCATCGGGCTCGCCTTCATGGCGCTGGTCGCCGCGGTCAACTTCCGCGGCGTCGCCGAGAGCGTGAAGGCGAACGTGGTGCTGACCTGCGTCGAGCTGACCGGGCTCCTCATCGTCATCTTCATCGGCCTCTGGGCGATCGCGCTCGGGCAGGGCGACGTCTCGCGCGTGACCACGTTCGACACCGGCGACCGCAGCGTTTTCTGGTCGGTCACCGCCGCGACCACGCTCGCCTTCTTCGCCATGGTCGGGTTCGAGGATTCGGTGAACATGGCGGAGGAATGCAGGAATCCGGTCCGGCACTTCCCGAAAGTGCTGCTCGCGGGCCTCCTCATCACAGGCCTCATCTACGTCCTGGTGTCGATCTCGGCGATCACGCTCGTGCCGGCCGAGCAGCTCGGCGAGGGCGAGACGCCGCTGCTCAAGGTCGTCCAGGCGGGCGCGCCGAACTTCCCGATCGCCATCTTCGGCTTCATCACCATGTTCGCGGTCGCCAACAGCGCCCTCATCAACATGCTGATGGCGAGCCGGCTGGTCTACGGCATGAGCCGCGAGGGCGTGCTGCCGCGGCCGCTCGGCCACGTGCATCCGACGCGGCGCACGCCCTACGTCGCCATCGCCTTCACCACGCTTCTGGCGTTCGGGCTGATCACCTTCGTCGGCGGGGTGCCGGCGCTCGGCGGCACCACCGCCCTCCTGCTCCTGTGCGTCTTCACCGTGGTCAACGTCGCCGTGCTGGTGCTGCGCCGCGACCCGGTCGGACACGCGCATTTCCGCACGCCGACTTTCGTCGCGATCCTCGGCGCGCTCGCCTGCGCGTTCCTGGCAGGGCCGTGGACCGGCCGCGATCCGGTGCAATACAGGATCGCCGGGATCCTGCTCGCCATCGGCGTGGCGCTATGGGTGGTGACGATTCTCGTCAACCGGGCCACCGGCGTCGGCTCGGCTCCGCCGGTCATCGACGCGCTTGCCAGCCGCAGTGGACCGACCAACTGAGCCCTTGATCGCAAAGCCATCTGAAAGGACCCGCGCCGGCAGAGCAGCGCTCCGGCGGAGCTGGCCCCGGACGTGATCCGGATGGCCGCCACCTCCAAGCTTGACGGGCAGGCCGTCCTGCAGGCCTGCCACACCGCTTGTGAGGGATGTCTGAAAAAGTCGAAGCTGTAATTCTCAGAGCTCTGTGGGCCGTCTGCGTTGCTGGGGTCGTCGGCGATGACGCCGACGATGCCGCCCTCAGGCCGCTGATGGCTGCGGCTCTTGACGGCTATCGGACGCGCCGCACTGACGCGACCTGGCCGGCCGGGATCTCGCCGCTGTCCTGGCGCTCGCGGACGAGTTCACGGACAACGTGTTCGCCACGTTCCAGTTGCTTGGGGCTGACCGTGATGTAGGCGGTGCGCCCATTGTCGTAGTTCACCGCGAACATGATGTTGGGGTCGCGTTTTCGTCGCTCCCAGGCCATATTGTCTGATCTCCCGATGCGCGGCTTCGTAAGGGGGCGGGTTCGGCTCTCTTGCCGGCACAGAGAGGTGACCCACCCTGCGCACACCTTGCCCATGCCCGTCTGTCGAAAAGGCTCCCCGGACGTGATCCGGATCATGCGGCGCAGACAGAAGGACTGCACGATCGATCCGATCTGAATCGATCATGCTCCGGAAGGCGCCGCGCGAGCCTGTGGATCAAGGCCGCGGCGGGCGCGCCGTCCCGGGCCGCCCGGCGCCGGGCCGGCCTGTGTTGCGCGGCTTGGGAGCAGGAAGAAGACCTTCGCGCTGCGCCTGCTTCCGGGCCAGCTTGCGGGCGCGGCGGACCGCCTCCGCCTTTTCGCGGGTCTTTCGCTCGGACGGCTTTTCATAAGCCTTGCGCTGCTTCATTTCGCGGAAGATGCCCTCGCGCTGCATCTTCTTCTTGAGGGCCCGAAGGGCTTGGTCGACGTTGTTGTCGCGGACGAGAACCTGCACTGAATTTCCAATCTTGAGTGGTCGCCGAATCTGGGCCGTAAGGGGCGGCTCGGTCGGCAGGGCGCCTTGGCGGTAGGCGGGCTTCGCTCCGCACTTACCATACTTTTCGGCAAAGATCAGCCTGCGATGCGCAGCCGGTCACGCCAGCGAGATGTCGCTTTCCACCACCGCCCGCTCACCGTCGGGCGACTTGATGCGGTAGGCAGGCTCTCCGGTCTGATCGGCAGGAAGAAGACGCACGATCTCATAAATGCCGCTGGCGTTGCTCCGGGCATCGGAGAATCTTGGCCGGGCGAGCCGCACGCGCTGCTGAATCTTGAATTTGTGGGACATGGATTCCTCCGTGGACCAGGAGCCAGGACTTGGCTGCAAAATGAAAAAGCCGCCCCGTGAGGGGCGGCTGGGTAAGCATTGGCGATGGCCGACAGCTTACGCGACCTGGAGGTTGTTGACGGCGATCTTGCCCGAACGGCGGTCCGTCGCCGTGTCGAAAGACACCTTCTGGCCTTCGCGCAGCCCACGGATGCCCGCGCGCTCGAGGGCGGTCGCGTGGACGAAAACGTCCTTGTCGCCGTTGTCCGGCTGGATGAAGCCGAAGCCTTTTTGATCGTTGTAGAACTTCACTGTGCCCATATTCATGGCATTGCCCTTTCACTGGCGTGTGCACGTGAACGGCGCGCTGGAGGCGCCGTCCGGTTGTCGAGGTTTGGAGAAAAGTCTGAACGTGCGCCTGGCAGTGCGAGGCAGACGGCCCGATTGTCCGGCCAAATTCGATGGGCCTGATATGGCCTTTTCCGGGCCGGTGCACAAGAGGGGGGCGCCGGATTGGCAGGGCAGCCGCCTGGACCTCCTTGGTAAGCTTTATGGAAGCTGAGGCGGGTAATCTGCCTGATCTGGATTCGGGGCGGCCGGCTTTCGCCGCGATCCCATCATCCTGCTCCTCCGGTGCCGTCCTTACGGCCGGGTCTCTCGTCCGGGCCTCCGGGAACCGCCCGCGGTACCCGTCTGTTCGACGTGCGTGCGCCATCCGCGTGAAGCACATCGAAAAGGGGCTTGGCCGCGCGCTCATGAGGCATGACCAGGCTCCTCCCCTTCAGGAACTTGAATCCATCACCATTCCGTCGGTTCCAAGTTATCGGTCCTGACGCTAGTTGGAATTGGCCGGGGCGCCGCTCCCATGCGGCGCCTGGATCAGCGAACCGACAAGCCGGACCAAAGCCTGTTTTTCCGGCGGGTTTCCCGGTCGGCTCAGAAATTCGCCGAGTTCGATCGTCGTCTCCTTGCCGCCGGAGGCAGGATTGGCGACGTGCCTGACAAACACCCGACCTGAGTCACCACACCGCGCGAGATACCAGCGGTCCCCGTTCGGGCTCGCATACAGCTCTTTCGTCACCGCGCTCACCGGATGTTTGTCCTCGGCGCAGGATATCCGACCGGCCGAGTTGTTGAAACGGCAACGTTGGCCGATCGACCATGCGCCAGCCCGGCATGCACAGCTTTGCCGTGCGACGTGAGCCGCCGAAGTTGCTCGCGATAGCCCGCCCGATAGACTAAATTCGAAATGCGCAGGAGGCATCGCATGACCAACCCGTCCGACCCTCAGCAAGCGTTGCTCGATCGTTTCGCCGATGCGCTGAGCGGGCGATACGACCATGTCATCGTCACGCATGCCGAGCTCAGCGCGGCGTGGCCTGGCAGCCCTCAGGGCCCGACCTCGCTGCAACAGCTGCTGCATGCGGTCGGCCGCGACTGGGCGACGGATCATCGCGAGGGAAGCGGGGATTATGTTTTCCGCCTGATACCGGCTCCGGCACGCGGCTAGCGCATGGACCGGTGAAGGGACCGATTCCGGATCATGCGGCTCAGGAGGTGCGGCTCATGATCGGCCCGGTCGGCAGGCCAGAAATTCTGCCGCGTCAAATCCCTGGCGTCATCTGCGCTCGCTCCTGCTCGTCTTGGCGAACAGGCTCTCGAGGGCATTTTCCCCCCTCTTGCGGGCGGCCTCTTCGGAAGGTTCGAAGCGATCCGATCTTTGCAGAAGCTTGCCGCGATTGCGGATCGACCAGCTGAATACGCCGGGGCGCGTCTCTGAAATCTCGAGGGTGTACGGATGTGTCGGGTTGGTGTTGTTCATGTCGCTATATGGCACGGTCACCGCCGACATGCCACAGCCCTCTCAAGAACGGCGCCCCCACAGCGCTCAGGATCACGGTTGATGATCAGCGCGCCCGCGACCGCTTTGAGCTTTTCTTCGCGGGCGTCTTGCTCGCGTCGATTTCTGCTTGGGCTTCTCGGTCGGCCGCTTCCTTCGCCAGGCGAAGCGACTTGAGCTTCGCCCTCTTCTGATCGGCAGCTTGCGCGGCGGCGGCATGCTCCGCCCAAACCTTCTCGTTCTCCCGGTTTGTCGCTTCCTGCTTTCGGAATCTCGCCTCGGCGCGTGCGCGGGCGTCGTCCGGTTTGTCGGCCATTCTATCCTCCTGAATCAATAACGCTACGTGTTCGGCCTCGACTGGCAATTCCGGCTACCCCATTCAACACTGGTGCGCTATCCGTGCGAGGTTGCGAGCCGCGCCAAGGCGACATCTCGCAACCGGATCGGATCACGCTCTCCCATGAGCATCCGGTCGATGATGCTCTGTGCGATCGTCTCGCGGGATGCCTCGTCTCCCGCGGGGAGTTCCAGACGCTTCACGAGCTCCGCATAGACCGCAGCCGCGATGTCGAGGTCGGCCGGATCGAGTGAGTGCGCAGCAGGAAAGCGGTGGATCGTGCCCATTACGGGAGCCCTCGGTAAACTAGGCCAAGCTTGGCCGCTTGAGAAGGCCGCTGCGCCGTCTTGCCCCGGGTCTTCGGCAGTTCTGCCCGTGGCAGCAGCATTCAAACGCGCCGGCATCCGCCGCGCGATCCGCACGTGACTCTTGTCACCGGCGACGGGCGGGCAAGTCTTCGGGGATGCGGCTTTCGGCGGCCAGTCCATGGCTCCGAGAGAGCCTGCCTTCGCACCGCGCGGCAATGACAATGAGCAGGTAACCTTACTACGCCCGGCGGCTCGTGCCTACAATCGGCCGTTGAGGGGATGAGAGCTCGCCGGCGCAGGAACTTGCCGCTCTTGCCTGCATTTGCCATCCGCGGCGCCCGGGGGACGTATGGCCAAGGTCGACTATGAAGCGCAGGCCGCCGAGTGCCTGAAGATGGCGCGGAAGGCCTCCAATCCTGAGCAGAAGGCGCTGCTGCTTTCGATGGCGCAGTCATGGCGCTCGTTGGCCCAGAACGCGCAGAAGATTCGGGGGCTGGAGGATCGGGCCAAACCCGATGCGGCGGCCGACAGAACGCCGGAGGATTGAGCCCCTGCGACAATGCCTCCTTGCCGAATCCGGCGCGATGCGGGTGGTCGACGGGACGGCGGTTTCCGTTGAACGCGGATTGCGGATATGGGGGTATCCGGCGAGGTCGCATGCGATTCGGGTCGCCGCGCCGTCCGCCGGCACCGTTGAACGGAACAAGGGGGCAACCCGGTCGTTCTTCCTACCCTGATTTCGCGCTGCAACTTTTCTCCGGACCCCTCCGGCCCGGCGCGGACGAATAGAGAGCCGGCGTGCCCGACGGTCTGTGCATGGCGGCATGAAGGAGAGCGATGTTCGCACCCTGGCTGCGGCTTTCGCACGAGGCAACGATGCTGGCCCTCGAGGCGCAGATGGTCATCGCGATGCGGCTGACCACTGCCGCCCTCGGCCGTGGCTCGACCGCCGAGAACACGCTGATGATCACGGAAAAGGCGGCTGCCTTCGTGGAGGCCGCGGTCGCCGTGGCCGGCGGCGGTTCGGCGCACCAGGTCGTTCGGCGCTATCGCAAGCACGTCCGCGCCAACGCGCGTCGGCTGCGGAAGGGACGCTAGGCGATCATACGCCGCGGCCGGCGGTTGCGGGCAGCCCTGTTCCCTGCCGATAATCGACCCTCGCGCGTGACCTGCGCGGCCTCAGCGGACGCCCTCATCCAGTGCCATGACGCCAGCCGGGCAGCGCCTCGAACCCCTCGTCCTGCTCGTCTGCGTGGGCTTCCTGCAGGCGGTCAACGTCAACCTCGCCAAGGCCGGCCAGATCGCCGGCGTCGGCCCCGTGACGCTCGCCTTCTGGATGAACGCCGGTGCCGGCCTCATCCTCCTGGCCGTCGCCGTCGCGGCCCGGCAGCCGCCGTCGCTCGCGACGCCCTATCTCGCCAGCTACCTGGTCACCGGCGCCGTCAGCTTCGCTTTTCCGACCGCGCTGAACTTTGCCGTCGCCGGACGCGTCGGCCCGGCTTACGGCTCGATCGTTTTCGCGCTGTCGCCGCTGATCACCTATCTCCTCGCCCTCACGGTCCGCCTCGAGCGCTTGTCCGGGCCGCGCGCCGTCGGGCTCGCCGTCGGCCTCGCCGGCAGCGCCGTGGTGGTCGTGGCGCGGCTCGACTTCAGCACCCCGGGCGAGCGCCTCTGGATCCTGCTGGCGATGGCGATTCCGGCCTCGGTCGCGCTCGGCAACATCCTGAGGACCCTGCTCTGGCCGAAAGGTGCGAGCGCCCTCGCCCTCGCTCCCGGCACGCTTTTGACCTCGGCGCTTCTGCTGCTCCCGCTCACCTTGTCGCAGAACGGGCTGCCCGTGCCCGTGCCCGGGCTCGCGACGGCGGCGGGCCTCGTCCTGTCGAGCCTGATCGCCGCCTCTGCCTTGTTCTACGGGCTCTATTTCCGTCTGCAGAAGGCCGCCGGCCCGGTCTATCTCAGCCAGATCGGTTATGTCGGCACCGGCTTCGGGGTGGCCATTGCCGTCGCCGTCTTCGCCGACCCGGTTTCCGCCGGCATGCTGCTCGGCATTGCCCTGATCGTCGCCGGGATTCTCCTCGTCAACCGCGCGACAAACGCCGGGGCCTGATCTGGCAAAAGCTTGCCCCGGACTTGATCCTGGAGTTGAGCTGGGGTCGGCCCGCCGTGCCGAAAAATCATGGGGCCCGAAGACCGGTTCGATCGATACTGATCCTGCGCCGGTGTCTGGGTTTGAAGCTTTTTTTTCCGCGTGCGGCGACGGAACTTCGGCCCGCCGGTCTGATTAATCGGGAGGTCGCTGGGGTTGTATGGATGAGTTTCCGGGTTGTCGGAGAGCTGAGCTCGGGCTGGACCGCGCCGCCGTCCTCTCATGAGACGGCTGACGACGCCCTCGCCGCGGCCATCGAAATGATGGCCCGGGGGCTGGTCAACGTCCATATCGTCGATGCCGCCGGGCGCCGGCTCACGGCGGTCGAGTTCGCCAACCAGACGGATGAACGGCCGACGGAAATGGGGTCCAGAATCCTGAATGACGCGGCCCATCACTCTCATTCGAACGACCCTGCCAGAAATTGATTGCGCCCGCCCGCACAAAGCTGGATCGTGAAGCGTTCGCACGGCCCGCTGCGGCCGCGCGCCTCCGGAGGGTGGAGCATGGACAGCTTGCAGTTGATCGGACTCTTCGGCCTTACGCTGGTCGTCCTGGGCGGCGTCGCCGCGACCTTGTTCGCCAAGCGCAACGACGAGCTGCAATCAGGCGGACATCACTAAATCACGCGCGAAAAGGCCGCGATCCGTCTGCCCCGCAAGGGGTCCGAAACGGCCACGCTTCGACAATCAAGCTGCCCCTATGCCGCCACAGAGCCGGCCGCATCCTGCACGGCCAAGCTTGTGGGAGGCGGAAGATGCAGCATGTCGCGCAGGAGATGACCCGGGAATATCGGCTCGACTTCGACAGTGGAGATGCCGATTGGGACGATCCCGTTCCGCCCGAGGTGACGTCCGATGTGCTCGGCAGGAAGATGACATGCACCATCAGCCGCACCAGCCTGCTCGCCTGGTCGCTGATGAACATCTCCGAGGTTCAGGTCGCGGACCTGGTGTGCGGAGGCTGGATCAAGATCGTGGTCGGCACGGGCGACGATTTCGATGAAGCGGCGTTCAAGGCCGACATCGCGCGAGTCCTTTCCGACGTGAGAGCCGTGCGGTGCGATCGACCGGCCGTGCCACCGACCTTCGCGTTGCCCGGCTGCGTAGCGGAAGGCGCGTCCCGCCTCGGTCAGTGCGAGGTGCGATGAGAGCGGGCCACCCGCAGGGACGGCTCACTTCGGGCGCGGGCCCATCGTGACGCCGCCGACGCCGGCGCCGATCTCGCTCGCCACATCCGCCTCGTGGCCCGCGCATTTGGCATGCCCGAATCCGGAGGCGCTTTTGTTATCGTGGTTGAGGTCGTAGATGATGGCGTCCTTCTGCGGCGTGCTGCCGAGGCCGAGCGCGGCGCGCACGCGCCAGGCGACGTTATGGTCGGCGCAGGACGAGTCGCCGCTCACGCCGAGCCCGCCGACCGGGTTGCCGTCCTTGTAGAGTGCGAGGCCGCCGCCGAACACGACGATGCCGCCGATGCGCTTGCCGAGCGCCGGATCGGCGGCGGTTCCGAACTGCGTGGCATCGCCCGCATTCGCCTCCGGCGCGGGGGGCTGCGGCAGGCCGTAGAGCGGGCCGCCCGGCAGGGCCGGCGCATAAAGGTTCGCGGTCGACAGCGCCATCGTCTTGACGCTGAGCGCGTTGGCCGCGTTCGCCTTCATCATGGCGATGACGCGGCTTCCCGGCCACTGCTCGTCGGCCGTGCTGCCGCTGAACGCAACGGCGCACACCGCTCCGTCCCGGGTGACGACGCTCGCCCATTGGTGGCTGTCGAAGCCGCCGTTCGAAGGCCCGCCGCTCGCTTTGACGCTGCTCTTCAGCGCCTGGACGAGTTGGTCGCGGGCGACCGGGCAATCGGCGGCGGCGGCGCCCGCGCTGTGTCCCGCGATCCCGGCCATGAGCAGCGCAACGAGTATCCCTGGTCTCGCGCCGTCAGCCTTCATCGTCCTTCCTCCAACGGGTTGCCGGGGGAAACGCGCCCGGCATCGCCAGGTTTCCCGCTCATTCCTCCAGCTCCGGCGCCACCTGCCCCCAGTTGAGCACCGCCACCAGCGTCACGCCGCCGATCACGTTGCCGGTCAGCGTCGGCAGGAAGAAACGCCACAGATAATCACGGAGGCCGGCCTCGCCGGTCTCGACGAGATAGAAGGCGTCCACCGAGCCGGCGATGACGTGGGCGAAGCCGCCGAGCGCGACCAGGTAGGTGATGATGATGATCACCACCGGTCGCATGCTCTCGGCGGCGGGCAGCAGCCACACCATCATGGCGATGAGCCAGCCGGCGAAGATGGCCTTCAGCACCGTCCCGCCGAACGACTCGCCGACGGACTTCCGGCTGATCTCCGCGAAGGCGGCCTTGACCTCGGGCGGGACCACGTCCGTATGCGCCAGCACCGCGGCGATCGCCCAGGTCGCTGCGATGTTGGCCGCCAGCACCAGCGCCCACAGCCGCAGCACGCGCCCGAGCGTGGCGGCGTCGCGATGGTGGAGCAGCGGCAGGACCGGCGTCAGGGTATTCTCGGTGAAGAGCTGCTGGCGCCCGAGCACGACGATCAGGAAGCCGCTCGTGTAGCCGAGCTTGGAGATCAGCTCGCGCCACGGCGCCTCGGGCAGGCGCGCCTGCAACAGGCCCTCGACGATCAGCGAAAAGCCCATCGACAGCCCGGCGGCGAAGCCGGACAGGAGCAGCGCCGAGACGGTGCGCTCGAGCTCGCTTTCCCCTTCGGCGCGGATGGTCTCGTGGATCAGCGCGGCGCTCGGCCGGCCCTGCTTCTCGATGGCCTCGCGCTCCTTCGCCGAGACGTCGGGAAGCTTCTCGGCCGCATTGAAGCGGTTCGAATCCGGCTCGGGCGGTTGTGGCGTCGGTCGATCCAACGCGCGGCCTTTCCGTCATGCGCCGTCACGCACGGCTCCAGCAAACGGCCTCCCGGGCGAGACGGTTCCAGTTCTGGCGCCGACGCCCCTTCCCCCTCCCCTCGTCATTCCGGCTTCTCGCTTCGCGAGCCCCGGAATGACGCAGGTTTTCACGCCCGCCGCAGATCCGCGACGTAGTCCTCGAAGGCGGCGCGCAGCGAGACGCGCGGCTCCCGGCCGATGTTGAACGTCTTGACACTCCGGGCAGAGTCGCTCCTACGATCGCGCCGGCAGAGGGCCCGGGGGAGCTGCCCATGAAGAGGATTCGTTCGATCGCAATCGCGTCAAGGCCGATGGCCACCGCATGGACGGTGGCTGGCGTGATGGGCATCCTTTGCGGGACGTCAGCCTTCGCAGAAGGGAGCTCGATACCCTATGGCGGAGGCGGGCGCATCAATCCCGGCGCGATCATCAGTCAATACAATCAATCGGGTGAGCTGTTCCGCATTGAAGGCAGCTGCCAATCCTCGTGCACCATGCTGCTCGCGATCAAGAATGTCTGCGTCGATCCGAACGCCACGCTGTTGTTCCATGCCGCTCTTTTTCCGAACGAGCGCCATCAGAAGCCGCCCCCGCGGAGACAGGCCGCGATGCTGAACTCCTACAAGCCGAAGCTGCGCGCCTATCTCGTCGCCAACGGCTACGTTGATACGTTCGATTTCCACGCCATGTCGGGTCGGGAAATCATTCAGAATTTCGGCTACAAGGCGTGCCCGCGGAAGTAGGCGGGATGGATCAGCCCCGCTGCCCGGTTCCGCTGCGGCGCAAATCGGCGATGTAGTCTTCGAAGGCGGCGCGCAGGGAGAAGCGCGGCTCCCAGCCAAGATGCTGTTTGGCCCGCGACAGGTCGAGCGGAAAGGTCTTGGCCTTGCGCGCCTCGCCGGGCGTGACCTCGACCGTCAGCTTCGGCAGCAGGGCGCGCAGCGTGTCCAAGAGCTCGTCGAACGGCGTCACGACGCCGTTGCCGATGTTGAACACATTCGTCGGCGGCATCGGCACCGTGGCGGCGAGATCGACGGCGCGGCCGACGTCCTTGGCGTAGACATATTCGTTGGCGACCGTCTCGGTCGCCGGGATGCGCGCCGCGCGTCCCTCGATGCCGGCCCGCACCAGCTCCTGCATCTTGGCGCCCCCGCCCGAGCCTGACCAGAAGTGGCCGAGCCCGAACACGTTGGCGGGCCGCAGCATGATCAGCTCGAAACCGTGCTCGGCCGCATAGGCCTCGAGGATCAGCTCCTGCGCCGCCTTGTAGTTGCCGTAGCCGCGCACGGCGCCGCGCGGAAAATCCTCGTCGATGGCGCCGCCCGGCATGCGCCGGGAATCGTAGACGCCGAAGGTGCTGACATGCACGAGCCGGCGCACGCCGCCGAGCCGCACCGCCTCGGCGACGTTGCGGACGCCGCCGAGATTGATGTCGAAGGCGAGCCCGAGCGATTGCTGCACGCGCCCGCCGATCAGGCCGGCGGTGTGCACCACGGTGTCGACGCCATGCGCGCGCATCGCCGCCACCAGCGCCGGCAGGTCGCGGATGTCGGCGCGCACGAGCGTGGCGCCGCCGTTCCCGAGCTTCGTCTTGAGGAAGTCGGCGCGCGGCTCCGGGTCGACGAACACGACCTGTTCGCCGCGCGCGAGCGCCTCTCGCGCGAAGGCCGTTCCGATCAGGCCCGCGCCAGTGACCAGCGTCGTCACGATGCCCTTACTTCTTGTCCGGCGCCTTCGTCTCGGGCGCCTTCATCTCGGGCGTCGCCTTGCTCGCCTCCTGCAGCTTGGCGACGAGGTCCTTCGGCGTCGCATAGACGCGCTTGAGGATGTCCTGCATCTCCTCGCCGCTCGACGGATTGACCTCGAGCTGCTGCTTCTCGACGTCGGCCAGGAGTTCCTTGTCCTCCATGGCCTTGTCGAAGGCGCGCCGCAGGGCGTTGACGCGGTCGGCGGGCACGCCCTCGGCGACGAACAGCGGCCGCCCGAGCTCGAACGCCGTGAACTGCAGCTCGAGCAGCTTCTTCTGCTCGTCGTTCTCGGCGAGGTCGATCACCAGCGGCACGTCCTTGAGGTCGGGATGCTTCTTGAGGCCCATCTGGTAGAGGATGACCATGCCTTCGTCGCGGATGAACTGGTTGTATTGCGGCTTGAGGCTGGTCCACGAATAGGTGCCGCGCCCGTCGACCTCGCCGCGCTGCATGGCGAGGTTCATCTCGCTGCCGCCCGGATAGCCGGCGATCACCTTGAACTTGAGCCCGAGCACGTTGCGCAGCACGTAGGGCGCGACCACGCTCTCGGTGCCGATGCCGGTTCCGGCGACGATCAGCTCGCGGTTCTTGAGATCCTGCCAGCTCTTGACGCCCGACTTCTTGGTGGCGATGGCGACGCTGGTGTCGGAGTTGACGCTGCCGATCCAGTTGAGCTTGAGCGGGTCGAAGCGGGCATGCGAGGCGTCGCCGAGCAGCGGCTCGAACGGAATGCCGCGCTGCGGCGCGCCCATATGCAGCCCGTCCTTGGCGGCGACGTTGGCGACGTAGTTGGTCATCACGAGGCCGCCGCCGCCGGGCATGTTGCGCACCACCACGGTCGGATTGCCGGGGATGTAGCGCCCGATATATTTCGCCACCAGGCGGGCATTGATGTCGTAGCCGCCGCCGGCCGACAGCCCGACATAGATGGTCAGCGTCTTGTCCTTGTAGAATTCCTCGACGCTCTGCGCGGCGGCGGGGCCAACGAGGCCGGCGAGGCCCGCGGCCGCAGCGAGGGCGCCGGCGGTCAGGGCAAGGCGGCGGGACGGCATCATCGATCAACTCCCTAGGGTGGTTTTTTGGGTTGGCGCCATGATGCCTATGGCGCGGCGGGCGTCAAATGCGGAGACCGCCCGCCCGCGACGTGAGGGCGGGCTCAACTCACGCGTGAATCGCCCCGTGACTTCGCAGGCGCGCATGTTAACGTAGGAAGATTTCTTCTCGGGAGCTGGTCCGCAACGGTGAAAGGTCCAGGGCAGGCCTTTACGGAAAAGGCCGCTTGTCCACCCGGATATCAGGTTGCAACCTTTGTCCGCGCCGATCGTTTCCGGCTCCAGGAGAAACCGTGTGAGCGCTGCGCTGTTCGGTATGCGTCGTCTGGTTGCGAGCCTCATGCTCGTGGCGATGGCGTCTTTCGTGCTGCATGGGGCGGCGATGGCCCGCTCGCACGAGCACCGGAACGGCGCAACGCAATGCCAGCCGGCTCACGGCCTCGACGTGACGGCCCATCATCACGACGACCACATCCGCTCCGCCGGGCAGGCGGCTGATCTGGCCTCCCATGACCACGGCATGAAGGCCGGCCATCACGCGCCCGCCAACGGTTCCTGCTGCAGCGGCCACTGCCCGTCGACGGTCGCGCCGTTCGGCATCGAAACGGTTTCCGCGCCCGTCGGGCTCGCGACGACCCTTCGACCCGGGAGCCAGTTTGGCGCCGGCATCGACCGGGACGGACTGAAGCGACCACCGAGAACCACCAGCATCGCCTGATCGCGACCGGGCGGGCCGCGTCGCTCCCGACGCCATGCCCATCCCGATCTTCTTCCCGTGTTTCGGTTTCGCTCGGCGCCCTGCGCCGACTCCAGGCCATCTCCATCGGCCGACTTCACCATAGGAGAGACATGATGAGACATATCCTCGTCGCCAGTGCCGCCGTCCTTGCCCTCGCCGGTCCGGCACGCGCGCAAGCCCCGCAGGATCACCAGCAGCACCATCCCGGCGCACCCGCGGCGCAGGCGCAACCGGCCCCGGCGCAGCCCGCGCCGACGCCCGCGCCCTCACAACCGCAGATGCCGATGGGACAGATGATGCAGAACATGCCCGAACAGTGCCGGGCCATGATGCAGACTATGCCCCAGAACTGCATGGGCATGATGCAGCAGATGATGCAGGGCGGCATGATGCGCGGCGGAATGATGCAAGGCCAGACGGGCGGCCAGGCGGCCGCGCAGTCGGAGGCTTCGAAGGCCTACATGGCCGCCATGGACAAGATGCATGGGCCGATGATGCAGGCGGCGCAGGAGAGCGACCCGGACGTTGGCTTCGTCAAGGGTATGATCCCGCACCACCAGGGCGCCATCGACATGGCGAAGGTCGTGCTCCAGCACGGCAAGGACGAACAGACGAAGAAATGGGCCAACGACGTCATCCGCGAGCAGCAGCGCGAGATCGACGAAATGCAGGCCTGGCTCAACAAGCGCGTGAAATGATCGCTGTCGTTCAACAAGAGGTGCCGGCGGCGTATCGCCGGCACCCGTCTCCTCGGGGGCATGGAAGCGAAAGGATGAGCTCATGCACCATCTTTCACGTGACATGCAGGCGTGCATCGACGCGTGTCTGCGCTGCTATCAGGTCTGCCTGGGCGCGGCGATGAGCCACTGCCTCGAGACCGGAGGCAAGCACGTCGAGCCGAAACACTTCCGGCTGATGATGGCCTGCGCCGAGATATGCCGGACGAGCGCGCATTTCATGCTGATCGGCACGCCGCACCACAAGCATACCTGCCGCGAATGCGCCGAGATCTGCGAGGAGTGCGCGAAGGACTGCGAGCGGCTCGGCGATATGCAGGAATGCGTCGACGCCTGCCGCCGCTGCGCCGAGAGCTGCCGCAAGATGGCGGCATGATCCCGGCCCGGACGACGGTGCGCGTTCGGCCATGCGCGGCCGGTCGCCCTGTGCGGTGTTCGCCGCGGTTGCATCGTGCGGCTCGCCCCCCTCGCGCCGGAGCTTTGATCCAGCGCAATTTTGTTGCCCTGGTCTTCATGTAGGGTCCCGGCATATGGCGGCCGGCCGATCGTTCGACGCCGCCGCGGCGGTCAGTTATCGAAGCCCGCCCCAGATTCGGTTTGGCCGACCCCGGTCGGCGTAAGGCAAGGAGGACATGGCAATGTTGATGACAACGATCCGCAGGACTGCCCTCACCACGATCCTCGCGGCTGGAGTCGCCTCCGGCGCGATCGCGCAGACGACCGGAACCGAGCCGCGTCAACCCGGCACGTCGACCACCCAGGCGGCGCCGGGCCAAAGCCAGGACGCACAATCGGCGCAACCGGGTATGATGCGTCCGGGAATGGGCGGGATGCCGGGGCAAGGAACGATGGGCCAGGGCATGATGGGTCAGGGCATGATGGGCCAGGGGAGAATGGGCCAGGGCATGATGGGCGGAATGCCGATGATGCGCGCACGCGGACACATGATGAAGGTCATGTTTGCCATTGCCGACACGGACGCCGACGGGGCCCTCTCCTTCGAGGAAGTGACGGCCATTCACAAGCGCATCTTCACCAGGGTGGATGCGAACAAGGACGGCAAGGTGACCATCGAGGAGGTCCAGACCTTCATGCGGGAATAACGGTCTCTCGCCGTCACTACGTCCGCCGTCTCACCCGCCGACGCATCGAGGCGGGTGAGACGAACTCGATCCGGTCGTCAATCTCGTCCGACCAGTCGATCGACACCATAGGGCGCTGTAGCCGCTGGGCTCTGCGCTTGTGCTCCCACACGCGTCGGCCGATATCATTGCTCACGCCAAGATAAAGGGTGCCGTCCCGCCCAACGGGTTCCGCCTCGAGGCGGCCGAAAACAGACCCGAAGGGTCACCGGCCCTGACGCGCCGCAACCGCAATGCCGTCCCGGACACGGTCGCTGGGGTGCAGCACGATGTCATCGCCCTCCTGCAGGCCCGAGAGCACCTCTGCCGTCCTGCCGTCGCGATGACCGATCTCGACAGGTCTGAGGCGGGCCCGGCCGTCCGTGACGACGAAAACCGTCCATTGCTCGCGCGCCCGGAAAAGCGCGCCGACGGGCACGACGAGCGCCTTGTCCGTATTCCATGTCGCGATGTGGACAACGACGCGGACATCGTGACCGAGGGCGGACCACGGCTCCGGCGGGTCCGTGCTGTCGAGGACCGTTTTCACGCGCTGCTCCTCGATGCCGAGCGCCGACACCTTCATGAAGCCCGCCG
>DATBIR010000128.1:0-21411 GCA_036556825.1 Beijerinckiaceae bacterium
TAGGTGGCATAGAGTCGGCCGTTGCGCGCGAACTGCGGGTGCAACGCGAAGCCGAGCAGGCCGCGCTCCTCGAAATTCTCCTCGAGGGGCAGCATCTTTTGGCGCAGGTCGAGCAGCGGCTCGGGCGCCAGGCGGCCGTCCGCGCCGAGCACCAGCACGACGCCGTTCTGCTGAACGATGAATTTGCGGCCGCTGCCATCCGCGGGCTCCTCGAGATGCAGGGGCGCGGTGAGTCCGTCCGCGACCTGCTCCAGGGCCAGGTCTTGCGCCGCCGCGGGCATGGCGCAGGCGAGCATGGCGAACAGCGTCATGGCCATGCGCGATCTTGCCCGCGCCGCAAACCGTCGCGCGCGCGTGGGAGCGGAAGCGTGCATGTCGTTGTCTCCCTCGACGCCATCTTGCGCGTAACCTGGGCGCGGCATTCGACTCGGCAGGCCGTCCCAAGCTGCGCCTGGATGCTCGCAGAAGCAGCGAACACCGCGCCGGCGTCCGGTTTGATCTAAGGGGCTTTCTCGAAGGCGTGCAAGGATTCGAACCGTTCGCGCCCGACCGCATCATCACCGGCGCTCGGTCCGCGGCCGCTGTCATTGCTGCTGCGATCTCGCAGCACCCGCGCCGCGCAGCTGTAGCGAAAACAACACAACGCGCATGAAACCAGGTCCGCCGGCAGCAATTTATTCATACATGCCCTTCCTGCCCTGCCGCGAATCAGACGAGGTCGCGGGCGACGATCGGAGTGCGGCCATGATGACTTCAAGCAAACTCGCGCCAATTCAACGGCTGGGCGTCGTGCTCGGCGCGGCATCGCTCTTCTGCGGGTCCTTCGCCTTCTGGCAAGTTCTCGTTCACTGACATGGATGCGCGAGGGCCACGCCATGGACCCGATGCACCGTTATCACCTCGAATTCGCAGGACCCGACGGGACCGTGCTGGTCGACACGGAAGGCGACGAGTTTCCGGCGCTCGACGTGGCGAGCGCGCAGGCGCGCGACGTCATCCGCACGGTTCTGCAACAGGCGGCGCCGGACCAGGACTGGTCCGAATGGACGACCACGATCAAGGACGGAGAAGGCAATCATCTCGCCGTCGTGCGCTTCCGCGAGATCATGGAGTCGAGCGGCGCATGACGCCCTCCCGACACGCGACGAGCGTGGCGGCGATCTGAGGTCGAACCCGGCTCGTGATCCGGCGAAAAACCGCCGTGAGATGCACCGCTCTTCGTCAGCCCTTACCCGGACCTCATCCGGTATCATGCGCCCAAAAGGAACGGGGCGGGACCGATTCACGCTGAAGCGATCCCGGGGCTGGCTACACAGAGACAAAGGCGAATGCTCCCTGAATTCTGGCGCCTGGTGAAGGTCGCAGCCGTCGGCTGGTGGGACGATCGCGCCATGAGCCTGGGCGCGGCGATCGCCTTTTTCACGACCTTTTCCCTGGCCCCGATCCTCCTGGCCGCGATCGCCGTCGCAGGCCTCGCATTCGGACGGGAGGCGGCGCAGGGCGCCATGGTAGCGGAGCTCGGCGCGCTCGTCGGCGAACAAGGGGCGGCGACGCTCGAGACTATGATCGCGAGCACGGGCAATATCGGCTCCGGGGCGATCGGGACCCTGTTCGGTGCGGCGACCTTCCTGCTCGTCGCCACCGGCGCGGTCGTCGAGCTGCAGGACGACCTCAACATCATCTGGAAGGTAAAGACACCCGAGAGCCACGGGGTGCTCGATTTCCTGCGCACCCGCCTCGTCAGCTTCGCCTTCATCCTCGGGATAGGCTTCATCCTCCTGGTGTCCCTCGTCATCGACGCGGCGGTCTCGTCCCTGGGGGGCTACCTGGAGGCGGAATTCTCGGGCGCCGCGCTGATAGTGTCCGTGCTGAACAACGCCGTTTCGTTCGGCGTCGCGACCCTCTTCTTCGCCATGATCTTCAAGATCCTGCCCGCCGTCGATCTCACGTGGAGAGATGTCGCGACCGGCGCCGTCGTGACCGCGGCGCTGTTCACGGGCGGCAAGTTTCTGATCGGCTTCTACCTGGGGCAGACCAACGTCGCGTCCGGGTTCGGGGCGGCGAGCTCGATCATCACCATCCTGTTATGGGTCTATTATTCGTCGCTCATCCTTCTGTTCGGCGCGGAGTTCACCAAGGCCTTCGCGCGCTCGCATGGCAGCCAGGTCGGCCGCGGAGATCCTGCTCCAACGGCGAGCCGCTGAGGCCGCCCTCGTGCGCGCCCTCGCGCCGTGCCGACAGGCAGCCTTCGAAGCTCCGCGCGAGCTCTGGGTCGGCAAGCGGCGATCGAGGCGATCCTCGGCACCGGTGTGGTGCGGCGCGGAGATCGGCATGGGCGACGACCTCTCGCTGCCGGAGCGCAATTCGGTGCGCAGGCCGATGCAGTGGTCGGATGAACGGAACGCCGGCTTCTCGACGGCGGCGTCGGAGAATCTGGTCCGCCCGGTCGTCGAGGGCAGGTTCGATCGGCGCGTCAACGTCGCCGCCCAGCACGACCCGTCGGGCTCCCTTATGGAGCGGGCAGCGGCCGATGCGCACGTGGCGCGCATGTCCCGAGACCGGCTGGGGCGAGGGGGAGGTTTTGGAAACGGCCGAGAGCGTCGTCCTCGCGTTGCGCGGCCGTGGCTCGAGGAAGTGGACAGGCTGCGCCCGATCTTCTGCCACAAACGACTCGCGGGCGATTCACGACGCCGCGGCGCGGCTCGTGCTCGGTCCTTATGGCTTCGCTGGCTGCGCGCGCACGGCGAGCGGCGCCAGATCATTTTCCGGCGAAGTGGGTCCGGTTCGCCGAAGAAAATGCGTCTCCATAAGAGCTGGAGCCGATTCCACGTGAGTGGAAACGGCTCCAAGGCGGCTCACGTCGAGCAGGCCGGCAGGATCAGCGCCGGCAGGCCATTATAGGCGATCGCCACGAGCGCAAGTCCGCACACCGAAAGCGTGACCGTGTCGATGAAGCGGTCGGCTGGCTCGCTGTCGTCTCGCGGCCGGCGTGCGGCAAGCGCCCGCATGAATACGAAAGCCGTGGCGGCCAGCGCCAGCAACGTCGCCGCGGCGATGCCGCCCCGCACCATGTCGAGGCCGAACAGGGTCACGTGCCACCAGCCGCGTGCGCAGGCGATCCCCGTGACGCCGTAGATGATCGTGAACTGGGCGGCCCAGAACACGAAGCCGCTCGTCATCCAGAACAGCCGCACCACGGGATGCGAGCGATCCACGTCAGGCGCTCCCGACCAGTCGCGGAAAGCCGTAGGTCAGGAGCAGCCCGATCAATCCCTGCGCCGTCGTGTAGTGCCAGAACAGCATCGTGTTGTCGAAGGTCGTGCGGCGCACGCCGTCGAGCTTGCCCGCGAGCCAACGGGCGATGGTGTAAACAGCCATGATCGCCGCCGTGCCGACAAAAAATCCCTGCAAAGCGACGAGGCAGTAAACGGCCGCTCCATATGCGCTCGCCTCCGGCTTCATCCCGGTGCGCCATTGCGCCCAGAGATCGATGGCGTTGGCGGCGACAAGGAGCGGCACTGCGACACCGATGGCGACCGGCGCGGCGCGGGCTCGCCGGGTCTGCCGGCCCGTGAGGCGGCGGCTGGCGAAAGCGATGAGCCCGGTCGAGGCGATGTAAAGAATGCCCGCGGCCGCGGGCCAGCCGTAAGCGGGCACCGATACGCCCTCCGGAGGCCACGCTGCGGGGTTCACGAGCCACAGGAACAGGTAGGAGAAGACGAGGCAGGCATAGGTCATGCCGGCGACGACCATCAGCACGATCATCGCCCACCAGGAATGGCTCATGGGGCCTGTCACGTAGACCGGCACGATGATGCCGCCGCCGATGTCCACCGCCGGCCGCGTCGGTCCCGGATCCGTCTCCCAAAGCCACCATACCACGCAGCCGATGGCGACGGCGCCGCACGCAAAAGCGGGGACGACGATCTTCACGGTCAGCAGCATGAAGAAGGCCGCCGTGAAGAAAGCCGCGAGGAAATGCGCCCAGCCTGGCCCGGTCATCTGCAGGACCGCCTGGGGGCGGCCCTCGATCGGGCTCGTCATGATGGTTTCGCGGCCACCGGTCGGCGCATTGGGGAGATACCAGGCTCCCGCCTCGACCTGCAGCGCCAGTCGCGGCTGATCCCAAAGCGGCTCGCGGCTCGCGACCGCCGGAATGCTGCGCGTTGCGTAATCGCCGTTCGGCAGCCATTCGAGCGTGCCGGCCTTCCAGACGTTGCCCGCGTTGTCCTCGCTGGCGACCCGGAAGCAGCGCACCATGTCGATCAGGAAGATCAGCACGCCCGCGGCGATCATGAAGGCGCCGATCGTCGATGTGACGTTCAGGGCGTCCCAGCCCATGTCGACCGGATAGGTGTAGACGCGCCGCGGCATGCCCATCAGTCCGGTGATGTGCATGGGGAAGAAGGTCACGTTCACGCCCGCGAACATGAGCCCGAACACCCAGCGGCCGAGCCGTTCCGACAGGGCGCGGCGGCTGGCGACGGGCACCCAATAGTAGAGGGCCGCGAAGAACGGGAACACCATGCCGCCGATGAGCACGTAGTGGAAATGGGCGACGATGAAATACGTGTCGTGCGCCTGGAAATCGAACGGCGCCACGCCGACCATGACGCCGGTCAGTCCGCCAAGCGTGAAGATGAACAGGAAGCCTAGGATGAACAGCGCCGGCGTCGTCAGCCTGACCCGGCCCGAGGCGATGGTGGCGATCCAGGCGAAGACCTGGATGCCGCTCGGGATGGCGACCGCCGTGCTCGCCGCCGAGAAGAAGCTCAGCGACATCTTGGGCAGCCCCGTCGTGAACATGTGGTGGACCCACAGCCCGAACGACAGGAAGCCGGTGGCGATCAGCGCGAGTACCACGAGGCGGTAGGCGACGAGCGGCGTCTGCGCGATCGTCGGCACGATCATCGAGACCATGCCGGTGGCGGGCAGGAAGATGATGTAGACTTCCGGGTGGCCGAAGAACCAGAACAGGTGCTGCCACAGCAGCGGGTCGCCGCCTTTTTCGGCGATGAAGAAGGGCCAGTGAAAGGCCCGCTCCAGCTCCAGGAGCACGGTGGCGAGGATGATCGCCGGAAACGCCACGACGATCATTATGGCGAAGACCAGCATGGCCCAGGAATAGACGGGCAACTTGTCGAGGCTCATGCCCGGCGCGCGCGTCTTCATCACACCGACGATGATCTCGATGGCGCCGGCGATGGCCGAGATCTCGATGAAGCCGATGCCGAGAAGCCAGAAGTCGGCGTTGTCGCCGGGCGAATACTGGTAGCTCGACAGCGGCGGATACATATACCACCCGGTGTTCGGAGCGAGGCCCCAGAACAGCGAGCCGAAGAAGAACAGGCCGCCGATCAGGTAGGCCCAGTAGGCGTAGGCCGAGAGACGCGGGAACGGCAGGTCGCGCGCCGCCTGCATGTTGGGCAGCAGATAGACGCTGGCCGCTTCGACCGCCGGCACCGCGAAAAGGAACATCATCACCGTGCCATGCATGGTGAAGAGCTGGTTGTAGAAGCCGTAGCTGACGACGTTGGACTCCGGGAGCGCGAGCTGCGCGCGCATGATCAGCGCGAGGACGCCCGCCAGAAGGAAGAAGAGCAGCGCTGTGCCGACATAGAGAATGCCGACCACGGTGTTGTTGACGTCGGTGACGATGCGCCAGCCGCGCGGCGACGCCCAGATGCGTTTGAGCTGTTCCAGCTCCTCGGGCGGACGCGGCGTCGGGCTCGGCAGCTGTGGCTCGGGCGCCGGCCGCCGCTCGAGCAGGCTCGTCTCTCGCCTCGGGTGGTCCGGTTGCGTCACTTGAGAGCGTCCAGATAGCTCGCGACGGCGCGCAGCTCCTCGCCTGAGAAGGAGCTGAAGGACGGCATGCGCGCGCCGGCCTTGAGGTGCTGGGTATCGGCGATCCAGCCGGCCAGCGTGCCGACATTGTTCGGGTAGCTGCCGGCGCCGATCGAGCGGCGGCTGCCCACATGCGTGAGATCGGGACCGAGATGACCGGCCGCCTCGGTGCCGCGCACCACGTGGCAGCTGCCGCAGCCGCCGCGGGCAAAAACAACCTTGCCGAATTCCTGGAGCGGCCCGCTTGGCTCGCGCGCCTCGCCGGCCTCTCCCCGGCGCCAGGTCTCGAACGCTTCGGGTGCAAGGGCGATGACGTCGAAGGCCATGCGGGTGTGCTGGTCGCCGCAGAATTCGGCGCAGACGCCGCGATAGACGCCCTCCCGCTCCGCCGTGAAGCGCAGCGTGTTCACGCGGCCCGGGATCATGTCGAGCTTGCCGGCGAAGTTCGGGATCCAGATGGAGTGGACCACGTCGGCGCTCGTCACCGCCAGCGCGACCGGGCGGCCGACGGGAACACGCAGCTCGTTGGCGGTGGCAAATCCGGGCCGGTCGCCGTCGGCGAGGTAGCGGACGCGCCACCAATACTGCTCGCCGATCACCTCGATCGTGAGCGGGTCGTCGCCCGATGCCGCGTTGGTGTCGCGCAGGAGCAAGATTCCGAAGGTCAGGAGCGCCGTCAGGGTGACCAGAGGAAAGACGATGCCGCCGGCAATGACCGTGCGGCGGTGTCCGAGCCAGCGCCGCCGGTCCTCGCGCGCAAAGACCGCAACGACGAGAAGCAGCATCACGCCGATGAAGATGACGGTCGCGCCGATGAAGAGGCTCCAGCTCAACGCCGCGAGCCGCGCCGCCTCGTCGGCGGCCGGATCGAGGGCCGACTGCACGCCCCGGCAACCGCAGGCGAGGCCAGCGAGCGCGCCCGCCAGCGGAACGCGGATCGCGCAGGCACGTTGCCGAATCGATGCCCTGCCCTTTCCGATCATCCGCCCTCCTGACGCGGCGCACGGCCGGTCGCGGTGCCGGGGGCATTCGCCACGCTTCGGCCTCGCCGGTCAACCCGGAGAGGTGTTCGCTGCCGCGCGCGATCGCGGCACCCTTCATGGCGATTGTGATGATCGGCGCGCTCGCGGGCTGCAGCGACCCACCGGGCGTGCCGGAGCATCTGCGCATCGTCGGCGCCGACCCGGAACGGGGCCGGGCGCTGATCCGGGCGTATGGCTGCGGCACGTGCCACAGCATCGACGGCGTCCGCGGCGCGCGCGGCACCGTCGGCCCGCCGCTCAACGCCTTTGCGCAACGGAGCGTCGTCGCGGGCATCCTGCCCAATACCCCGCGCGTGCTCGTCTCCTGGCTGATGGATCCGCCTGCCCTCGATCCGCGCACGGCGATGCCGGCGATGGGCCTCGACGGACGTCAGGCGCGCGACGTCGCCGCCTATCTTTATACGCTCGGCGCCGCGGGCGCGCCGGTCTATCCGCCGGATCCGCCGCTCGACCTGTCGCGAGGAAGCGGCCCGGACGTTCGCACGCTGCGCAGGTCGGTTGCCGAGGAGCCGGGCTCCTCCGACGCGCATTAGAGCATAAGCCGCCAAAGTGAATGCCGCCTTGGCGAAAAGGATCAAGCGGCACGCAAGATGAAGGCAAAACTGATTCATTCGAAGCGATCCTGCCCTAGCCTGGTCGCCGCGCGAGGGGGCTTGCCAAGTTCCGCTTCGAAGGTCGGACGCCTTTGCAAGAGGGCGGCGAAGAGCGCGCCCCAGGCAACGAAAACGCCGGATACGACCACGACACTGGGAAGATCGACGTCTGTGTCGACGAGCCAGAGCAGGTGAGCGACGTGCTGCACGAGCAGCAGCCCGCTGCCGATAATCATGGTGCGGCGCCCGAAACCGGGGGGCGCCAGAATGGCAACCGCTGCCAGGAGCGCGGGCAAGGCGATGCCGGCGAGCAGCCATGACCTGTCCGCCCAGCGGGTGAGATACCAGGCGGCTTCGTCCGGCAGGTTGCCAAGCCAGACGACGATGAACTGAACGAGCCATATCCAAAGTGTCAGAAGGGCGAGCGTGAGCAGCGCCCGCTCGAGGCTCTTCATCCGTTCGGGCGTCGGGTGCTCCGGCCGCAGGAGCGAGACGAGGATGCCGCCGGCGAGCGCCGCCAGGAGCTGCGCCACCGAAAACGCGAAGCCGAACAGGCTCGACCACCAGACCGGATCGCGCGAGAGAACCCAGTCGTTGCCCGCGAAGGCGGCGGTCGGGGCGAGGAGCGCAAGCCCGACGGCGCTCGCCCGGCGCGGCGACTCGGAGCGCGCGATCCACAGCGCGAGCGCGCTCCATACCGCGAGGTAGAACGCGCTCCGGGCCAGGAAGAACGGCGTCGTCAGGAACGCGGCGCGAGGCCGCGGCAGCTCCGATGCGGCGCCGGCCGCCCAGGGAAAGATGTCGCCGAGCGCCGGCACCAGCGGCACGGCAAGCACGACGACGAGAGGCGCCGTGAGCGCCGCCGCTTCCGCCTCGGAGCGCACGGGAGCGAGCCACTCCTCGCTCATCAGGTGCCCGATCATGAGGAGGCCCAGGCTGCCGACGACGAGGCCGGCGAGCAGGACGAACACGGCATGCCACGCGGCGGCCGGCAGGCGCCCGGCTATCGACAGGCCGGCCCCGGCGACGGCGAGACCGACGAGGGCGAGCGTCAGCAGTCCCGCTCCTCCGATGCCGCCACGGGGCAAATTTCGGGGCGTCATTGCGAGGGTCCCGCGCGGCGCTCGTCGTTCTGCAGCGCCTTGACGTGGTGGGCGATAGCCCAGCGGTCCTCGGGCGGCACGCGGTCGGCGTAAGGATACATGCGCCCGATGCCGTTCGTGATGACACCGACGATGTGCCCGGGCGAAGCCTGGCGCAGACGCTCCTCGTGATAGCTGGGCGGCGCCGGGAAGCCCCGGCTCACCACCGGGCCGTCGCCGCGACCTCTGGCTCCGTGACAGGGAGAGCAGAAGGCCGAAAACCTTTCGCCACCGCGTGCGAGAAGGAGCGGCGTGACCGGCGGGCCGGGCGGCGACAGCGCCTTCGCCGAGGCGGCCGCGCCTCGCGGCGCGGCCCCCGACGGGAGCGGTTCATGCGGACGCATCACGACGCGGGTCGACGAGACGTCCGCGCGCTGCTCCGTGCCTGAATCGCAAGCGCCCAGGGCGGCCACGGCGAGGATGCCGAGCAGCCGCCTCATGCCGGCACGTCCCGGACTGCCACGGGCGCCAGTCCCTGCAGGAGCGAGCGTGCGCGCGTGAGATCGAACATCGGATCGTCGCTCAGCACGAGAAGAAAGAACCGATCCTCGGACGCGCGCTCGAAGCCCCGAATTGCGAAGACCGGATGGTGCAGCCGCGGCAGCCGGATGATCAGCAACATGCTGAGCAGCGTGGCGGCTCCTGCCCAGAGGATCGCCACGATCAGCGTGGACGGGATGAAGGCAGGCCAGCTGTGCAGAGGACGGCCGCCGACATTGAGCGGGTAATCGAGGGCGTTCAGCCAATACTGGACGCCATACTGAATGGCGGCGCCGATGCAGCCGGTCACCCATGCGATCCATGGGATGATGCTGGGCCGGACGCCGAGCTGCTCCGCGACCTCCCGCAACGGAAACGGGCTGAAGGCGTCGAGGCGCGTGTAGCCGGCGCCCTTCGCCGCCGATACCGCCGCGATGAGCGCGTCCGGTGTGGCAAACTCGGCCATGACGCCGTGCATCCTCCCGCTCATGCGCGCTCCTCCCGCTCGTCGTGCCGGGATTCGAACATCGACACGACCGGCAGCGTGCGCGCGAACAGGAGAACGAGCGCCGCGAACAATCCGACGGTGCCGAAGAACAGGCCCGTCTCGATCAGGGTCGGCGCGTAGCCGCGGCTGAACGACGGCAGGTAGTCGCGCTGCAACCCGCCCACGACGATCGAGAAACGGTCGAACCAGACGCCCAGGCTGATCGACACCCCGACCAGAACCGCGGCGATCACGCTGCGCCGTGCCGCTTTCATCCACAGGAGCTGCGGGAAGACGACGCTGAACGCCACCGCGGCCCAGAAATAGCCGGCATAGTCTCCTGTCACGCGCGTGAGCGTGGCGCTGCGCTGGATCGGTGTGGAAAGGAAGGCGGCGGCGATCTCGTCGAGATAGAGGTAGCCGGCCACGAGCGCGCTGGCGAGGGACAGCTTGCCGAGGAGGTCCACGTCGCGGTCGTCGATGTGAGCTTCCAGCCGCAGGCCCCAGCGCAGCAGCATGGCGACGAGCAGGACCATCGACAGGCCCTGCGCCAGCCCTGTCGCGACGAAGTGGAGCGGCAGGCGCGTCTCGTGCCACGCCGGCACCAGCGTCGTCGCGAATTCGAGCGCCACGATGCTCTGCATCATCAGGATAAGCGGCAGCACGAGCACCGCGACCAGGCGGTAAGCGGCCTGATGATAGCTCCAGTGCCGGATCGAGCCGCGCCATCCGAGCGACAGGATGCCGTAGATGCGTGCGGCGCGCAGGCTTCGCGCACGATCGCGCAGGGTGGCGAGGTCCGGCAGGAGACCGACATACCAGAGGAGGCCGGTCACGATCACATGCGTGCTGATGGCCCAGAAATCCCAGGTCAGGGTCGAGCGGAATTGCGGCCACACCTCGTAGGTCGCCGGATAGGGATAGACCCACCAGAACAGCAACGGCCGCCCGAGGTGGACGATCGGAAACATGCCGGCGCTGACCACCGCGCACAGCGCGATCGCCTCCGCGAAACGGTTGACGGCCGTGCGCAGGTTGTGCCGCCGCAGGATGAGGATGGCGGCGAACAGGCTGGCGCCGTTGGCGATGCCGATCCACCAGGCGTAGTTGATGAGATCGAAGCCCCAGACGTAAGGGATGTTCACGCCCCACACGCCGACGCCGAGCCAGGCGGATGCGGCGAGCGTGATGCCCAAAAGGACGACGAGCGCGCCGGACACCGCCAGCGCAAGGCGCCACAAAGGGCCGTAGCGCGCCTTGAGAGGAGCGTCGGCGATGTCGCTGGTGAATGCGTCCGCTTCGCTCGTCATCGCGATTTGCCGCCGCGGTCGGCGATGCGCGCCAGATAGGTCGTGCGCGGCTTCGTGTTCAGCTCGCCAAGGAGCGCGTAGTTGCGCGGCGAACGTTTCGAAGCGCTGACGGCGCTGCCCGGATCGTTGACGTCGCCGAAAACGATCGCCTGCGTCGGGCAGGCCTGCTGGCAAGCGGTCATCACCTCGCCGTCGCGGATGCGCCGGTCGTCGATGCCGGCGGCGATGCGGGCGGCGCTGACGCGCTGGACGCAATAGGTGCATTTTTCCATGACGCCGCGGTCGCGCACGGTCACCTGCGGATTCAGCACGTCCGCCGGGACCGCAAAATCCGTCACCCGGTAGTCGACGAAATTGAAGCGGCGGACCTTGTAGGGGCAGTTGTTGGAGCAGGTGCGCGTGCCGATGCAGCGGTTGTAGACCATGTCATTCAGGCCCTCCGACGAGTGCACGGTGGCGTTGACCGGGCAGACGACCTCGCAGGGGGCGGTCTCGCAATGCATGCACGGCACGGGCTGGAAATAGGTCGTGGGCGCCGCCGGGTCGCCCGCATGGTAGCGGTCGACGCGCAGCCAGTGCATCTCGCGGCCGCGCGCCACCTGCTCGGGGCCGACCACCGCCACGTTGTTCTCGGCCTGGCAGGCGATCACGCAGGCATTGCAGCCGATGCATGCGTCGAGATCGATCGCCATGCCCCAGGCGTGGCCGTCATAGGCCCAGTCCGGATAGAGCGACGGCTGGTCGCCGGATGAAAGCTGCGCGCTTTCGCCCGCCGCGACCACCCGGACGATGTCGCTCCCCGAGACCGCATGGTGATGCTGCGTCGAAATCAGGGCGTCGCGCCGTCCGAGCGGCCTCGCCTCGCCGGCGGCGAGCCACGGCGCGGCGTTCGTGCGCAGCGGGTAGGCATCGAAGCCGACGTCGTTGCCGACCGCGCCGGCGCGCCGGCGGCCGTAGCCGAGCGGCAGGGTCAGCGTGTCCGGCGCCTGGCCGGGAAGGATCCAGGCCGGCGCCGCGATGGCGCGCCCGCCGGCTGCGATCTGGAGCACGTCGCCGGTGGCGATGCCCATGGCGGCGGCCGTGTCGGGCGCGACGAGCGCGGCGTTGCCCCAGACCTGCTTCGACAGCGGCTTCGGCAGCTCCTGCAGCCAGGCATTGTTGGCGAAGCGGCCGTCCCACAGGCTCGGGTCGGTCGCGAAAACGATGTCGATCGGCGGCGTCGGGGCCGGACCCTGCGGACCGGCGTCCCATCCGTCCCGCAGCGCGACCGCAACGGGCGCGAAGGCCGTCCCCTCGATGACGCCGTCTTCCAGGGCCCGGCCGAGACGCGCCTCGGCGTCGTCGCCCCATGCCTCGCGCCAGGTCGCGTCGAGCACCGTGCGGCCTTCGAGCACCTGGCCTGTGAGGAGCGCAAGGGTTTCCGCCAGGCTGACGCTGGGCGCCAAGCGCCCCGTGGCCGGCTGCTGCAGGCCGACGGTGCCGTCGAAGGCGCGCAGGTCCCCGAACGCCTCGAGCGCATGGCATTGCGGGATATGCCAGCGGCACAGAATGGCGGTCTCATCCGCGTGATAGCCGAGATGCAGCGAGCGCGGGACGCGTGCAATGAGTGCGGCGAGGTCGAGATCCGCGGGCGCATCATAGGCCGGGTTGCCGCCGAGGATCAGGAGATGCGACACGCCTCCCGCCGCGATCGCCTGCGCGAGATCGGCGATCGACCCCGTCTCCGGCGCTCTCGCCAGCACCGGATCGAGGGCCCGCACCGTCGTGCCGAATGCACCGAGCCTGACATTCAGCGCGTGGCCGAGCGCGTGCACGATGGGCGGCTGCTCGCGGCCGACGGCGACCAGCGCGCGCGGCCCGGCGGCGCGCAGGGCGGTCGCCAGGCCTGACGCGGCCGGGTGCGCTCCGGCGACCGTATCGCCTTCGGGCGCGGCGAGCGCCCTGGCAAAAGTCTGCACCTCCCGCGGGCGCAGGACGATGCGCGTGTCGGCGCGCGCCCCGGCGAGGCTCGGCGTGCTCTCGACCGCGACGAGCCGGGGAAGCGGACGCTCCGCCGCGCGCCGCCGCGCCTGATAGTCGGCTGCGTAGCGGATGTGGCCCGGCTCGCTGGCGAACAGGTCGCCGCCAATCGTCACGATGACATCCGCCTGCCGGAGATCGTAGACGAGGTCGACGGCGCGTCCGAAGGCGAGCTCGGCGCCCGCGCGCCGGTGCTCGTCGCCGACGGGACCGTAGACATACCAGTGCGCATGCGGAAACGTCTCGCGCGCCGACCGCACCAGCCCATCGATCGTGGGCGAGGCGAGCGGCGGCATCAGGATGTGCAGCCCCCTCCCCTTGCCCACGACGAGCTCGTTGCGGACGGGCCTGACGAAACCCTCCAGCGCCTCGAAGTCGCGCGCCTGCCCGCGCTCGCGCGGCGCGCGCGAGCGGTCCGGATCGTAAAGCGACAGCACCTCGGCCTGCGCGAACACGTCCGTGGCGCCGAGGCTTGCCGGATGTAGCGGGTTGCCTTCGATCTTGACCGGCCGGCCGTCCTGGGCCCGCACGAGGACGCCGCGCCCGTAGCCGCCGAGCTCGAGCGACGTGGCGAGCACCACCGGCTCTCCCGGCGGATGCCCGGACGCCGCACCGGCTTGCGAAAGCAGCGGCGCGCGCGTGCGGCTGCCGTCGCCGCAGGCGGCGAGTCCGCCGAGGGCGAGCGAGGCGGCCATTAACCGAAGTGCCGCCCGCCGGTCGATCCCGGCGGACGCGGCGTTCGGAAATTCCGCTGCGAGAAAGGCGTCGAGCGTCGCCTCGTCGTTGAGATCCTCGAGGCTGCGCCACAGGCGCTCGCCGCCCCCATCGCGCAGGCGGGCACGCAAGGCGGCGAGATCGAGTGTGCGGCGCTCGCTCATCTCTCACCGATGGCACGTGCTGCAGCTCGTGAGGAGCCGCACATCCGCATGGCCGGAGAGCTTCGGCGCCGTTGAGGCGCTGCCGCTCGCCACCGTCCACCCCATCGCAAAGACCGCGTCGCGCGGGCGCAGCTGCGCGGTCGGCTGCCGATGGCAGTCGAGGCACCAGCCCATCGACAGCGTGTTCGCCTTCACCGTCCGCGCCATCTGGTCGACGCGGCCGTGGCAGGTCTCGCAGGCGACGCCCTTGGCGACATGGGCGGCATGATGGAAATAGGCGTAGTCGGGCAGCCGGTGGACCGAGTTCCACGTGATCGGCTGGTTCAGCTCGATCGCCGAGCGCAGCGGCTCGAGCACGCTCGCTCCGGCCCAGACCTGCGAATGGCAGCTCATACAGGTGGTCGCCGAGGGCATGCCGGCGGAGGCGGACCGCTCGACGCTGGCGTGACAGTAGCGGCAATCGATGCGCAGCGCGCCGGCATGCACGTCGTGCCGGAACGGGATCGGCTGCGGCGCCGGCTTGCCGACGTTCCAGGCGGCCCCCGACCGCGCCCACACATATGCGGATGCGCCCGCGCCCGCCGCCGCCACGGGCAGGAGCGTCAGAACCACGCGGAAGATGGTTGTCGCCCGGGGCGAGAACAGCTGCATGTCACTGTTCCGAACGGCCCAGCTCTCCGGGAGTTCCGGAATGAGGCGCAGGCTTCGAAAGTTGGACCCTATCCGAGGCGCGCCATGGGGGCCACTGAACATGAATGAAGCTTCTGCACGCCTGCGCCTCGCGAAGCTGTGAGCCCTGCCAAGGGCGAAGAAACCTTCCTGCAAATCCCGGCAACTTCAGGAAAACCTGCGGAAACAATGACGCGGTAAACAGGAACCAGGACTCGGCTGCGCCGAGTCGAGATCCCGCCAGAGCGGCCCTCACCATGATCAACGTCCATTCGCTCGCGAGCGCGCAGCGTCGCACGCCTTCGGCCTCCGCAGAGGCGCTCAACGACCCCCACGGGCGCGACACCGCCGGGTCGCAGCCGCTGCATCAGGCGCGGCTCAGGGACATCCTGCGCAGCTATCTCCGCCTCGCCGACGAGGAGCTGCTGGCGCGCATCGAGCCCGAGCTGTCGCTGCGTCGGCTGGCCGCCGGCGAGATCCTGTTCCGCAAGGGCGAGCCGGCCGGCGACATCTTCTTCGTCGTGAGCGGGCGCCTCCGGGCCGTGCATGCGAACGCCGCCGGGCAGGATTCGGTGCTGGGCGAGATCGCGCGCGGCGAGACGGTCGGCGAGCTTGCGGTCATGACCGGCGAGACGCGGATGGCAAGCGTCGTCGCCGTGCGCGAGTCCGTCGTCGCCAGCATGTCGCAGACGACCTTCGAGCGCGTGCTTGCCACCCGCCCGCATATGGGCCTCGCCATGATGCGCACCGTCGTCGAGCGTTTCCGCCGCGGCCAGAGTGTGCGCAAGCCGGCCGCGAAGCCGGTGAACATCTGCCTTCTGCCGGTCACCGTCAGCATCGACGTGCACGGCTTCGCGGCCCGCTTCGCGGCCCTGTGGCAGGACTACAAGGGCCCGGTGCGCACGCTGCGCCGCGGCGATTTCGACGCGGCCTTCCCGCGCGGCGGGGGCGGCGCGGCGCGCGATCCTCATGCTGTGGCCGAATGGCTCGCCGCCGCCGAGGCCGAGAACGCGGGCGTGCTGCTCGTTGCCGACGACGCCGACCCGGGCTGGACGCAGCAGTGCATCCAGCACGCCGACGAGATCTTCCTCCTCGCCTGCGCCGACGCCGAGCCGAAAATCTCGGCCGTGGAGGCGCGCTGTCTCGACGCCGGGACGCCGCAGCCGATCGCCACGCAGACGCTTGTCCTTTTGCATGGCGAGCACACCCAGAGCCCGACCGGCACGGCGCGCTGGCTCGACCGGCGGCCGGTGGCGCGCCACATCCATGTGCGGCCGGCGCTCGAGCGCGACATGCGCCGCCTCGCCCGCATCGCCGCCGGGCGCGCGGTCGGCATCGTGCTGTCGGGCGGTGGCGCGCGCGGCTTCGCCCATGTCGGCGTGCTCAACGCCCTCGCCGAGGCCGGGATCGAGCCGGACTTCATCGGCGGCACCAGCGTCGGCGCCATCGTCGCCGCCTTCCGGGCCGCCGACGTGCGCGGCGAGGCGCTTGTCGCCGCCGGCCGCCGCGTCTTCGTCGAGCAGGGCAACCCGACCGGCGACTACAACGTCCTGCCGCTCGTCTCGCTGCTCAAGGGCGGCCGCACGCGCCGCATCACCGAAGGCGCGGTCAAGGAGACCGCCGGCGCCGACATCGACGTCGAGGATACCTGGATCACCTGCTACTGCGTCGCCGGCAACTACTCGACCTCGGCCGAGACGGTGCTGACGCGCGGGCGCCTCGCCAAGGCGGTGCTCGCCAGCTACGCCATCCCCGGCGCGCTGCCGCCGGTGCCGATCGACGGCCACCTGTTCGTCGACGGCGGCACCGTCAACAACCTGCCCGTCGACGTCATGGAGCGCTACGGCGCCGAGACCATCATCGCCGTCGACCTCCTGTCCGACGCGGTCCGCAAAGTGGAGGTCGACTGGATGCCCAGCACGGCCGCGCTGCTCATCGACCGGCTGCGGCCCAAGGCGCGGCGGCGCTACCGCCTGCCCGGCCTTCCCGAGATGCTGTTCAACGCCACCGTCCTGCAATCCGCCGGCCGCCAGAAGGAGATGCGGGCGCGCGCCGACATCTGCATCCGGCCCGCGCTCAAGGGCGTGCGCCTGCTCGACTGGCGCAAATACGACGGCCTTGTGCGCAGCGGCTACGACAGCGCCAGGGCGCAGCTGGCGGCGGCGGACGCGGAGGTGATGGCGCGGCTGCGCTGAGGCAGCGCCAGCAAGGCAGCAAGCTCCGGCCGCCCGTGCCAAAAGCGCAAGCCGAGAGCCCGGCTCGCGCGCGTTGCAGCGGCGCCTGACGATCAGGCGATCAGGAAATCGCCGTCCGTGAGCGTGCCGGTCAGGCCGAACAGCTCGATGGTCATGTCGTTGGCCCCAATCTCGCCGTCGCCATCGGCATCGATTTCCACGAGCTGGAACCCATCGCCGAGATCCACCAGGCGGGCTTCGGTCTGTCCCGTGTCCGAAAACGCCGCGCTGCCGATTAAGTGGATGGCGGAAACCATGGCCTCCGCAGCTCCGTCGGTGAACACGAACAGATCCTCGCCGGCGGTGAATCCGTAAATGACATCCCGCTCTTCCGCACTCGAGTAGGAATCCTGCAGGGAGGTGAAGCGGATGTGCTCGATGCTGCCGCTCGCATAGATCCAGTCGGATCCGACCCCGGCGACGACTTCGGTGATGTTCGAGTTGCCTGCGACGTGGATGCTGTCGAAGGCCGACGATCCCAAGACATGCTCGACGCCCGTCACGGTGACGTCGTTCGTTCCGCTTTCAGGCGTGAACAGCTGAAGGGTATCACTGCTCCCGTCGCCAAAATCGAACGCGGAGCCGAGCTGCTGGTTCAGCAACGTCAAGCTGAGATTGCCGCTGTCGGTTGCGTCCTGCACCGTCACGTTGCCACCGATGATGAGGGCCAAGTCGTCGTCCGCGCCAGCGAGGTTCAGGATGTTCGTGCCGAAGCCGAACTGGATCTCCTGGTTGCTGGCGGCGGCGTCGGCTATGAACGTGACGGTGTTGTTTCCGCCGATGGCGTTATCCGAGCGCGCCGTGCCATCGATGATGTTGGACGCGTTAGTACCGAGCTCGACCCCCATACCGCCCCCCTATTCCCACTTTTGGAACAAAGGCGACCTTAGTAGTCACTTGTACTCACGTCCAGACGATGACAACCGAAATCATCTGAAAACCAAATTTGGCACTATTGGCAGGTCGATCCGTCTTCGGGCGTCACCCCCCGGCGGCGCAGGCGATTGCTTGCGACACAAACCGGGCAGTCGATCGCATTGGTGCCATTCCGCACAGCGCGGGGCGACGAGCGGTTTCTTCTGAATGCGCAAGCATGCCGGACGTGCGGCTCAGCCGGGAACGGATACCGAGATGGTTCGACAGGCGCTTTCCAGAATGGTTGCCGGTTGGCGGGACGTGGTTCGCGAGTTGACCGATCCCTACCGCCCCGAGCTCCACTACATGCGCGGGCCTGGGCCGAAATCGATCGCCAAGCGCGGAAAATGCTGACCCGGCGGTTGCGGTGAGCCCCGCAGTTTCCTGGGTGCATTTGCGCAGAGCGAGCGGCGGCGGGGCGCCCGCGTTGTCGCCGCCGCGGCGGCGCTCGCCAGGCGTCCCCTACTCCGCCGGCTGCACCTGTGCAGCAAGCGGCGCCGGCTCGGGCTGCACGTGGCGCGGGCGGGAGAGATAACTGTAGGCGACCGGCACGACGAACAGCGTGAGCAGCGTTCCGAAGGTCATGCCGCCGACGATCACCCAGCCGATCTGGGAGCGGCTCTCCGCGCCGGCGCCTTCGGCCAGGGCCAGTGGCACGGCGCCGAGCACCATGGCGCCGGTGGTCATCAGGATCGGCCGCAGGCGCAGAGCCGCGGCCTCGAGGAGGGCATCCCGCATCTCCCGCCCCTGCTCGCGCAGCTGGTTGGCGAACTCGACGATGAGGATGCCGTGCTTGGTGATGAGGCCGACAAGCGTGACGAGGCCGATCTGGCTGAACACGTTCAGGGTTCCGCCCGACCAGTACAGAGCCGCCAGGGCGCCGGTGATCGACAAGGGCACCGAGAACATGATCACGAGCGGATCGACGAAGCTCTCGAACTGCGCCGCGAGCACGAGGTAGATGAAGCCGAGCGCCAGCAGGAAGACGAGCAGGATGCTCGACCCTGACTGCTTGAACTCGCGGCTCTGCCCCGCATAGTCGGTCTGCACCGTCGCCGGCAGGACCCGGGCGGCCGCCTCCTCGATCACCGCAAGCGCGTCGCCGAGCGAGTAGCCCGGGGCCGGCACGGCCGTGATGGTCGCGGCGCGCAGCTGGTTGAAGCGGTTGAGCTCCTTCGGCGCCACCGTCTCCTGCGCCGTGACGACGCTGGACAGCTGCACCATGGTGCCGTCGCGGCCGCGGACGTAGATCGACTGCAGGTCCTGCGGCGTGTCGCGGTCGTCCTCGGCGACCTGGACCACGACGTCATACTGCTCGCCGTTCTGGTTGAACCGCGTGACCTGGCGGCCGCCGAGCAGCGACTCCAGCGTGCGGCCGATGACGTCGACGGAGAGCCCGAGATCGGCCACGCGCTGCCGGTCGAGGCTCACCTTGATCTGCGGCTTGTCGAGGATCAGGTCCGTGTCGAGGTTGGTCAGGGCCGGTGACCTGGCGGCCTCGGCGATCACGGCGTCGACGTAGCCCCTGAGCCGGTCGTAGCTCTCGGAGGAACGCAGGACGAACTCGACCGGCTGGCTTCGCCCGCTCCCGCCGAGCGAGGGCGGGTTGGTGGCGAAGACGCGGATGCCGGGGATGCGCGACAGGCCGCGGTTGATCTCGGCGACGATGTCCTGCTGCTTGCGCCCGCGCTCCTCCCACGGCTTCAGCAGGGCGAAGGAGCGGGCCGTGGTCACGTCGGGGAACCCGGCGATGACGAGGTAGCTCTGGACCTCGGGGATGTTCTCGTAGAACTGCTCGACCCGCCGCACGTATTCCTGCGTGAAGGCGAGCGTCGCGCCTTCCGGGGCGACGCCCATGACGCTGATCACGCCGCGGTCCTCGACCGGAGCCAGTTCCGAGCGCAGGCTGGTGAAGAAGAAGGCGCTGGCGCCGGCCACCCCGACCGCCAGGAGGGCGATCAGCGGGCGCGCCGCGAGGGCATGGCCGAGGAGCCGCCGGTATCCGCGGGTCATGGCCTCGAAGCCCCGCTCGAGCCAGTTGTAGAGCCGGCCGTGGCTCGCCTGGTGCCGCAGCAGCTTGGCGCACATCATCGGCGTCAGGGTGAGCGCGACGAGGCCGGAGACGAGAACCGCGCCGGCGAGCGTGAGGGCGAACTCGACGAACAGGAGGCCCGTGCGTCCGGTCGAGAACGCCATGGGCGCGTAGACCGCCACCAGGGTCAGGGTCATGGCGATCACGGCGAAGGCGATCTCCCTGATGCCGCGGATGGCCGCTGCGGTCGGCCGCATCCCGTCCTCGATGTGGCGGTAGATGTTCTCGAGGACGACGATGGCGTCGTCGACGACGAGGCCGATGGCCAGCACCATCGACAGCAGGGTGAGCGTGTTCACGGTGAAGCCGAAGGCGTACATCAGCGTGAACGCCCCGATCAGCGACACCGGGATGGTCACGAGCGGGATCAGCGTGGCGCGCAGCGAGCGGAGGAACACGAAGATGATCAGGACGACCAGCACGATGGCCTCGGCGATCGTGCTGTAGACCGCCTGGATCGACCGGTCGATGAACACCGAGGTGTCGTAGGACACCGTCAGCTTCATGCCCTCGGGCAGGTCGGCCTCGATCTCGGGCAGGGCCGCCCTCACGCCGGCGGACACGTCGAGCGGGTTGGCCGTCGCCTGCTTGACGATGCCGATGGTGACGGAGGGCGAACCTCCGAAGAAGGCGGCGTTGCGCTCCTCCCGCGCGCCGAGCTCCACCTTGGCGACGTCGCGCAGGCGCACGGGAAAGCCGCGCACGTCCTTGACGACCACGGCGCCGAATTGCTCGGGCGTCGTGAGGCCGGTCTGCGACAGCACCGTGAACTCGCGGTTGTTGCTCTCGATGCGCCCGGACGGGATCTCGACATTCTGCGCGCGCAGCGCCGCCTCGACCTCCTGCACGGTGATGTCGTACGCGGCGAGGCGGGCGCGATCCAGCCAGATGCGCATGGCGTAGCGGCGCTCGCCCAGGATGCGCACCTCGGCCACGCCCGTCGCGTTCTGCACCCGCTCGGTGATGAAGCGGTCAGCGAAATCGGTCAGCTCGAGCGGCGCCTGCTTCGTCCCGGTCAGCGACAGGTACAGGATCGGCTGGGCATCGGCCTCGACCTTGGCGATGATCGGCTCGTCGATCTCCTCCGGCAGGCGTCCGCGCACGCGCCCCACGCGGTCGCGCACGTCCGAGGCGGCCACGTCGGGATCGACGTCGGGGCGGAAGCGCACCGAGATGTTGCTGCGCTCCTGGCGGCTCTGCGAGGTGATGGTCTCAATGCCCTCGATGCCGGCAATCGAGTTCTCCAGGATCTGCGTGACCTGCGTCTCGATGATCTCGGCGCTCGCGCCAGGATAGGTGGTGCGCACCGAGACGATGGGCTCGTCGATATTCGGATACTCGCGCACGGTCAGGCGCGTGTAGGACACCAGCCCGACCAGGACGACGAGCAGGCTGAGGACCGTCGACAGGACCGGCCGGCGGACGAAAAGTTCGAACAGGCTCATGGCTGCAGTCCTGCGTGCCGGCGCGCGACCTCGACGGCCGCGCCGTCGCGCAAGCGCATCTGCCCGGCCGTGACCACCTGCATGCCGGCCTCGAGGCCGGAGGTGACCTCGACCTTGCCGCGCAGCCGCTTGCCGGTTTCGACCTTCGTCAGGGCCGCCTTTCCGTCGTCGACCACGTAGACGGCCCTGCCGCTTCCGTCGGGGAAGACGGCCGATTCGGGGACGAGCAGCGCGTTCGCGTTGCTGCCCGTGATGATGGT
>DATBIR010000129.1:0-17930 GCA_036556825.1 Beijerinckiaceae bacterium
GCTCGGGCTTCCTGGCGATGGCGCGCATGCAGCTGGCGATCGAGCGTTTCAAAGGCTCGGCCGGCGCTTCCTTCTTGTCACCGGGCTTGCGGTTCGAGATCGACACGGCGGTGCGGCGCTTTACGACAAGGCGACGTTGACCGCGCTCTCCGGCAGTTCCTTGCCAAAACTGCGCTGGTAGAACTCGGCGACCAGCGGCCGCTCGAGCTCGTCGCATTTGTTGAGGAAGGTGATGCGGAAGGCGAAGCCGAGATCCTGGAAGATATCGGCGTTCTCGGCCCAGGTGATCACCGTGCGCGGCGACATCACGGTCGACAGGTCGCCGTTGATGAAGGCGTTGCGCGTCAGGTCGGCGACGCGCACCATCTTGTTGACGATGTCGCGCCCTTCGCTCGTGCGGTAATGCGTCGCCTTCGACAGGACGATGTCGACCTCCTTGTCGTGCGGCAGATAGTTGAGGGTCGTGACGATCGACCAGCGGTCCATCTGGCCCTGGTTGATCTGCTGCGTGCCGTGATAGAGCCCCGACGTGTCGCCGAGGCCGATGGTGTTGGCGGTCGCGAACAGGCGGAAGGCCGGATGCGGGCGGATGACGCGGCGCTGGTCGAGCAGCGTCAGCCGGCCCGACAGCTCGAGCACGCGCTGGATCACGAACATCACGTCGGGCCGTCCGGCGTCGTATTCATCGAAGCACAAGGCGATGTTGTTCTGCAGGGCCCAGGGCAGGATGCCGTCGCGGAACTCGGTGACCTGCTTGCCCTCCTGCAGCACGATGGCGTCCTTGCCGACGAGGTCGATGCGCGACACGTGGCTGTCGAGATTGACGCGCACGCATGGCCAGTTGAGCCGCGCCGCGACCTGCTCGACATGCGTCGACTTGCCGGTGCCGTGGTAGCCCGTGATCATGACGCGCCGGTTCCTGGCGAAGCCGGCCAGGATGGCGAGCGTGGTCTCGCGATCGAAAATATAGTCCGGGTCGAGATCCGGGACGTGCTCCTCGGGCTGCGAATAGGCCGGGACCTCGAGGTCCGAATCGATGCCGAAGACCTGGCGCACGGACACCTTCATGTCCGGCAGGCCGTTCTGGGTCTCGGGTGTTGCGAGCATGGAATCCTCTTCACGAAGGCGAGCGCTCTCGACCGGGGCGGGTGCTCGCATGTCTAGCCGCGCTTGCGCGGCGGGGCAATTTCTTAGAGCATGATCCGGCGAAGCGGTCACGGCCTCGCCCAAAAAGACCATGCAATTCAAAAGGATGCAGAGCGCGATCGATTCAATCGGAAGCGATTGCGCCCTGGCAGCGCGACGGCGTCATCCCGCTCTCTCTCCTGGCATGGCGCCGGCGAAGCGCCCCCTTCGCCGGGTCCTGCTCCCGAGGTCTTAACGCCGCCGGCGCGGGGCAGTTCAGCACAGTCCCGCGGCTTTCAGCGTATCGTGCGCCTTGATGATATCGCGCAGGCGCTCCTCGAAGCCGCGGTCGCCGCCATGGGCATCGGGATGGAAGCGTTTCACCAGGGTCTTGTACTGGGCCTTGATGGCCGCCGGGGTGGCCGTCTCGTCGAGGCCCATGACGTCGAGGGCGTGGCGGACCGGGCCGGAGTAACGCGGACGGCGGGGCTCCGCGGCCCGCGCCTTCTGCTCGACGCCGGCCGAGCGCAGGATGCCGAGCGGATCGGCATATTCCCAGTCGCGCACGGGGGAGTCGGCGCCCGGGCCGGCGCCCGGGCCGGCGCCGGCCGTGCGGCCGGCCCCGTTGGCGCCCATCGTCCAGGTCGGACGGTGGCCGATCACGGCGTCCTTCTGATAGGCCGCCACGGCGTCATCGCTCATGCCCGCGAAGTAGTTGTAGGACTGGTTGTATTCGCGCACGTGATCGAGGCAGAAGCGCCAGTATTTGCCCTCCTGGCCGCGGCCCTTGGGCGCGCGGAAGGGGCCGACTGCGGTGCAGCCCGGCCGCTCGCAGGACGGCTCCTGCGTGGCGCGCGGCTCGTCGCAGGACGGCCGGATGCGTATGCGATCGAAGAGCGGCGAATTGAGATCCATGACGGGCAGATTATGAAGCGTCCTGAGGCACAGGGGCAAGGCCTCGCGGCGCATGCCCCGTGCGGAGCGACAGAAAGTTAGCGAATGACGATGAAGGAACTGATCACGCAGCGGCTCAACGAGCGCCTCGCGCCCACGCACCTCCAGGTCGAAGACGAGTCGCACCAGCATATCGGCCATGCCGGCTGGCGCGCAGGCGGGGAAACTCACTTTCGACTGGATATCGTGTCCGCCGCCTTCGAAGGCAAGAGCCGCGTCGAGCGTCACCGCCTCGTCAACGACGCCCTGGCGGACGCCTTCGCCGGCGGCCTGCATGCGCTCGCCATGACCGCCCGCGCGCCGGGAGACAATCCCTCCCCGTAAGGGGAAGGTGGACTCGGGTGCGCAGCACCCGGCCGGTGGGGCGGCAACGCCAACGTACGAAAGTCGGCGGTGCCGCCCCACCCCGGTCACTTCGCGACTCGTCCCTCCCCTCGCGGGGAGGGATATGCGCGATCAGCATCCGTGCGCGCTGCGGGCGCCGGCGGGGACGCGGTAGATCGGCGCTTCGCCGCTCGCGAGCACCGGCGTCATGCCGCTGCCGACATGGCTGCCCGGCGAATCCGGCTCGAGCGTCGCCGCGATGATGGCCGCAGCCGGCTGGCCCATGGGGATGAACATGCTGCCCGGCGCGGCCTCGAGCTTGCGCGCGCTGAGCGTGACGTTGACGGCCCGCTCCGGATTGATGCTCTCGCGCTGGTCGCGGGTCACCGGCCCGGCGCGGCTTTCGACGCGGAACGCCTCGACGTCGACCGGCTGGCTGCCGCCAAGCTTGCACACCAGCACGCCCTTCGTCCTGAGCGCCTCGACGGCGGCGCCCGCTTCCGGTGCGACGATGTAGCCGGCCGGCCGCGGCCGCGTCGCCGTGACGGTGATCTTGCGCGAATCGCGAAAATCGACCTCGACCGGCTTGTCGGCTGCGGTCTCGGGATCGACCATCGGCAGCGTCATCTTGACGGTGGCGATGCGGTGCCCGACGACGAGATCGTCGCGCGCGGCGGCGATCGCCTGCCGCGCCTGCATGACCGCCATGCGTACGCGCGACGCCTCGGCCGCCGCGGTCTCGAGCGCCGCCCTGGCGGCGACGTAATGCGTGGCGACGCGGCGCTGGTAGCCTTCCCTGCGGATGCCGACGCCGCGCGTCTCGACCAGGAACGAGACGGCGCCGGTCAGGCCGAAATGGTTGCGCGAGATGCCGGGCGCATTGCCGCCCATCGACACGGTCTTGTCCTCGACGCGGAAGCTCGTGGTCAGGTACCAGAAGGGTTTCAGGCCATGGCGCGTCAGCGCCGCTTCCATGGCCGGCCGGAACAGGTTCTCGGCGAGGCCGGTCGTCTCCCTGGCGACGGCGGGATGGGTCGCGTGCAGGAACATCGCGTCGGCGCCCTGCAGCGCATTGAATTTCTCGATCCAGCGGTTGGCGACGGAAAACTCGTGCGCGTCGATCACCATGTCCGGCGGCAGCTCGGCCATTTTCGCATGCAGGCCGCGCGTTTCCGGCAAGGTCAGGAGAAGATGGTCGCGGTTGAGATCGAAGCCGTTGGCGCTGCCGCGCACGAAGGCCGCGGCGCCGTCCGGATTGGCGCGCGGCACGATCACCACGGTGATGCGGTCGAGCAGCGGCTTCAGCTCGCCGTCGGCCAGAGCCGATGCGAGCGCCAGCATCGCCTCGCCGCCGGCCGGCTCGTTGCCGTGCTGCTGACCGACGAGCCACACGATCGGCCGCTCGCGCCCCTTGATCGCCGCCGCCTCGCCCGAACCTTCCGCCGTGAAGACGAGATAAGGAAGGTCGCGGCCCTCCTGCGACTTGCCGAGCGAGCCGACATGCAGGTTGCGCGCGCGCGCCGCCATGCGCGCGACGAAGGCGATCATCTCCTCCTGCGACGTAAAAGTGTCGCGGTCCGGCGCGAGGCCCGGCGCATCGAGCTTGATGGGCACGTCGGCAAAGCGGGCGCGCACCGCCGGGCTCTGGCTGTATTCGCGCGTGCGGCTCTCGTCGTCCTGCTGCGCGAATGTCGTGGCGGGAACCAGGAAGATCAGCGCAAGAATTGCTGCAACGCGCATGACACGCTCCTTCCTTAGCTGACGCGCTACCTGACGCGCTCGAGCAGGCTCACGTAATTGGCGACCGCGGCCCCGCCCATGTTGAAGATGCCGCCGAGCGCGGCATCGCGCACCTGGATGTCGCCCGCCTCGTTGCAGAGCTGCATGGCGGCGAGCGCGTGCATCGAGACGCCGGTCGCGCCGATCGGATGGCCTTTCGACTTGAGCCCGCCGGAGGGATTGACCGGCAGCTTGCCGTTGCGCTCGGTCCAGCCTTCCCTGACGGCGCGCGCGCCCTGCCCTTCCGGCGCAAGGCCCATCGCCTCGTATTCGATCAATTCGGCGATGGTGAAACAGTCATGCGTCTCGACGAAGGACAGATCGCCGAGCGTGACGCCGGCATCGCCAAGCGCGCGCCGCCACGCTTCCGCGCAGCCCTCGAATTTGAGGATGTCGCGCTTCGACATGGGCAGGAAGTCCTGGGCATGCGCGGTCGCCCGGAACGCCACAGCGCGCGCCATCGTCGCGGCCGCTTCGCCATCGGCGATCACGAGCGCGGCAGCGCCGTCGGAGACGAGTGAGCAGTCGGTGCGCTTGAGCGGCCCGGCCACGAACGGATTCCTGTCCGATTCCTGCCGGCAGAAGGCAAAGCCGAGATCCTTGCGCATTTGCGCATACGGATTGCCGACGCCATTCCTGTGGTTCTTGGCGGCGATCATGGCGAGCGCGTCCGACTGGTCGCCATGGCGCTGGAAATACAAGCCGGCGATCTTGCCGAAAATCCCGGCGAAGCCGCCGGGCGTGTCGCCGTCTTCCGGCAGATACGACGCCTTCAGCAGGTTCTGGCCGATCTCGGCAGGCGGCGTTTTCGTCATCTGCTCGACGCCGACGACCAGCGCGACGCGGGCGCGCCTGGCCTCGATGCTCTTGATCGCCTGGTGCACGGCGGCGGAGCCGGTCGCGCAGGCATTCTCGACGCGCGTCGCCGGCTTGAAGCGGAAACGCTCGTCGGCCTGGAGCACGAGCGCAGCCGTGAAATCCTGCGGCGAAAAGCCGGCGTTGAAATGCCCGAGCACGATCTCGTCGACGTCGTCGGCGCCGATGCCGGCATGGGCGAGCGCCTCGCCGGCGACGCGCACCACGAGGCTCTCGACGGTCTCGCCGTCGAGCTTGCCGAAGGGCGTATGCGCCCAGCCGACGATGCAGGCGCTCATGGCGTCATCCTCCATCCCGATCCGGGCCCGCCGCCCGTTGCGTCCGAGCCGTGGAGACAACAGTCCCGGCTGGCCGGATCATCTTACTGCACCGTCAGCAGCAGGGCGACTCCCGCCACGACCAGCGCGATGCCGATCACCTCGCGCCGCGTCGCCCTGTGCCCGAACACGACATACGACACGCCGTAAGCGAAGGGCACCTCGACGAGCCCGAGCGTGCGCACGTTGGCGGCGCTCGTCAGCGCGAAGCCGATGAACCAGAACTGCGACGCGAGCGCGCCGAGAAAGCCTGCCGCGAGCGAGGAACGCCAATGCCTGAAGCTTCCGGTCAGGGCGGCGCGGTTGAACAGGACGAGCCAGGCGATCAGCAGCGCCGTCTGCAGGGCCAGCCCCCACGCCAGCGTCGTGGTGGCGCGGGTGAGAAAGGATCCCGATGCGAGCGCCAGGGTGGCGCCCCTGAAGCTGATCGCCGCCAGAGCGAAGAAGCCGCCCGAGACGATGCCGAGCAGCACGGGCCGCGCGCCCGCGGCCGCCGCGGAGGCTGCGCCGCTTTTCAGCGACGTCATCACGACGCCGGCCGTGGCGATGGCGATCGCCGCCGCCGTGGCAAGCGTGAGCGGATCGCCGAGCACGGCGAGGCCGAACACCGCCACCTGCACGGGCTCGGTCTTGGTATAGGCCGTCACCAGCGAGAAGGAGCGCTCGCGCATCGCCGCCAGCATCAGGGCGGTGGCCATGATCTGCGTGACCGCGCCCGCGACAACGAAGCGCATGAAGGCGCCGTCGGGCGCCGGCAGGGGCTCGCCCGTCAGCCACAGCACGAGCATCAGAAAGACCAGCGCGAACGGCAGTCCGTAGAGGAAACGCACCTGCGTGGCGCCAGCCGTTCCGAGGATCTCGGTCAGCTGGCGCTGCGTGGCGTTGCGCGCCGTCTGCGCGGCGGCCGCCGCCACCGTCGCCGGGATCCACAATGGTAAAATGGTCGTGCCCCTTTCGATCTCGGCTTTGCCCGCGCGGCGCCGGGAGACGCGAAGCGAGCCCGACTTGTATCGATCGCGCGAAAGCCGCGCAGGCCAGACTTTGGTTGCCCGCCTGCCATGCTCTCGCCATGACCGGCGGGCTAAGAGTTAACCAAGGGCGATTGCCTAGGCAAAAGCTTCGCCGTGAGCTACACAAGATCGCGCGGCAACCCATTTTGCATCGATTGAGCCGGAGCTGACCCCGTATGCAGGCGAGCCGAGTTGTTCGTTGTATTGCTTTTCTAGTGGGCGTCACGGTTGCGGGGTCTGCCGTTGCGGCGAGCACGCCCGCCCTGGTCATCGACGCCGCGACCGGCAAGGTCCTTTACGCGGAGCGCGCCACCGACCCCTGGTATCCCGCCTCGATCACCAAGCTGATGACGGCCTATGTGGCCCTCAGCGCGGTCCGCACCGGCCGCGTGACGCTCGACACGCCACTCACGGTGTCGGAAGTCGCGCATGCGATGCCGCCCTCCAAGATGGGCTTTCCGCCGGGCACGGAGGTGACGCTCGACAACGCGCTGAAGATCATCATGGTCAAGTCGGCCAACGACATCTCGGTGGCGATCGCCGAAGGCATCGGCGGCTCGGTCGACGGCTTTGCCGACATGATGAACGGAACGGCGCAGCGGCTCGGCATGCAGGAGAGCCGCTTCGTCAATCCGCACGGGCTGCCCGACGACCGCCAGCAGACCTCGGCCCGCGACATGGCCATCCTCGCCCGCGCGCTGCTGCGCGACTTCCCCGAATACCAGCATTATTTCCAGATCGGCGCGATCAAGTTCGGCCGCCGCATCATGAAGAACCACAACGGCCTGATCGGCCGTTACGCCGGCGCCGACGGGATGAAGACCGGCTTCATCTGCGCCTCCGGCTTCAACGTCGTCGCCAGCGCGACGCGGGGCGGCAAGCGGCTGATCACGGTGGTGATGGGCTCGCCCTCGGCGGCCGAGCGCACCATCAGGGCCGCGGCGTTGTTCGACCACGGCTTCTCATCGTTCGGCTGGACGGCGCCGACCGTCGAGCAGCTGCCGGTTTCGGCCCTGCATTCGCCGCCCAACATGCGCCCGTATATCTGCGAGCGCCGCGGTCCGATGCCGGCCGAAGAGGACACGCAGGCGGCCCTCGGCACGCAGCAGCAGGGCAACGGTTCCGACGGCGCCATCGTGCCGCCGGGCGCGCTGGCCTTCGCCTCGAGCGGCGGGACGCGGCCGACGCTCGGCCCGCGCGCGCATTTCGAGCCGATCCGGGTGTGGACCGGCCGCGTCCCGCCGCCGACCACGGTCGCGGCCGAGGAGGAGCAGGACAAGCTCGTCGCGGGCAAGCCGCGCGCCAGCAAGCGCGCCGCCAGGAAAGCGACCAAGGTCGCCAAGGAAAAGACGAAGCCGCTTCCCCTGGCGACGGTCGAGACCACCGGAACCGCCAAGCCCAAGGCGGCCGCTGCCGCCGCGCAGCCGAAGGCGGCGCACACGGCCGGGGTGATCACGGACGACAAGCCTGCCAAGGCCACGAAGGCCGCCAGGCCGGCGACGGACAAGAAGAACGTCGCGCAGCCGAAGGCCAAGGACGGCAAGGCGAAGCCGAACAGCTGACGATCCCGGGCGCGGCGCGGCCGCGCTTGCGAGGCGCATGAGCAGGGCGTGCCGATGACCGATCCCGCCCGCAGCGGCCCGCTTCCGCCGATCCCGTTGACCGTGCTCACGGGATTTCTGGGCGCCGGCAAGACGACCCTCCTGAACGCGCTGCTGCGCGACCCGGCGCTCGCCGACACCGTCGTGATCATCAACGAGTTCGGCGAGATCGGTGTCGATCATCTGCTTGTCGAGACCGCGGACGAGGACATGGTCCTGCTGTCGGCCGGCTGTCTGTGCTGCACCGTGCGCGGCGACCTCATCGCCACGCTGGAAGACCTTCTGCGCCGGCGCGACAACGGCCGCATCGGCGCCTTCAGGCGCGTCATCATCGAGACGACCGGGCTCGCCGATCCCGCACCCATCCTGCACGCGATCCTGTACCACCCGTATCTGTCGATGCGCTACGCGCTGGAAGGCGTGGTGACGGTGGTCGATGCGGTCAACGGATCGGCCACGCTCGATGCGCACGAGGAGGCGGTGCGGCAGGCGGCGGTCGCCGACCGCATCGTGCTCACCAAGACCGACCTTCCGGATGCGGCCGCATCCGACCTGAGGGACCGCCTGCGCGCCCTGAATCCGGGCGCCGCGGTCATCGAGGCGGTCGCCGGCGAGGCGCCCGCAGCGCACGTGGTCGGCAACGGGCTGTTCGACCTCGATGGCAAGATCGCCGACGTGCGGCAATGGCTCGGCGCGGAGGCCATCGACGAGGCCGAGCGCCACAGCCACGCGCACGCGCACGGCGATCACGCCTCCGGCCACCGCCATGCGCATGACGTGAACCGCCACGACGCCCATATCCGCGCCTTCTCGCTGACGAGCGACGTGCCCGTGCGGCGCGGTACTCTCGACATGTTCCTCGATCTGTTGCGCGCCACGAACGGGCCGAAGCTTCTGCGCGTCAAAGGCCTGGTCGCCCTCGCCGAGGATCCGGACCGTCCGGTGGTGATCCATGGCGTGCAGCACGTGCTGCACGTGCCGGCGGTCCTGCCCGGCTGGCCCGACCCGGACCGGCGCAGTCGCCTCGTCTTCATCGTGCGCGATCTCGACAGGAGCTATGTCGAGCGCCTGTGGAACGCCTTCCTCGGCCGGCCCGGCATCGACCAGCCTGACGCCGCGGCGCTGACCGACAATCCGCTGGCCCTCGGCCGTTAAGGCTAACCGCTGGCAGTGCAGCGGCGGGCCCGGCGCGGCCAGCCCGCGGAATGGTTTTTGATTTGTAAACGACCAGAGCCGCCGGGCAGCGGCCGCCCGTCTCGTTCTGATACAGTTCTTGCCGAGTAGCGTCGTTATGGATCCAAAGTCTGAACGCATCAGCCCCCGCTTGGTCGGCGACCGGGAGCGCGCGCCCGAGGTTGCGCGCCGCGAGGCTCCCGCGACCGGCGAGACCGGCTACACGGTCGAGACCCGGACCGCGGCCGAGATGCAGGGCGAGATCGACGCCTGGCGCGATCTCGCCCGGCGCGCCGTCGAAGCCAACGTCTTTGCCGAACCCGATTTCGTGCTGCCCGGCATGCAGCATCTCGCCGACGGCCGCGGCGTGGTTCTCCTTGTCGTCTGGCAGGGCGCGGCCGGAAGCACCAATGGCGGCATCCTGCGCGGCGTCATCCCGCTGGCGATGCCGCGTTTGCCTGTCGGCCGCCACATCCGCGTCTGGTCTCCGCCCGGCGTCCCGCTCGGCATTCCGCTCGTCGACGGCAAGGCGGCGGCCGAGGTGATCGAGGCTGCCTTGGCCTTTCTCGCCGGCCGCTATCCGCGCTTTGCCGGGCTGATGATTTCGCAAGTTCCCGCCGACGGGCCGTTCGCGGCAGCGCTGAAATCGGCCGCCGCCCGCGCCTCCCGGCTCGTGCGCGCGACCGCGCAGCGGAAACGGCGGGTCCTGGTCAATCCGCGCAACGACGAGGGCGTGATCGCGACGACCCGGCGCCGGATCGTCGACGCGCTGCAACAGCGCCGCGACGAGCTTGCGGCGCTCGGCGACGTCCATGTCGACCATGCGCGCGCCTCGCGACCGGTGCGCGACGCGGTCGAGGAACTGCTCGTGCTCGACGCGGCGCGTGCCAAGGAGACCGGCGCGGAGGCATTGCTTCGGGTGCCGGGAATGGCGACGTTCCTGCGCGTGGTGACGCGTCAGCTCGCGACCGGCGGCCGCTGCCGCGTCGATGTCCTGCGGGTCGACGGCAATGCCGTCGCCGCGGCGATCATCCTCGAAAGCGAGCACCATGCCTGGCTCTGGCAGCTCGCCGCCGATCCGTCCGTGGCCGGGCTTGCCACGGAATCGCTGCTCACGCTCGATCTGTCGCGCACCCAGCTCGACCGCGCCGGTCTCGTGCGCACAGATGCCTGCGAGAGCTGCACCAATGCGGTCGTCAAGGCGATATGGCAGGAGCAGTCGAGCGCCGATGTCCTGGTCGGAATCAGGCCGCAATCGTTGCCGGCAAGCCTCGCGGCCGGAATCCGGGAGCGCCTGCAGCGCCGTCTCGGCTCCCTGACCCGCGACGCCGCGCCGCCGAAACGCCGGTGACACGCACCGCCTGAATGTCCGCCGGCGGGCGAGTGAAGCGTGATCGCGTCCATCGAATCGATCACGCCCTCCATCCTGTCGAGTCGCATGATCCCGGATCGAGCCCGGGCCGAGTCTTTTTCGGCGACGTCGCGACCACCCCCCGATCGCGGCCGCGGACCGGCTGTCGCCGGCTCATGCTCTATGCGGCGACGCCGCTTCAGTTTGCATCGCTCCTGCTCGAGTTCTTATTATGCCGCATGATCTTGTTGGGCGAAGCGATGGCCACTTCGCCGGATCATGCTCTAAGCTGATCGCAATCGATTTGACGAAAGCGGTCATGGCAAACGCGGCCCGTTTCCCGACTCCGTTCGATGCGCCCTATGCCGAGGATGACGCGGCGATCGCGCAGCGCCTGCTTGCCGACGCGCGCCTTGCGCCGGAGCGCGAGCGGCGCATCGATCAGAGCGCCCGCACCCTGATCGGCGCCATCCGAACCCAGGCCGGCGGGCTCGGCGGCGTCGAGGAGCTGCTGCGCGAATATTCGCTGTCGACGAAGGAAGGCCTTGCCCTGATGGTGCTGGCCGAGGCGCTGTTGCGCGTGCCTGACGCCGCCACGGCCGACCGGCTGATCGAGGACAAGCTCGGGCAGGGCGACTTCGCCCATCACGAGGCACGATCGGACGCCTTTCTGGTCAATGCCTCGGCCTGGGCGCTTGGCGTCACGGCGCGCATCATCCAGCCGGGCGAGACGCCCGAGGGCATCCTGCGTCAGCTCGCGCGACGCGTCGGCCTGCCCGCCCTGCGCGGCGCGACGCGCCAGGCCATGCGCGTTCTCGGCAACCATTTCGTGCTCGGGCAGACGATCGAGGAGGCGCTCGAGCGCGGGCGGTCCGGCAGCGGCCGGCTTTACCGCTACTCGTTCGACATGCTCGGCGAAGGCGCCCGCACGCGCGCCGACGCCGAGCGCTATTTCGAATCCTATGCCGACGCCATCGCCGCCATCGGGCGCACGGCCGGCAACGAGCCGCTGCCGAACCGGCCCGGCATCTCGGTGAAGCTTTCCGCGCTGCACCCGCGCTACGAGGCGGTGAGCCGCGAGCGGGTCCTGCACGAGCTCGTGCCGCGCGTCATCGAGCTGGCGCAACAGGCCAAGGCCTACGACCTCAACCTGACCGTCGACGCCGAGGAGGCGGACCGTCTCGAGCTGTCGCTCGACGTGATCGCGGCGACGATCGGCGACGCGTCGCTGGCTGGCTGGGACGGCTTCGGCCTGGCGGTGCAGGCCTATCAGAAGCGCGCCGGCGAGGTCATCGACTGGGTGTCGGCCCTCGTCGAATCCCTCGACCGGCGCATGATGGTGCGCCTCGTCAAGGGCGCCTATTGGGACACCGAGATCAAGCACGCACAGGAGCGCGGCCTCGACGACTATCCCGTCTTCACGCGCAAGGCCATGACGGATCTCAACTACATGGCCTGCGCCGAGCAGCTGTTGAAGCTGCGGCCGCGGCTGTTTCCGCAATTCGCCACGCACAACGCGCTCACCGTCGCCTCGATCATCGAGCACGCCGGCGGCAGCGACGCTTATGAGTTCCAGCGCCTGCACGGCATGGGCGAGGCGCTTTACGGCCGGCTCATCGAGGACCGGCCCGGCGTCGCGTGCCGCATCTATGCGCCGGTCGGCGGCCATCGCGACCTGCTTGCCTATCTGGTGCGGCGGCTTCTCGAGAACGGCGCCAATTCGTCCTTCGTGTCGGTGGCGGCCGACCCGACGATTCCGGTGGAGCGGCTGCTGCGGCGCCCAAGCGAGATCGTGATGCGCGCCGACATGGCGCGCAACCGGCACATCCCGCGCCCGCGCGACCTGTTCGCGCCCGGTCGTCGCAATTCACGCGGCGTCGATTTCGGCCACGCCCGGTCGCTGCGCGACCTGCTGGCGGAGATCGCGGTCGCCAGCGGCCCTCCGGCGACGGCGGCGCCGCTCGTCGACGGGCTTCCGCTCCCGGGAACGGAGCAGGCTGTCGTCAGCCCCATCGACGGCAGCATCGCCGGCCATGTCGTGCAGGCCGCCCCGGATTTCGTCGACCGAACCATGGCGGCCGCCAGGACAGGCTTTCGCGCCTGGAGCATGACGCCGTCCGACGAACGGGCGGCGATCCTCGAACGCGCCGCCGATCTTCTCGAGGAGCGGCGCGGCCGCCTCCTGCATCTCCTGCAAGTCGAGGGCGGCAAGACGCTCGACGATGCCCTGTCGGAAGTGCGGGAGGCGGTCGACTTCTGCCGCTATTACGCGGCCGAGGGCCGCGCCCTGTTCCAGGGCAGGCGCATGCCCGGCCCGACCGGCGAGGCGAACGTCCTCGGCCTGCGCGGGCGCGGCGTCTTCGTCGCCATCTCGCCGTGGAATTTTCCGCTGGCGATCTTCCTCGGGCAGATCACGGCGGCGCTCATGGCCGGCAACGCCGTCGTCGCCAAGCCCGCCGAGCAGACGCCGCTCATCGCCGCGGAGGCGGTGCGCATCCTGCACGAGGCCGGCGTGCCGTTTTCGGCGCTGCATCTGATGACCGGCGACGGACGCATCGGCGCGCGCCTGGTCGAGCACCCGGATGTGGCTGGCGTCGTGTTCACCGGCTCGACCGAGGTCGCCCGCCTCATCAACCGGGCGCTCGCCGCCAAGGACGGGCCGATCGTGCCGCTGATCGCCGAGACCGGCGGCGTCAACGCCATGATCGTCGACGCGACGGCGCTTCCCGAACAGGTCGCCGACGATGTCGTGACCTCCGCCTTCCGGTCGGCCGGGCAGCGCTGCTCGGCGCTGCGCCTGTTATGCGTCCAGGACGACGTGGCGGACCGCATGATCGACATGATCGCCGGCGCCGCCGCCGTGCTAAAGATCGGCGACCCGCGCCAAATCTCGACCCATTGCGGGCCGGTGATCGACGCCGACGCCAAGGCGAGGCTCGAGGCGCATATGGCGCGCATGCGTGGCGAGGCGGTGCGCGTGCACTACGCTGGCACTCCACCTCTCCCGCTTGCGGGAGAGGCCGAGTCGCGAAGCGACCGGGTGAGGGTCCCCTCCCCCCTTGCGGGGGAGGATAGGGAGGGGGGTAGCGCAGAAGGCACCGCCAGCATTAGGTCCGGCGCTACCCCCACCCCTAGCCCCTCCCCGCAAGGGGGAGGGGAACGAGGTGGCGCCGGTTTCTACGTCGCCCCGCATATTTTCGAGCTGGCGCGTCCTGAGGCGCTCACGGACGAGGTGTTCGGCCCGATCCTGCACGTGGTGCGCTACCGCGCCGACGATCTCGACCGCCTGCTCGACGCCATCGAGGGCACCGGCTACGGCCTCACGCTCGGCATCCACTCGCGCATCGATGCCACCGTCGAGCACGTCGCCTCGCGCCTCGCCGTCGGCAATGTCTACGTCAACCGCAACATGATCGGGGCGGTGGTCGGGGTGCAGCCGTTCGGCGGGCACGGCCTGTCCGGCACCGGGCCGAAGGCGGGCGGGCCGCACTATCTCGTGCGCTTCGCCACCGAGCAGACGGTGACCATCAACACCGCCGCCGCCGGCGGCAATGCCGGGCTCATCGCCACGAGCGAGTAGCCTCGCTCGCTCGACCACCGACGCATGTCATTCCGGCGCTCGCGAACCCGGAATGACGGGCGTCAGAGAAGCGCCTCAGTAGCGCAGGGCGGCGCGCGCTTCCTGCAGCTGCACGATGGTCGCGTCGGCGGCATCCTTGAATGCGGGATCGTGGCTGGCGTCGCGCTGCATCTCGACGGTCAGGATTTCCTGGGCGATGCTTTCGGGCGTGAGCTCGCCCTGATCGAACGCCCGCTCGGCCAGCACGATCACCGCGTCGGCGTTGATCTCGGCGAAGCCGCCGCGCACCAGCACGCGCGTGCCGTGGTTCTGGCGGTCGGTCACGACCACGAAGCCGGTCTTGAGGCTGGTCATGACCGGCGCGTGGCCGGGCAGCACGGTCATGTCGCCTTCCGTGCCGGGCAGCATGACGGCGTCGACCTCGCCCGAATAGAGCACGCGCTCGGGCGCCACCAGCTCGAAGTGGAACGTCGCCATCAGGCCGCTTCCGCGGCGAGGCGCTGCGCCTTCTCGACCGCCTGCTCGATGGTGCCGACCATGTAGAAGGCGGGCTCCGGCAGGTGGTCGTATTTGCCCTCGACCAGGCCCTTGAAGCTCTTGATCGTGTCCTCGAGGCTGACAAACACGCCGGGGGAACCGGTGAACACCTCGGCCACGTGGAAGGGCTGCGACAGGAAGCGCTCGATCTTGCGGGCGCGCGCCACCGCCACCTTGTCCTCTTCCGACAGCTCGTCCATGCCCAGGATGGCGATGATGTCCTGCAGCGCCTTGTAGCGCTGCAGCACCTGCTGCACCTGCCGCGCGACCTGGTAATGCTCCTCGCCGACGATCGCAGGCGAAAGCATGCGCGACGTCGAGTCGAGCGGATCGACGGCTGGATAGATGCCCTTCTCGGCGATCGAGCGCGACAGCACGGTGGTGGCGTCGAGATGCGCGAAGGACGTGGCCGGCGCCGGGTCGGTCAGATCGTCGGCCGGCACGTAGATCGCCTGCACGGACGTGATCGAGCCCTTGGTCGTGGTGGTGATGCGCTCCTGCAGCGCGCCCATGTCGGTGGCGAGCGTCGGCTGGTAGCCGACCGCCGAGGGAATGCGTCCGAGCAGCGCCGACACTTCCGAACCGGCCTGCGTGAAGCGGAAGATGTTGTCGACGAAGAACAGAACGTCCTGGCCCTGGTCGCGGAAATGCTCGGCGACGGTGAGGCCGGTGAGGCCGACGCGGGCGCGCGCGCCCGGCGGCTCGTTCATCTGGCCGTAGACGAGCGCGCATTTCGAGCCGGCCGTCGAGCCGCCATGCTCCTTCGGATCCTTGTTGACGCCCGACTCGATCATCTCGTGATAGAGGTCGTTGCCTTCGCGCGTGCGCTCGCCGACGCCGGCGAACACCGAGTAGCCGCCATGCGCCTTGGCGATGTTGTTGATCAGCTCCATGATGATGACGGTCTTGCCGACGCCGGCGCCGCCGAACAGGCCGATCTTGCCGCCGCGGGCGTAGGGCGCCAGCAGGTCGACGACCTTGATGCCGGTGACGAGGATCTGCGCCTCGGTCGACTGTTCCGTGTATTCGGGCGCCGGCTGATGGATGGCGCGGCGCGCCTGCGACGGGATCGGCCCGGCCTCGTCGACCGGCTCGCCGATCACGTTCATGATGCGGCCGAGCGTGCTGTCACCGACCGGAACGGCGATGGGCGCGCCGGTGTCGCGCACTTCCTGGCCGCGCACGAGGCCTTCGGAAGTGTCCATGGCGACGCAGCGCACGGTCGACTCGCCGAGCTGCTGCGCCACCTCGAGGATGAGGCGGTTGCCCTGGTTGTCGGTCTCCAGCGCGTTGAGAATCTCCGGCAGGTGCCCGTCGAACTGCACGTCGACGACGGCGCCGATGACTTGCGTGATCTGGCCCACGGCGTTGGCGCCGGCCCGCTGCTGCGCGCTTTTTGATTGGGTCATCGTCAGTTCGGCCATTGTGTCCTCGTTATGCTTGGGTCGTCAGAGCGCCTCGGCGCCCGAAATGATTTCGATCAGTTCCTTGGTGATCATCGCCTGCCGCGTCCGGTTGTAGGTCAGGGTCTGGCGCTTGATCATGTCGCCGGCGTTGCGCGTGGCGCTGTCCATGGCGCTCATGCGCGCGCCCTGCTCCGAGGCGGCATTCTCGAGCAGCGCGCGGAACACCTGCACGGTGACGTTGCGCGGCAGCAGCTCCTCGAGGATCTCGTTCTCGCCGGGCTCGTAATCGTAGACCGCTTCGCTCGTGCCGCCGTTCGCCTCGAACACCGCCGGGATGATCTGCTGCGCGGTCGGGATCTGCGAGATGACCGACTTGAAGCGCGAGTAGAACAAGGTCGCCACGTCGAACTCGCCGGCCTCGAAGCGCTGCAGGATCTTCTGCGCCACCATGTCGGCATGCTCGAAGCCGAGCGTGCGCGCACCGCGCAGGTCGACGAAGTCGATGATCAGCTCGCCGAATTGCCGGCGCAGAATGTCGTAACCCTTCTTGCCGACGCAGATGATCCTGATGGTCTTGCCCTCGGCCATCAGGCGGCTGGCATGCTCGCGGGCGAGGCGCGCGATGGACGAGTTGAAGGCGCCGCACAGGCCACGCTCGGCCGTGCACACAACGAGCAGATGCACGCGGTCGGAGCCGGTGCCGGCGAGAAGGCGCGGCGATTCCGGGCCCGGCGTGATCGTGCCCGCCACGTTGCTGAGCACCTGGTTCATGCGCTCCGCGAAGGGCCGCGCCGCCTCGGCCGCCGTCTGCGCGCGGCGCAGCTTCGCTGCGGCCACCATCTGCATGGCCTTGGTGATCTTCTGGGTCGCCTTGACCGAGGCGATGCGGTTGCGCAGCTCCTTTAGCGAAGGCATGCCAGCCTCATCACGCGAACGACTTGGCGAAGCTTTCGACCGCGCCCTTGAGCTTGGCCGCGCTGTCATCCGACAGGTCGCCCGACGTGCGGATCGTCTCGAGGAGATCGGCGTGGCGCGAGCGGATATGGCCGAGCAGGCCCTCCTCGAAGGCGCGCACGCGGTTGACCGGCAGCGGGTCGAGATAGCCGTTGACGCCGGCATAGATCACGACGACCTGCTCCTCCATCTTGAGCGGCGAGAATTGCGGCTGCTTGAGGAGCTCGGTGAGGCGGGCGCCGCGGTTGAGCAGGCGCTGCGTGGCCGCGTCGAGGTCGGAGCCGAACTGTGCGAAGGCCGCCATTTCGCGATATTGCGCGAGCTCACCCTTGATGCGCCCGGCGACCTTCTTCATGGCCTTGGTCTGAGCCGCCGAGCCGACGCGCGACACCGACAGGCCGACGTTCACGGCCGGGCGGATGCCCTGGTAGAACAGGTCGGTCTCCAGGAAGATCTGGCCGTCCGTGATCGAGATCACGTTGGTCGGGATGTAGGCCGAAACGTCGTTGGCCTGCGTCTCGATGACCGGCAGCGCGGTCAGCGAGCCGGAGCCGTTGTCGTCGTTCATCTTGGCGGCGCGCTCGAGCAGCCGCGAATGCAGGTAGAACACGTCGCCGGGATAAGCCTCTCGGCCGGGCGGACGGCGCAGCAGCAGCGACATTTGGCGGTAGGCGACGGCCTGCTTGGACAGGTCGTCGTAGATCATCACCGCGTGCATGCCGTTGTCGCGGAAGAACTCGCCCATGGCGCAGCCGGCGAACGGCGCCAGGAACTGCATCGGGGCCGGGTCGGACGCGGTGGCGGCGACCACGATCGAGTAATCCAGCGCGCCGTTCTCCTCGAGCGTCTTGACGAACTGGGCGACGGTCGAGCGCTTCTGGCCGACGGCCACGTAGATGCAGTGCAGCTTGGTCTTGGGATCGTTGGCGGCGTTGACGCCCTT
>DATBIR010000130.1:0-4965 GCA_036556825.1 Beijerinckiaceae bacterium
CCTGAAGGCGGTCGGGATCAGGGCCAATCTCAACTTCCTGCAATATGCCGCGATGCGCGAGCAGATTCGCGCCAACAAGGCGGCGCTCACCCATCAAACCTGGGGCTCGTTCTCGGTGAATGACGTGTCGGCGGCGACGCCCAACTATTTCGCGTTCGAAGGGGAGGACATCACGCGCGACGCCGAAGTGCGCGATCTCCTGGCAAAGGGCGGCAGCTCGGTCGACCCGAACGTGCGCAAGGACGCCTACCGGAAGGCGCTCGCCCTGATCGCCGAGCGTGCCTATGCCGTGCCGCTCTACTCCCTGCCGGTCTATTACGCGGCCACGGCGGATCTTGTGTTCAAAGCCTATCCGGACGAGATGCCGCGCTTCTGGGAGATGAGCTGGAAGTGAGCGATGCCCACTTTCATCGCCAAGCGCCTGGGCCTTGCGATCCTGGTGGGACTGGCGGTCTCGCTCGTCAGCTTCTTCCTGCTGCGGCTCTCGGGTGACGTCGCCGCGGCGATCGCGGGGGAGGGGGCGCGACACGAGGACATCGAGCTGGTGCGGCGGACCTACGGGCTCGACCGCCCCCTTGTCCTGCAATATATCGAGTGGCTCGGACGGCTTGTTCGTGGCGATTTCGGCACCTCGCTGTATTTCAAGACCGAGGTGGTGGGACTTGTCAGCACCAAGCTGCCGACGACGCTGCTGCTTGGCATCCTGTCGCTGAGCTTTGCGCTCGCCCTGTCGATTCCGCTCGGCGTCTTCGCCGCGGTCTATCGCAACAGCTGGATCGATCGCCTGGCCCTGATGCTCGCGGTCGTCGGGCAGGCGCTGCCGAACTTCTTCTTTGCGCTCCTGCTCATCATCCTGTTTTCGGTCCAGCTGCGCTGGCTGCCCGTGTCGGGCAGCGACAGCTGGGCTCATTTCGTGATGCCGACGATCGCCCTCGGCTATTACGTGGTGCCGCCCTTCATGCGCCTCGTGAGAGCCGGCATGGTCGAGGTCCTGTCGGCGGACTACATCCGCACGGCCCGGGCGAAGGGACTGTCGCGCCGCTCCGTGATCTTCAAGCACGCGCTGCGCAACGCCGTCGCGCCGGTCGTCGCGCTGTCCGCGGTGCAGCTCGGCTTCCTCCTCGGCGGCTCCATCGTGATCGAGACCATCTTTGCCCTCGATGGTCTCGGCTATCTGGCGTATCAGAGCATCACCCACAAGGACTTCCCGGTGACCCAGGCGGTCGTGTTGCTGCTGTCGATGCTCTACGTCCTGCTGACGCTGGCCGCCGATATCGCCAACGCCTGGCTCGATCCGCGCATCCGGGTGGCGTGATGGGAGATTCCGTACTGCCGCTGGACATCGTCGCCGAGGCTTCGGCGGGGGCGCGCCTCCGGCGGCGGGTTTTCGGGACGAGGAGCCTGGTGATCGGTGCGCTTATCCTCGTCGTGATCATGCTGGTCGCGGCTCTGGCCCCTCTTCTGGCGCCGCACGATCCGTATGCACAGGACCTCACGCGCCGCCTCGTTCCGCCGATCTGGTACGAGAGAGGCACCTGGGTGCATCCGTTCGGGACGGACAATCTCGGGCGGGATTATCTGTCACGTATTCTCTACGGGGCCCGTATCTCCCTGGTGATCGGGCTGTCGGTCATGCTGATCGCCGGTGCGATCGGCACCGCGCTCGGCCTGGCGGCCGGCTATTTCGGCGGCAAGATCGACCTGGCGATCACCTTTGTGATCACAACCCGGCTGGCGATGCCGGTGGTCCTTGTCGCGCTTGCCGTCGTTGCCCTGCTCGGCGGGTCGCTCACGGTCGTCATCCTGACGCTCGGTCTCCTCAAATGGGATCGCTTCGCGGTGGTGATGCGCAGCGCGACGCAGCAGATCCGCGTCCTCGACTACGTCGCCGCTGCTGAAGCGGCCGGGGCGTCGACGATGCGGATCATCCTCGGGGAGGTGCTGCCCAATGTCGCGCCGCATCTCATCGTCGTGGCGACGCTCGAGGCGGCGAGCGCCATCCTGCTGGAAGCGGCGCTCTCGTTCCTGGGGCTCGGCGTGCAGCCGCCGCTGCCGTCCTGGGGGCTGATGATCTCCGAGGCCAAGGCCTATATGTTCTTCAGCTTCTGGCTCATTGCCATTCCGGGCACGGCCCTGGCGCTGCTCGTCTTTGCCATCAATCTCGCCGGCGACGGGCTGCGCGACGCGATTTCGCCGGAGGGGCGCGGGTGAGCGCCGCGCTTCTGGAGATCGACACCCTTCGCGTCGACATCGCCACCGCGGGTGGACCGCTGCACGCGGTGCGGGACGTCTCGCTGACGGTCCGGCGCGCGGAGACGCTGTGCCTGGTCGGCGAGTCGGGTTGCGGCAAGTCGATGACCGCCCTCGCAATCCTCGACCTTCTGCCGCGGGGCGCGCATCGCGAAGCGCGGCGGCTGTCATTCGCGGGCGAGGACCTGATGCGGCGCCGGACGGTAGAAGCCGTGCGCGGCGAGCGCATCGCCATGATCTTCCAGGAGCCGATGACGGCGCTCAACCCGGTCTACACGATCGGGGACCAGCTGACAGAAGCTTACCGACGGCACAAAGGCGGCAGGCCTGCCGCCCGGGACAGGGCCGTGTTCCTGCTCGAGAAGGTCGGGATCTCGTCGGCCGGCGAGCGCCTGGGACAATATCCGCACCAGCTCTCCGGCGGGCTGCGACAGCGCGTGATGATCGCCATGGCCCTGATGTGCGGCCCCGACCTGCTCATCGCCGACGAGCCGACCACGGCGCTCGACGTCACCATCCAGGCGCAGATCCTGCGCCTCCTGGCCGATATCCAGCGCGAGTTCGGGATCGCCCTCCTGCTCATCACGCACGACCTCGGCATCGTCGCCCGCATGGCCAACCGGGTGGCGGTCATGTATGCCGGCGAGGTGGTCGAATACGCGGACGCCGACGCGCTGTTCCGCGACCCGCGCCATCCCTATACGCAAGGGCTACTCCGCTGTATCCCGGTGCCTGGCCAAACCAGGCCTGGCGAGCGGCTCGGCGTGATCCGCGGCATCGTGCCGTCGCTGATCGGAGACCTCAGCGGGTGCCTCTTTCGCGACCGCTGCGAACACGCTCAGCCTCGCTGCGCCTTGCCCCCTCCTGAGCAGCGCGACGCGCACGAGCACGGCTGGCGCTGCATCCTGGAGCATGCATGAGCGCCGTCATCGCCATCCACGATGTCACGCGCGCCTTTTCGGTCAGTCGGGGCCTGTTCCGGCCAAAGCGCATTCTGCACGCGGTCAACGGCGTGAACCTTGACATCGCGCCCGGCGAAGTGCTGGGAATCGTGGGCGAGTCGGGTTGCGGCAAGTCCACCCTGGCGCGCATGGCCCTCGGCCTCCTCGAACCGAGCAGCGGGCGGATCGAACTCGACGGGACCGACGTGCGCGCCATGGGCCGCCGCGCGCTCGCGCGCCGCGTCCAGCCGGTGTTCCAGGACCCCTACTCATCGCTCAATCCGCGCCGCAGCCTCGTCTCGATCGTGTCGCTGCCGCTCGCGGTGCATGGCATCGGGACGTCCGCACAGCGGCGGCGCGCCGCGATCGACATGCTGGAGCGTGTCGGCTTGCCCGCACGTTTCGCCGACCGCTATCCGCGCGAGCTCTCCGGCGGGCAGCGCCAGCGCGTCGCGATCGCCCGGGCGCTGGTCATGCGCCCGGATGTGGTCGTCTGCGACGAGCCGACATCGGCCCTGGACGTGTCGGTGCAGTCGCAGATCCTCAATCTGCTCATGGACCTCCGTCGCGAGTTCAGGCTGACCTACCTCTTCATCAGCCATAACCTGGCAGTGGTCGAGCACATCGCGACCCGCGTCGCCGTCATGTATCTCGGCAGGATCGTCGAGCTGGCCGGAACGGCGGCACTTTTCGCACGCCCGAAACATCCTTACACGAAAGCGCTGCTCGCTTCCGTTCTGACGCCGGAACCCGGCCTCGGCATCCCCGATACGGGTCTCGGCCTGGCCTTTCCCGATCCGCTGAACCCGCCTCCGGGTTGCCCGTTCCACCCGCGTTGCCCGGACGCCGTCGCTCTTTGCCAAGTGGAAAGGCCGGAGCTCGCGGCAACCGAGGGCGGATTTGCCGCCTGTCACGTCCACGCTCCCGCACGGAGGGCCGCCGCATGAGCCGCGCAGACGCCATCGCCCGCGCTACCCGGTATTTCGACAACGGAACGTTCCGGGATGATCTCGCCCGGCGGGTGGCAATCCCGACGGAAAGCCAGAATTCCGAACGCGCACCGGTCCTGGTCGATTATCTCGAGACCGAGATGACGCCGGCGCTGCGGCGCCTGGGATTTGATTGCCGCATCCTGACCGAAAGAGGCTGGCCGTTCCTGTTCGCCGAACGTCAGGAGAACCCGGCCCGCCCGACGGTCCTCGGATATGGCCATGGCGACGTGATCCGCGGCCTCGACGAAGGCTGGGGCGAGGGCCTCTCGCCTTGGCGGCTCACCGAGCGCGGCGATCGCTGGTACGGGCGCGGCGTGGCCGACAACAAGGGCCAGCACTCGATCAACCTCGCCAGTCTCGCAGCGGTGCTCGAGACCCGCGGCACGCTCGGCTTCAATGCCAAATACCTGATCGAGATGGGCGAGGAGATGGGCTCGCCCGGGCTGCGCGAACTGTGCACGCGAGAGAAGGAGCTCTTGCGTGCGGATGTGCTGATCGGCTCGGACGGACCGCGGTTGACGGCCGACCGGCCGACCGTCTTCCTCGGCTCGCGGGGCGGCGTGTCCTTCGACATGTGGATCGACGCGCGCGAGGGCGGCCACCACTCGGGCAACTGGGGCGGTCTGCTCTCGGATCCAGCCATCCAGCTGGCACATGCCATCGCCAGCGTTGTCGGTCCCACAGGCCAGATCCGCGTGCGCGAATGGGTGCCGACAGAGATCCCGGCCAATGTCCGGCGGGTCCTGGCCGATTGCGAGATCGACAGCGGTGGCGAGGGACCG
>DATBIR010000131.1:0-3462 GCA_036556825.1 Beijerinckiaceae bacterium
GATATGGGCTTTTACTTTCATCTCTATACGACCTTCTACGAGATTGCGGTGGCGATGCTGATCGGCGGCACGCTCGGTCTGCTCGTCGGCATCGCGCTCGGCGGCAGCCGCTATCTCGCCGGCGCCTACGAAGTCTATCTCTATTATCTCGGGCCGTGCCCGAAGATCATCTTCTTCCCGCTCATGATCATGTGGTTCGGCGTCGGCCCCGGCTCGAAGATCGCCATGGGCGCGTTATCGTGCTTCTTCCCGGTGGCGCTGAGCGCCGCCGCGGGCATGCGCGAGATCGACAAGGTGCTGATCCGCGTCGGGCGCAGCTTCCGCGCCAGCACACAGCAGATGGTCACCAAGATCTACCTGCCGGCCATGCGCGCGCCGATCATCAACGGCTTGCGGCTCGGCATGGGCGTCGCCATCATCGGCGTGCTGCTCGCCGAGACCAAGCTGTCCAACCAGGGCCTCGGCTTCATGATCATCCAGGCCTACACGCTGTTCAACATGCCGCAGATGTATGCGCTTCTGATCATCGTCTTCGTGATCGCGGCGCTGATCAACGCCGGCATCGACCGGCTCAGCCGCACGACGGCGCCGGGGCGTTGATCGCGGGCCGAACGTCGCCCGCACGCATGGTGGGCTTGCTGATCGAGTTTCTCCAACGCGTTCGCGTTGCCGCGTTGCGACGGTGGGATCGCATGTCATCGTTCTGCCGCCGCTCGGCGAGCGCTTGCCCTGTCCCGGAGGCCCGGTGATACCGTCCGCGACCCACAGGAGCGCACGAACTTCCATGATCGAGGCGGGCGGAACGGCGGAGGTCGTGGCGGTGGCGCGGAGCGCCGCGCACACATTCAGCAAGGCAGCGCACGCGGAGATCGACCTTGTTACTGGGCTCGGCGTTGAAGGGGATGCGCATTCCGGCACGACGGTGAAGCACCGCTCGCGCGTCGCTGCCAACCCGGAACGGCCCAATCTGCGTCAGGTCCATCTCATTCACGCCGAGCTGTTCGATGAACTGCGTCAGAAGGGTTTTGTGGTCGCCGCCGGCAGTCTGGGCGAGAACGTCACCACGCGCGGCCTCAACCTGCTGCAGCTTCCGCGCGGCACGCTCTTGCATCTGGGGCAGACGGCGGTTGTCGAGGTCACGGGATTGCGCAATCCATGCAGGCAGCTCGACGACTTTCACCCGGGATTGATGCGCGCCCTGCTCGATCGCGACGCTGACGGGGCGCCCGTGCGCAAGGCGGGGATCATGAGCGTCGTGCGGGCGGATGGTCGTGTGCGACCGGGCGATCCCGTCGCGGTGGAGCTGCCGCGCCGGCCCCATCACAAGCTGGAGCCGGTCTGAACCCTCCGCGCCGGCCCCAAGCTGCGGCCGCCGCATGCTCGGCGCAGGGCATCGCCAACACGCCCCGCCTGCAAGGTTGGGCAAGCGAAACCGCCGACTCTGAAGGCCGGCGCAACTCTTGCGGAGAAAGATCAGATGGTGGGCGCGGCTGGGATTGAACCAGCGACCCCTACGATGTCAACGTAGTGCTCTCCCACTGAGCTACGCGCCCGCTCGAGCGGCGTCACGGACCCTCGAAGCGTTCGGGGCGATATAGACGCTCGGCGCAAGCCGCGCAAGCGATCGGCTACGCCGGCCGGGACGCGGCTCGATCTGTGGCCATGCGGGTGAGCCCTGGAGCAAATCCAGGGCAATGCTGGTCGGGCGGAGCCCGGCGCTGGATCGCGCCGGCCGGGGCTCTTGTCGGCCGGAACTTATGCCGCCAGCAGCTTCTCGACCTCGTTGACGAGATCCCGGAGATGGAACGGCTTGGACAGGACCTTGGCCTCTTTGGGGGCCTTCGAATCGGGGTTGAGGGCGACCGCCGCGAAGCCGGTGATGAACATCACCTTGATGTCGGGATCGAGCTCAGTGGCGCGCCGGGCGAGCTCGATGCCGTCCATCTCGGGCATGACGATGTCGGTGAGCAGGAGCTCGAACGGCTCCTCGCGCAGGCGGTTATAGGCGGACAGCCCGTTGTCGAAGGAGGCGACATCGTAGCCGGCCGTCTGCAGCGCCTTCACGAGGAAGCGGCGCATGTCGTTGTCGTCTTCGGCGAGAAGGATCTTCATTGGAAAGTGGCCTGGAGAACGTCGCGGTTATGTTTGTTCCATAAAGCAGGCATGCGGTAAACATCGGGTGAAACGAAATTTGCTTCAGCGGCGCGCCCGGACGATTTACAGCGGCTGCGGCGATTGCCACACTTGAGCGTGATCCGGTGAAGGCCCCGGACCTGATCCGGGGCGGCCGCCACTTCGCCAAAAAAGGCTTGTCCCGGACCCGATCCGGGATCATGCGACACCAGGTTACCGGGCCGGGATCGATTCTGTTGAACCGATGCTGCCCGCATGTGATTTCCGAACAACGCACAGTCGAGCCGCATTATTTCCCATGCGTTCAGCCATCGAACCCGAACTCGAGCCGCCCTTCATCGTTCAGGAGCCGGCGCGGCACAGCGCCCCGTTCATCTTCAACGCGCCGCATGCCGGCGCCGTCTACCCGGCCAGCTTCCTGGCCGCCTCGCGGCTCGACCCGCTCGCCCTGCGCCGGTCCGAGGACGCCTTCATCGACGTGCTGTTCGCAGGTGTCGTGAATCTCGGCGCCCCGTTGATGGCGGCCCGCTTCCCGCGCGCCTATCTCGACGTCAACCGCGAGCCCTACGAGCTCGACCCGCGCATGTTCAGCGGCCGCCTGCCGCCCTTCGCCAACACCCGCTCGATGCGGGTCGCGGGCGGCCTCGGCACGATCCCGCGCATCGTCGCCGACGGCCATGACATCTACCGCGGCCACCTCGGCCCCGACGAGGCCCTGCGGCGCATCGAATGGCTCTACAAGCCGTATCACCGCATGCTGCGGCACCTGATGCACCGCACCGCCCGCTCGTTCGGGCACGCGGTGCTGATCGACTGTCACTCGATGCCCTCGACCAGCCTCAGCCGCGAGGACGGCGGCAAGGCCGATTTCGTGCTCGGCGACCGCTACGGCACCAGCTGCGCCAGCCTGTTGACCGACCTCGTCGAGGTCGCCCTGCGCTGCCAGGGCTACTCGGTGGTTCGCAACAAGCCCTATGCCGGCGGTTTCATCACCGAGCATTACGGCGAGCCGGCGCTCGGCCGCCACGCCCTGCAGATCGAGATCAACCGGGCCCTCTACATGGACGAGCGCACCCTGGCGCCGAAACCGTCCTTCCAGACGCTCGCCGACAACCTGTGCGCCGCCTTCGGCACGGTCGTCGCCGAGATCGGAGACGATCTGACTCCCCGCCGCATCGCGGCGGAGTGACTGAAGCGGTGCGCCGCTTCAGTCATCCTCGGGCGAGCCAAAGGCGAGACCCGGGCATCCCGATCAGAATTACGCGCTAAAGCATGATCCGGCAAAGTGGGCACCGCTTTGCCGAAAAAGATCATGCGACACAAAGAGAA
>DATBIR010000132.1:0-4982 GCA_036556825.1 Beijerinckiaceae bacterium
CGCGTGCGCATCGCGTGCGCCTACGACCCGGCCGGCATCGCGCTCGGGGCTTCGATCGCCTGCTCGGGGCCGTGCCTGACGGTGGTGGCGGTCGGCGGGCACGACGGCGGCGCTTGGTTCGAGGTCGATGCCGCCGCCGAGACGCTGGCGCGCACCACGGTCGGCACGTGGCAGGTCGGCACGCGCGTCAACCTGGAACGCGCCCTCAAGATCGGCGACGAGCTCGGAGGCCATCTCGTCACCGGGCACATCGATGGCATCGCCGAGATCGTCGCCCGCGAGGCCGTGACGGGAGGGGAGGGGCCCTGGGCGCCGACCGCCAGTTTCGTCCTGCGCGCGCCCGCCGGGCTGGCGCGCTTTATCGCCGAAAAGGGCTCCGTGGCGCTCGACGGCGTCTCGCTGACTGTCAACGACATCGATGGTGACCGCTTCTCGGTGCTGATCATCCCGCATACCCTCGCCGTCACCACGTGGGGCGAGCGCCGCGTCGGGGATCGCCTCAACCTTGAGGTCGATCTGATGGCCCGCTACGCGGCGCGCCTTGCCGAGGCCCGTGCGGCGGGGTACTGACGCTGCCCGCCCCGTCTTTCCATCCGTGACGGGGAGTTGCCGCAGAGCGATCATGGCCACATCAACTTCGCGACGGATCGAGGACGCGCCGGTCACCGGCGCCCGCGTGCTTATCGTCGAGGCGCGCTTTTACGATGACATCGCCGACGAGCTCCTGCGCGGCGCCCGCGAAGCGCTGGAAGCGGCCAAGGCGCAGGTCGACGTGATCACCGTTCCGGGAGCGCTCGAGCTTCCGGCCGCGGTTACCATCGCGCTCGATGCGGCTGCGGCGGCCGGCCGAGCCTACGACGCCGCGGTGGCGCTCGGCTGCGTGATCCGCGGCGAGACGGCGCATTTCGACATTGTCGCCGGCGAGAGCGCGCGCGCCCTGATGGATCTCGCCGTGGCCAGGAAGCTGCCGTTCGGCAATGGCATCATCACCGTCGAAAACGAGGCGCAGGCATGGACCCGTGCCCGGGTCGGCGAATTGAATAAGGGAGGCGGCGCGGCGCATGCTGCGCTGGCGGTGCTGCGCATCAAGCGCCGCCTGGAACAGGAGGCCTGATCATGGCGAAGCCCGCCGAGCGCAGCGCTGCGCGGCTCGCCGCGGTGCAGGCGCTCTATCAGATGGATGTCGCCGGCAAGGGCGTCGGCGACGCACAGGCCGAGTTCGAGGCGTTCTGGATCGGCCGCGAGGTCGAAGGCATCAGCTTCAAGCCCGCCGAGAACGCCTTCTTTCGCGACCTCCTGGGGGGCGTGGTGCGCGAACAGCGCCCGATCGACGGCAAGGTCGACGCCGCCTTGTCAGAGGGTTGGCCGCTCAAGCGCGTCGAAGCCGTGCTGCGCGCGATCCTGCGCGCGGGAGCTTACGAGCTGCTCTATCGCAAGGACGTGCCCGGCCGCGTCGTGATCTCCGAATATGTCGACATCGCCCACAGCTTTTATGCCGAGGACGAGCCGGGCCTCGTCAACGCGGTTCTGGACCGGATCGCCCACGACGTGCGCGCGGACGAGATGAAGGACCGTCACGTCCAGTCCCTCTCCCCGAAAGGGCGAGGGTAGCCGCTTCGCTCCGCACGACGTCGAGTGTTCCGACTTGCGAATCTTCAGGGTGATCCCGGCCACGCCCGGGATCCACGGGCGAGGTGGCGGTGGCTCGACAGGAACCCCGCGGCACGACAGGTTGCGGCATGAGCCCCGGATCCCGTCCCTCCGAAGATGAGCTGATCGCCCGATTCTTCGCTCCCCTGGCCGGGGAAGGCGGGCTCGACCTCAAGGATGACGCCGCCTTGTTGCGGCCTCGCGAGGGGCATGAGATCGTGCTCACGGTCGACGGCATCGTCGCCGGCGTCCATTTCCTGCCCGACGACCCGGCCGCCGCAATCGCCCACAAGGGCCTGGCGGTCAACATCTCCGATCTCGCCGCGAAGGGCGCCGCGCCGGCAGGGTTTCTCCTGACCCTTGCCCTCGCCGACGGCTGGACCGAGGCGTGGCTCGAAGCTTTCAGAGATGGTCTGGCGGAGGCATCGCGGGCCTTTCAGTGTCCCTTGCTGGGCGGCGACACGGTGCGCAGCGCGGGCCCGTTCTGGATGTCGATCACCGCGCTCGGCCAGGTGCCCTCGGGCGGCATGGTGCGGCGGACGACCGCCCGGGCCGGGCATCGGCTTTGCGTCACCGGCACGATCGGCGACGCGGCGCTCGGCCTCACCGTGCATCGCGGCTCCGCCGACCCGGCGGTCGCGGCCTTGTCCCCTGGCGACAAGAAACACTTGGTTGACCGCTATCTTTATCCCTGTCCACGCCTCGTCGCGGCCGAGACGCTGCGCAGGCACGCCGCAGCGGCGATGGACATCTCCGACGGGCTGGCCGGCGATTTGGCCAAGATGATGCGGGCAAGCGGCGCCTCGGCGGAAGTCGACACGGCGCGCATCCCCCTCTCGCCGGCGGCCCGCGCCGCGGTCACGACAAATCCCGGACTCGTGGACCTCATCGTCACCGGCGGCGACGATTACGAGATCCTTTGCGCCGTTCCCGAGGAGCGCCTCGCTGGCTTCCTTGCCGAGACCGCCGCCGTGGGCGTGCCGGCCACGGTCATCGGCACCGTCACGGCCGGGGAGGAACTGCCGGTATTCCGCTCCCCCGGCGGCGCGCGCCGCTACAAACACGGGGCGTATCAGCATTTTTGATCCCCGGCGGGGCCTCGCCGCTGAGAGGTGAGCAAAAAGCCGGAAAATCCGGGGTTTTATCCGAAGTCGCGTTGCGGTTTCGGCGAAACTTTGGCAGACAGCCCCGCATCTTCCCTCGGTCTAGGGCGGCGAGGGCGCGTTTGACGCGCACCCTTTTTCTTGCCCGCCATCACCAATAACAGGACGGTACGATGACCGCTCTCCTTCTGATCATCCTCGGCGGCTTGCTGTCGATCGCCTACGGAGCGTGGGCCTACAATGACGTGATGAAGCGCGACGCCGGCACGCAGCGCATGCAGGAGATCGCCGGCGCCATCGCTGAAGGTGCGCGCGCCTATCTGCGTCGCCAATACCTGACCATCGGAGCAGTCGGCCTGGTGCTGTTCGTCCTGCTCTCGTTCTTCCTCGGCATCTGGGTCGGCCTCGGCTTCGCTCTCGGCGCGGTGCTTTCAGGGGCGGCCGGCTTCATCGGCATGAACGTTTCGGTACGCTCCAACGTGCGCACGGCGCAGGCGGCGACGGTGTCGCTCGGCGGTGGCCTCGACGTGGCCTTCAAGGCCGGCGCCGTGACCGGCCTGCTGGTCGCGGGCCTCGCGCTGCTTGGCGTCACCGGCTATTACGCGTTCCTGACCAAGGGGCTCGATTTCGCGCCCTCGAGCCGCACCGTGATCGATGCGCTGGTGGCCCTCGGCTTCGGCGCCTCGCTGATCTCGATCTTCGCGCGTCTCGGCGGCGGCATCTTCACCAAGGGCGCCGACGTCGGCGGCGATCTTGTCGGCAAGGTCGAAGCCGGCATTCCCGAAGACGATCCGCGCAACCCGGCGACCATCGCCGACAATGTTGGCGACAATGTCGGCGACTGCGCCGGCATGGCCGCCGACCTGTTCGAGACCTACGCCGTCACCGTCGTCGCCACGATGGTGCTGGCGGCGATCTTCTTCGCCGGCCAGCCGCCGGTCCTCGAACGGATGATGATCTACCCGCTCGCCATCGGCGCGGCATGCATTGCGACCTCGATCATCGGCACGTTCTTCGTCAAGCTCGGCCAGAACCAGTCGATTATGGGCGCCCTGTACAAGGGATTCATCGCCACCGGCGTGCTCTCGATCATGGCCATCGCCATCGTCAACTGGCTCGTGTTCGGCGGCTTCGGCGCGACGTTCAAGACGACCACCGGCGCCTCCTTCAGCTCGCTCGACCTGTTCCTGTGCGCGCTGGTCGGGCTCGGCGTGACGGCGGCGATCGTCGTGATCACCGAATATTACACGGGCACGAACTTCCGGCCCGTGCAGTCGATCGCCAAGTCGTCGGTGACGGGTCACGGCACCAACGTCATCCAGGGCCTCGCCGTCTCGCTCGAGGCGACGGCGCTGCCGGCCATCGTGATCGTTGCCGGCATCATCCTCAGCTACAGCCTCGGCGGCCTGTTCGGCATCGCCATCGCCGTTACCGCCATGCTGGCGCTGGCCGGCGTGGTCGTGGCGCTTGATGCCTTCGGCCCGGTCACCGACAATGCCGGCGGCATCGCCGAGATGTCAGGCCTGCCGAAGGAAGTGCGCAAGTCGACCGATGCCCTCGACGCGGTCGGCAACACGACCAAGGCGGTCACCAAGGGCTACGCCATCGGCTCGGCCGGTCTCGGCGCGCTGGTGCTGTTCGCGGCCTACACCTCGGACCTCAACTACTTCATCGCCGAGGCCAACCGGGCCGGCTCGACCGCCTTCCAGTATTTCCGCGGTGTCCAGGTCGACTTCTCGCTGGCCAACCCCTACGTCGTCATCGGCCTGCTGCTCGGCGGGCTGATTCCGTACCTGTTCGCCGCGATGGGCATGACGGCGGTCGGACGCGCCGCCGGCGCCGTCGTCGAGGAGGTTCGCCGCCAGTTCCGCGAGAAGCCCGGCATCATGCAGGGCACCGACCGGCCCGACTACAGCCGCGCCGTCGACATGCTGACCCGGGCCGCCATCAAGGAGATGGTGATCCCCTCCCTGCTGCCGGTGCTCTCGCCGATCGTGCTCTACTTCGTGATCTACGCGATCGCCGGCAAGAACCAGGCCTTCGCCGCGGTTGGCGCCATGCTGCTCGGCGTGATCCTGACCGGTCTCTACGTGGCGGTGTCGATGACGTCCGGCGGCGGCGCCTGGGACAACGCCAAGAAGTACATCGAGGACGGGCATCACGGCGGCAAGGGCTCGGAAGCCCACAAGGCGGCAGTGACCGGCGACACGGTCGGCGACCCGTACAAGG
>DATBIR010000133.1:0-78728 GCA_036556825.1 Beijerinckiaceae bacterium
GCTCGGCTACACGACGTATGCCTACTGGGTCTTCCGCGGCAAGGTGGCGGAAGACGTCCAGGCGAGCGCCTATCATTGATGTCCGGTCGCGAGCGCCGGCCGCGCGCCTGGTCGCGGCTGGCGTGGTTCATCGGTCTGTACATCGTGAGCCTCGCCGTGTTCGCGACGATCGTCTACACGTTACGCGCGCTCGTGCCGCGGTAGCGCGGCACATTCCGAAAATCCGGAGCAGGCGATCGCGACATTCATGCGCGCCGCATCGAAATGATGCGAACCGGCGGGTTAGCTTATCGCCAGCGCGACGGGCGACCAATCACGCCCTTGCTGGTCACCACCACCCACGTCTTGCCGCGGCGCTCGATCGATTCGACGCGGCCGGCATTCGGCACCGTCTCTCCGGGCACGACTTCGCGCACGCGCCCTCGCCGGCTCTCGATCAACGCCATGCCGTCATCGACGTCGCGCAGGATCCAGTCTTCGATGAGGCGCTCCTTCGCCACCGCTTTCGGCTCGACGCTGCCGGTTTGCACCGGATCGGCAGCTTCAGGCGCGACGGGCTTTGCGGCGGCGCTCGTCATGGGCCGCCGCTCGATCGCCTCGAGGCGCCCGCTGAGCTCGGACAGGATCGTGTGCGTGTCCTTGGCCGTGCGCTCCAGCCGGCCGGAGGCGTCCATGACGGTGCCGATCTGGCCCGTCGTTTCAGCCTTGGCGCGCTCGACCTTGTCCTGCATGCCGTCGATGGCGAGCTTGAGGGCGCGCAGGTCGGCGCTGAGCCGCACGATGTCGCTCTGGCTGTCGCGGATGGCCGCGGCGGTCTGCGCCCATTCGGGACTCTCTTCGCTCGGCTGCCCGGTGGCGGAGAACGCACCTGATCCGCCTGCCCATCCGAGCCCGACCGCGACCGCGAGGGTGGCGGCCCGCAGCGCGTATTCGCGCCAGTCGGGCGACTTCGCCTTCTCTTCGGGCTCAAGCCCGCCCGGTTGCGCCGAAGCCGTCCCGGCCGCGGGCCTGCCCGCCGATCGCTCGGCACTCTTCACCGCCTGCGCGAGTGCGGCCGCAGCGGCGGTGGAGGCGAGTGCCGGATTCTCCGGGCTTGGCTCGTTCTGCAGGTCACTCATGGCGCACTCTCAGACGCACTGCGCCAACGAATAGCAACTCGATTTTACAAAAGGGTTACCATGCGAGACTTCGCTGGACCGAGCCCATCCTGCGGCAAACCAAAGTTCAGGACGGCCTCAGCGGCTTCATGACGGTATAAAGGGCGTTCTTCGCTTCGAAGCCGATGCCGGGCACGTCAGGCATACTGATGCGGCCGTTCTCGACCGGGATTCCGTCGGCGAAACCACCGAACGGCGCGAACACGTCCGGATAGCTTTCGTTGCCGCCCATGCCGAGGCCGACGGCGATGTTGAGCGCGAACTGGTGGCCGCCATGCGGCACGCAGCGCCGACGGCTCCAGCCGTGCGCATCGAGCATCGCCAGCGTGCGCAGATATTCGACGAGGCCGTAGGAAAGGGCAGGGTCGAACTGCAGGATGTCGCGGTCGGGACGCAGGCCGCCGTAGCGGATCAGATTGCGCGCGTCCTGCATCGAGAAGAGGTTTTCTCCGGCCGCCAGAACGCCGGCGTAGTCGGCCGCAAGACAGGCATGCGGCAGGTAATCGAGCGGATCGAACGGCTCCTCGTACCAGCGCAGCCCATAATCGGTCAGCGCTCGCCCATAGGCGAGCCCGGTGTCGAGATCGAAGCGGCCGTTGGCGTCCACGGCGAGGCGCCGGCCCTCGCCGACCACCTCGAGAACCGCATCGATGCGGCGCAGATCGTCGTCCAGCGGTTCGCCGCCAATCTTCATCTTGACCGTGTCGTAGCCGCGGTCGAGATACGAGCGCATCTCGTCCTGGAGCGCGCGCACGTCCTTGCCGGGATAGTAATAGCCGCCGGCCGCATAAACCCAGGCGGTCTCGTCGGCGTCGCCGCCGTTGTAGCGATCGGCGAGGAGCCGCCACAGGGGCACGCCCGCAGCCTTCGCCACCGCGTCCCAGATCGCCATGTCGAGAACGCCCACCGCGACCGAGCGCTCGCCATGCCCGCCGGGCTTCTCGTTCTTCATCATGGCCGCCCAGGCCTTGTGCGGATCGATCAGGCCGGAGGCATCGAGAAGCTCGTCCGGCGGCGCGTCGCGCAGGCGCGGAATGAAACGCTCGCGCAGCAGGCCCTGCTGGGCATAGCGGCCGTTCGAATTGAAGCCGAAGCCGACCACCGGCTCGCCGTCGACGATGCGATCCGTAACCACTGCCACCACGGAAGCGGTCATGGCCGAGAAGTCGATATAGGCGTTGGCAATGGCCGACGAGATCGGCGCGACGATGTCGCGGATTTCAACGATGCGCATGGCCTCTGCCTATACAGCATCCGCCGGCAAAAGAGACCTGGCTTGCTGGCGACGAGGTGACTGGCTCGGGCTCCAGCCATCCCGTGCGTGGACGGTTCAGGACTGGATCGACCGCGCCATGTTTGCGAAAGTGCGGCCCATCCCGGATCAGGTCCGGACAGGCTTTCGCCAGGTCCTGCGTCACGGAACATCGCGCGGCGGGTTCACCCGCAGCCCGTCGCTGACCTCGAATCTGCCTCCAAGGTCGGCAAGCGAATTGCCGCCGATCCAGACGTCGAAGGCGCCCGGCTCGACTACATAGGTCCCGTCTTCGAGATGAAAGCCGAGCTCGCGCGCGGGAATGCGGAAGGTCACGACCCGCGCCTGGCCGGCCGCCAGGCTGATCTTCTCGAATGCCTTGAGCTCGCGCACCGGCCGGCTGCGGCTCGCAATCAGGTCGCGCACATAGAGCTGCGCCACTTCCTTTCCCGCGTGCGGGCCCGCGTTGGTGACGGTGACCCGCACCTGGACATGATCCGAGGCTTTCACCCGCGGCGTATCGATGGCGAGATCCGAGAAGCGGAACGAGGTGTAGCTGAGGCCCCAGCCGAACGGGAACAGCGGCGTCAGAGCCTCGTCCAGATAGTTGCGCGTGAAGCGCTGGTGCGGGTCCGTCGGTCGGCCGCTCGGCAGATGATTGTAGTAGATCGGGATCTGTCCCACGGTCCGCGGCCACGTGAGCGGCAGCTTGCCGCTCGGGTTGACGTCACCGAACAGGGTTTCCGTGATGGCGGCTGCGCCTTCGGTGCCGGGATACCAGGCCATCAACGCCGCGGCGAGCTTTTCGGACGCGGGGCCGAGCTCGAGCGGCCTGCCGGCGAGCAGCACGAGGATGACGGGCTTGCCGGTCGCGATCAGCGCGTCGAGCAGCTCCTGCTGCCTGCCGGGCAAGGTGAGGTAGGCGCGAGACGCTGCCTCGCCGCTGCTGTCGCGTTCCTCGCCGAGCACGACGACGGCCGCGTCGGCCGAGCGGGTCGCGTCGAGCGCCTCCGCAAAGCCGGCCGTGGTCGTGCAGGCGGCGTCGCAGCCGGCGGCATAGGAAACCGTGATGTCGGCGCGTGCCGCCCGCTGCCTGAGCCGGTCCAGGATCGGGACGGTGTCTTCGGCATGACCACGGGCGGCGTGCGGGCCAAGAAGGTCCCACTGACTCCGCGCCAGTCCGCCGATCACGGCAATGGAGCGCGTCGTCGCGCCGAGCGGCAGCAGGTCGTCGGGGTTCTGCAGCAGCACGATCGCTTCGCGCGCCACCGCCAGCGCAACCTGGCGCGATTGCGGTGTCGGGAAGACCGCGTCGTTGCGGCTCGGATCGGCGTCCGGGCGTTCGAACAGCCCGAGCCGGAACTTGGTCCGCAACACGCGGCGGACGGCGTCGTCCACGGCCCGCATCGGGATGCGGCGTGCGCGCACCTCGTCGCCCAGATGGCGTTCGTACAGGCCGCTCATCAGGTCGATGTCGATGCCCGCCAGAAACGCGCGGCGGGCAGCTTCGGCGCCGTCGGCGGCGACGCCATGCCCGATCAATTCCTCGATCGCCGCCCAATCCGAAATCACGACGCCGTCGAACTTCCATTCCTTGCGCAGCACGTGCGTGAGCAGCCAGCGGTTCGCCGTCGCCGGCAGACCGTTCAGCGCGTTGAAGGCGCCCATCACGGAAACGCTGCCGGCCTCGACGGCGGCCCGAAAGGGCGGCAGGATGACGTCGCGCAAGGTCGTGATTGGAATCTCGGTGGCGTCGTAGTCGCGCCCGCCGATCACGGCGCCATAGCCGGCGAAATGCTTCACCCCGGTCGCCAGGCCGCCGGCGCGAAATCCCTCGACGCGCGCGGCAGCGAAGATGCGGCCCAGATACGGATCCTCGCCGGAGCCTTCGACGATGCGGCCCCAGCGCGCATCGCGCGCGATGTCGGCCATCGGCGCGAAAGTCCATTGCAGGCCGATATAGGCTGCCTCACGGGCTCCCCATTCGGACGCAAGCCTGGCGAGGTTGGGGTCGAAGGTGGCCGCTTCCGCGAGCGGCACGGGATAGATCGTCCTGAAACCGTGCAGCACGTCGAGGCTGAACAGAAGCGGGATGCCGAGACGCGATTCACGAGCGGCCTTCTGGGCTGCCGCAATGTCCTGCGGGTTGTTGAAGTTGATCACCGAGCCGGCGCGGCCCTGGCGGATGAAATCAAATCCCGGGAATTTCGGGCCGTGCGAGACGAGATTGAGCTGGCCGATCTTCTCGTCCAGCGTCATGCGGGCGAGAATCTGATCGATCCGGCGCTCGGCACCGGTGGCGGCCCTTGAAGCTGACAGCAGCACTGCGCCGAGAGTCAGGGCAACGAGCAGAAGCGCACGGCAGGAGCGGAACATCTCTCTTCTTAATCGTGAGGTGGCTTAATCGCGAGGTGACGCGCACCGCACGGGATTATTCGCGATTACGCAAAGAGTTCCGGAAAAACATTTGCCCAGAGCAAAGTTTCGGGCAGGGGCGCAAAAAAATCGCCCGCCGCGCCACGGCGGCGGGCGATTGCCGGTGGCAGAACGCACTACTTGATCGATGCCGACGCCGCCTTGAGGATCGGCGTCAGGGATGTGCTGCCCTGCATGATGCGCTGGATGCGCGTCTGATCGCTTTCGCCGCTGTAGAATGCGACCGGCAGGGCCCTTTTCTGGGATTCGGCGATCAGCTCGGGATCGGCCAGCGCCTTGGCAACCCCGGCGCGCATGTCGGCCACGGCCTTCGGGTCCATGTTGGGCGGCCCGAAGAAGCCGCGCGTGACGGCGAGGATGTCGATGATCGTGCGGATCGGGGCGAGCTTCTTCTCGTCCTTGACGATCTCGGTGACCGCCGGAACGTCGGGATAATCCTTGTAACGCTTCTCCTCGATGTTGAGGATTGGCCGCTTCTCTTTGCTCTTGAGGGAGGGCGCCGTGGTCGCCCACGAGGTCATGTGGCCGTCGCCTTCGCCCTTGATCACCGCGAGGCTGGTGTCCGGGTCGCCCTGGTAGCCGGTGACGGCCTTGAGCTTGAGGCCGAGCGCGTCGAACAGCACGGCCATCGTGTAGAAGTCCTCGTCGGTGCCCTGCGTCGGATAGATGAACTCGCGATTGAGCTTCATCACGTCCTGGATCGAGTTGAATTTGGGATTGACCACCAGCACGCGCGGATCGTCGGCGACGCTGCCGAGATAGGTGAACTTGCCGGCGTCGAACTGCACGCCCGGGCTGCCCGCGAGCTGCGCCATGATCAGCGTCGGCACGTTGGTGAAGGCGATCGTCAGCCCGTCGGGCTTGGCGTTCCACAGGACGTTGGTGCCGCGCAGGCTGCCCGCGCCCGGCTGGTTGTCGACGCGCATGTCGCGCGCGCCGAGGTGCTTGACGAGGTAGGGCGCCAGCATGCGTGCATATTGCGTCATGGGCCCGCCCGGGGAGTTCGGCACGATCAGGGTGATGGTCTTCCCGTCGTAATACCCGGCGGCCTGGCTCGGCGCCGCGGCAACCGCGGCGAGAGCCGCCGCGGCGACCGCCAGGATGATGTTCTTCACTCGTGACATGCTCAGGTTTCCTCCATGGTGGAGCCCACTTGCGGGGCTTCTTGAATGCAACCGTCTCGCGGTCAGAGGCCGATATAGTGCCCGATCCCGGGAAGCAGGATGCTGCGATCCAGCGGGATCTGAAGAACATATCCGAACACGACGACCACGATCACGGTCAGGACGACAGCATAGACAAGGCTCTTCGGCCAAGGGAAGTACCCGGTCAGCCCGAGATAGGCGGCCGTGAAGACAAAGATCGAGGGGATCGGGCCGAGCAGAAGGAACCCGACGAGCAGCAGCGCCACCATACCGAAGGCGATGACCTGCTTGCGGATGCCGGGGCCGGTATCCCTCGCGGCCGCCTTGGTCTCGCCTCCGCTCCCATCCGCGTTGCGGGCGCGGCCGGTGAGCAACTCGAGAACGTCGACATGCAGCTCGTCGGGCGAGCGCAAATTCTGCCACACCAGCTGGATGGTCACGAGGATCACGCCGAAGACCGCCACCGGCATGGGCACGAAGCGGGCACGCGGCGAATAGTCGAGACTGAGCACGATGATCGCGAGCAGGAACGCCAGCACGAAGCCGGCGACGATGTTTTCCTGTATGCGCCGGCTCATGCCGCCCCCCTCGGTTGCGAGCCCGCCGCCATTTGCGCGCGGCGCCGGCGCCAGTTGCGAAAGAACGGCCAGGCAGTCGTCAGCACGACCAGGATGAACATGGTCAGCGCGATCGGCCGCTTGAAGATGAAGAAGTCGCCATAGAGCGTCAGGGACAGATGCAGGCTGCGTTCGATCATGTCGGCGAGCACCATGCCGATGACCAGGTTGGCGCGCGAGAAATGATATTTCTCCATCAGGAAGCCGAGAAACCCGAATGCGGCGCACACGATCACGTCGCCCGGCTGTCCGCGCGTCGAATAGGCCCCGACGAAGCATATCGACAGCACGATCGGCACCATCAGGTTGGCGTCGAGATTGGGCATGCGCGCGAGATAGGGCGAGATCGCCATCCCGATCAGCGTCGTGACGATGCTGCCGATCACCACGATCCAGACCAGCGTGAACACGACATCGAGCTGGTTCGTGAGCATCTGCGCGCCGGGAACGATGCCCATGCCGATGAAGGCGAGCAGCAGGATCGCCATGCTTTCGCCGCCGGGGATGCCGAAGGCCAGTGTCGGCAGGAGCCCGCCGCCCTCGTTGGCGCCGAGCGTCGCGTCGGGCGCGATCACGCCTTCCACATTGCCCTTGCCGAAGAGCTCAGGGTGTTTGGATGTCTGCACGGCCTGTGCGTAGGCGGCGATGCCGCCGACGCTGGCGCCGACGCCGGGCAGCACGCCGATCCAAAGGCCGAGAATGCTCGATCGCATCACGAGGCCCCAGTGGCGGAAGGAGTCCATCACGCCCTGCCAGACCGTGCTCTTCTCGTCGCGCAGGTCGCGGCTGACGATGCCGTCCTCGCCGCGCACGTAGAGCTTCATCATCTCGCCGACCGCGAACAGGCCGATGGTCGCGACAGGAAACGAGATGCCGTCCATCAGGAAGATGCTGCCGAACGTATAGCGCGGCGTCGCGGTCACCGGGTCCATGCCGATGAAAGCGATCACGACGCCGAAGCTGGCCGCGATCATGCCCTTGAGCAGGGAGCCTTCGCTGAAGGTGGCGATCAGGGTCAGACCCCAGAGCGCCATGATGAGATATTCGCTCGGCCCCATGGCGAGCATGATCGGGCGCACGATCGGGATGCTGATGGCGAGGAAAACGGCGCCGATGATGCCGCCGAGCAGCGCTGCGCCCGCGGAGGCTCCGAGCGCGCGCTTCGCCTGGCCCTTCTGGGTCATCGGAAAGCCGTCGAAAAGCAGCGCCAGGCTTTTGCTCGAGCCGGGCACGTTGAACAGGATGCTGGTGACGGAGTCGCCCCAGATCGTGGCGATGTGGGCCCCGAGCAGGAGCGCCAGGGTGGCGCCCGGCTCGTAGCCGTAGGAGAACGGCAGCAGCAGCGCCATCGCCGTGATGCCGCCGAGCCCCGGCAGGATGCCGATCACGAGGCCGTAGACGATGCCGATCAGCATGAACAGAATGGCCTGCACCGTGAGCAGCGACATCAGGCCGGCAATGATGGCATCGAGCATCCGCCCGCTTCTCCCCGCGCTTCCTCGTTATGTTGTCGAGCGCCTGGGTGGCGCCGCAGCGGCATGGCGTGCATGCGCTTGTTGGCCGATATCATGACGAGGTTTGCGGGCATCGACAAGACGCGGGCCGGGCGCCCGCCGTTCGAATCACGGCTATCTTGATGGCCCGCGCTCCTGCCATGGGAGAGCGCGCGTGCGGGTGGGAGCAGGCTGACACCGCGCCGATCAATGGGATCGACATCCACTACCGGGTCGAGGGCAGGGGGCCGGTCCTGGTGCTCGTGCACGGCCTCGCCTGCGGTCGGCGCATGTGGTTCCACCAGGTCCGCGCGTTCCGCTCGCGCTTCACGGTCGTCACCTACGATCAGCGCGGGCATGGCCTGACGGGCGCGCCAAGGGATAAGGATGCCTATTCTCCGGGACACTTGTCGCGGGATCTTGCAGGCCTGCTCGATCATCTCGGCATCGGCACATGCCACCTCGTCGGCTTCTCCATGGGCGGCGGCCCGGCCCTGGCCTTAGCCGCCGCGCAGCCGAAGCGCGTGCGGGGTCTGGTCCTCGCCGATGTTGGCGCGGGGGCGGAGAATCCGGCGGCCACGCAGGCGCTCGTGCGGCGCTGGCTCGCGCTGCGCTCCGGCGGCATGACCGCGATCGCCGACGAGATGCTGCGCAGCGAATTCTTCAAGACCTATGCCGGCCGCAATGCGCGCACGCGCAAGCACATGCATGCCCTCATCGCGGCGACGCCGCTGCACGGGCTCGAAAATACGCTGACCGAGGTGCTGGCGAAACGGAACTCGCTGTTCCGCGCGACGCGCATGCTTGCGGCGATCGCCGCCCCGACGCTGGTCCTGACCGGCGCCGACGACTATGTCTGCCGCAAGGCCGCGCAGCTGATGGCGCGCACCATTCCCGGAGCGACGGAGCTGCGCATTCCCGGCGCCGGCCACATGTCGCCGCTGGAGGCGCCGGCAGCGTTCAACGCGGCGGTGATGGAGTTTCTGGAGGGCGCCGGCTGACACGGCGAGCACCCGTCATCCTCTCGCTCATATGGCCGTCAGGCATCTCGTGAACGTGATGCTGGCATGCCGGGGCTGCGGCCGTTGGCGATTGACACGGCTGTGAGCTCTTTCCAAAACTCGCGCCACATTGCCCGATGCGGGGAGAAAATCGCGATGCCACGTCTCAATATCAATGGAACCGTGCGTGAGGTCGATGTCCATCCGGATACGCCGCTCTTGTGGGCCATCCGGGAACAGGTCGGGCTGACGGGTACGAAATACGGCTGCGGCATCGCCCAGTGCGGAGCCTGCACCGTGCAGGTCGATGGCGCCGCCATACGCTCCTGTTCGATGCCGGTGAGCGCCTTCACGGCTGAGCAAAAAATCGTCACCATCGAGGGCCTGTCGCCGGACGGCTCGCATCCCGTCCAGAAGGCCTGGCTCGAACTCGACGTGCCGCAATGCGGCTACTGCCAGGCCGGCATGATCATGGCGTCAGCGGCGCTGCTCGCGCAGAAGCCGAAGCCGACCGATGAGGACATCAGCACCGAAATCACCAACATCTGCCGCTGCGGCACCTACAACCGCGTGCGCGCCGCCATCAAGCTCGCCGCCGAGGGCGGCGAGGTCCGCCGCGGCTGAAGGGGAGGCGATCATGACGACTGCGCTCGACGTTTCGCGCCGCAAGTTCCTGGCCGGCTCCGCCGCCGCCGCCGGCGGCTTCTCGCTCGGCTTCCATATCCCGTTCGGTGGCGACGCCCGGGCCGCGGAATCGACGCCGGAGGTCAACGCCTGGGTGGTGATCAAGCCCGACGACACCGTCGTGATCCGGGTCGCCCGGGTCGAAATGGGGCAGGGCTCGCTCACCGGCCTCGCCCAGCTCGTCGCCGAGGAGCTCGACTGCGACTGGTCCAAGGTCACCACCGAATATCCGACGCCGGGTCAGAACGTCGCCCGCAACCGCGTCTGGGGCGACTTCCAGACGGCCGGCAGCCGCGCCATCCGGGGATCACAGGAATACGTGCGCAAGGGCGGCGCCGCCGCGCGCCTGATGCTGACCCAGGCCGCCGCCAACGAATGGAAGGTGCCGGTCTCGGAATGCAGCGTCGCAAACGGCGTGATCACGCACACGGCGACCGGCCGCACGACCACGTATGGCAAGGTCGCCGAGGCGGCCGCCAGGCTCGAGCCGCCGAAGGACATCCCGCTCAAGGATCCCAAGGACTGGAAGATCGCGGGCAAGCCGCTCAAGCGGCTCGACACGGCTGACAAGCTGACCGGCAAGCAGGTCTATGCCATCGACGTCAAGCTGCCGGGCATGCTCAACGCCGCCATCAGGGACTGCCCGGTCCTGGGCGGCAAGGTGAAGAGCTTTGACGCCGACAAGGTCACCGGCCTGCCGGGCGTCAGGAAGGTGGTTCGGGTCGGCGACAGCGCCCTGGCGGTGATCGCCGATACGTGGTGGCAGGCGAAGACGGCGCTCGATGCGCTGCCCGTCACCTGGGACGAAGGCCCGAACGCATTGGCCTCGAGCGCACAGATCGCCGAGATGCTCAAGGGCGGGCTCGACGCCAGCGATGGCGTCTTCGTCGGCAACCAGGCGGGCGACGTGCGCGCCGCAATCGCTGGCGCCGCCAAGAAGGTGGAGGCCGTCTACAGCTATCCGTTTCAGCACCACGTCACCATGGAGCCGATGAACGCGACGGCGCGCTACACGGCCGATCGCTGCGAGGTCTGGACCTCGACACAGAACGCCGAGGCGGCGCTGGCCACGACGGCGGAAGCGTCGGGCCTGCCGATCGGCAAATGCGAGGTCTACCGCCATCACCTCGGCGGCGGCTTCGGCCGGCGCTCGACGAGCCATGATTTCGTGCGCCAGGCGGTGCTGATCGCCAAGGAAATGCCCGGCACGCCGATCAAGCTGATCTGGTCGCGCGAAGAGGATATGCTGCACGGCTGCTATCACCCGATCACGCAGTGCAAGCTGGTCGGCGCGCTCGACGCCGACGGCAACGTCACCGGGCTGCACATGCGCATCTCGGGTCAGTCGATCCTCGCCACCATCCGTCCCGACGCCCTGCAGAACGGGCGCGATCCGGCCGTCTTTCAGGGGCTCAACCCCGGCGGCGCCGAGGGTGCCTTCGGCTACGGCATCCCGAACCTCCTGATCGACCATGCCATGCGCAACCCGCCGATCCGCCCGGGATTCTGGCGGGGCGTGAACAACAACCAGAACGCCATCTACGTCGAGTGCTTCGTGGACGAGCTCGCCCATGCGGCCGGCCAGGATCCGCTCACCTTCCGGCGCAAGCTGATGGCGAAATTCCCGAAGCATCTCGCGGTCCTCAATGCCGTGGCCGAGGGGATCGGCTGGGATAAGCCGGCGCCGAATGGCGTCTATCGCGGCATCGCCCAGCAGATGGGCTTCGGCAGCTACGTCGCGGCCGCCGCCGAGGTCTCGGTGGACGACAACGGCAAGCTCAAGATCCACCGCATCGTCGGCGGCACGGATTGCGGCTACGCGGTCAACCCGGAGCAGATCGCCCGACAGATCGAAGGCTCGTTCGTCTACGGCCTGACGGCGGCGCTCTATGGCGAGATCACGGTCAAGAACGGCCGCGTCGAGCAGGAGAATTTCGACACCTACGAGATGATGCGCATCGGCGAGATGCCGAAGGTCGAGAGCGTCGTGATCCCATCGGGCGGCTTCTGGGGCGGTGTCGGCGAGCCGACTATCTTCGTCGCTGCGCCGGCCGTGCTCAACGCGATCTTCGCCGCCACCGGCAAGCGCATCCGCTCGATCCCACTGAAGGACGCGGATTTGCGCAAGGCCTGAAAAGGTGACAGCGTAGCCGCCGGTCATCGTTCCTTGCGACGAGGGTCCGATGAACGCAAAGCGCTTTTTCCTGCTCTTGGCGATCAGCGCGGCGAGCCCAGCCGCCGCGCAGACGGCCGCGCCGCCCGGCGCGGCCGCGTGTTCTGGCTGCCACGTGCCGGCGACCCGCGCGGGCCTGGCGATCCCGCCGTTGCGCGGCCGCGCGCCGGACGAGATCGTGACGGCGATGCGCGCGTTCCGCACGGGCGAGCGTTCCGCGACGGTGATGGACCGCATCGCAAAGGGGTTCTCGGACGACGAAATGCAGGCGATCGCGGCCTGGTACGGCGCGCAGCGCTAGAGCGGGATGACGTCGATCACCACGCTCTGATTATTTTGTGCCGCATGATCTTGTTCGCGGAGGTGGCAGGCACTCCGCCGGATCATGCCCTGGGAGGAAGCCATGACCCGACCGGCCCCCAGCCGAAGAGCAGTGCTTCGGTCGATCGCGTTCGGCGCGTCCGCGGCGCTGGTCGCACCCGCGGTCCTGGCGCAGACGCGAGGCCGCGTGGTGGTGATCGGCGGCGGCTTTGCGGGTGCCACATGCGCGCGCGAGCTGCAGCGCGCCGGAATCGCGGTGACGCTCGTCGAGACCAGCCCGACCTTCACGGCGTGCCCGTTCAGCAACGGCGTGATTGCCGGCCTGCGCGAGCTGCGCGAACAGCAGTTCGGCTACGACAAGATCAGGCGCGACGGGATCGCGGTTGCCCACCAGACGGCCATCCGTGTCGATCAGCAGGCGCGCCGGGTCACCCTTGGCGACGGCGCGACGCTCGATTACGACCGGCTGGTGCTCGCTCCAGGCATCGATGTGCGCTTCGACGCCCTGCCGGGCTATGACGAGGCCGCGGCCGCGCTCATGCCGCATGCCTGGAAGGCCGGCGAGCAGACCCAGCTGCTGCGCAGCCAGCTGGAGGCGATGGAGGACGGCGGCACGGTCGTGATGTCGGCGCCGCCAAATCCGTTCCGGTGCCCTCCGGGGCCCTACGAGCGCGCGAGCCTGATCGCCCATTACCTCAAGACGAAGAAGCCGCGCTCGAAGCTGATCGTGCTCGACGCCAAGGACGCCTTTTCCAAGCAGCGCCTGTTCCAGGCAGCATGGAAGGAGCTTTATCCCGGCGTGCTCGAATGGGTCCCACTGTCGGGTGGCGGCAAAGTCACGTCGGTCGAGCCCGCGACCAGGACGGTGGTGACCGAATTCGGCCGGCACAAGGGCGATGTCGTGAACATCATTCCGCCGCAACGCGCCGGGCGCATCGCCGAGGCCGCCGGCGCCGCCGACAAGACCGGCTGGTGTCCGATCGACCCGGTCACGTTCGAGTCGCGGCTGCAGCCCAACATCCATGTGGTCGGCGATGCCGGCATCATGGGCGCCATGCCCAAATCGGCGTTCTCGGCCAATGCCCAGGCGAAAGTGTGCGCGGCAGCGATCGCGGCGCTGCTGCGTGGCGACAAGCCAGCGGAGCCGAAGCTGATCAATACCTGCTACAGCCTCGTGGCGCCCGACTACGGCATCTCCATTGCCGGCGTCTATCGGCCTGCGAGCGGCCAGCTCACCGACGTCGAAGGCGCCGGCGGCGTCAGCCCGGCCGATGCGCCGCGCGCCTTCCGCGCGCTCGAAGCCACCTATGCGGATGCCTGGTTCCAGACGATCACGAATGAAGTGTTCGGCTGAACGGCTGGCGGTCGCGGCGGTGTTCGCGGCTGTCGCCCTTGCGGGCGGCCCGGCCTGGGCTCAGGCGGGCGGGCTTGCACCGTTCACGGTTGTAGGCGACACGATTCCGGCTCCGCTGACGGGGAGGCGGGGCGACGCTGCCAGGGGCCGCGCCATCGTGACCAGCCGGCAGACGGGATTGTGCCTGCTCTGCCATTCGGGACCGCTTCCCGACGAGCGCTTCCAGGGCGATCTGGCGCCGGATCTGAAGGGGGCGGGATCGCGTTGGTCCGAGGGGCAGCTGCGGCTGCGGATGGTGGACAGCAGCCGGCTCAACCCCGCCACGATCATGCCGTCGTATTATCGTATCGATGGGTTGACGCGGGTGGCGCCGGCATGGCGCGGCAAACCGGTGCTGACGGCGGAGCAGGTCGAGGATGTGGTGGCGTTCCTCGTGACGCTGCGCGAGTGAAGGAAGATGGATCAGGTCATGAAGGGGATACGCCAGCAGGGCGGCAGCACGCGGCGCCAGATTCTGGCCGCCGGGGGCGGCTTGGCGTCGGCGCTCGTGGTGCGTCCCGCCGTCGCCACCCCGGCCGAGATGGACGCCGCCATCCGGGCTTTTGCCGGCGAGGCCGACATACGTTCCGGCAAGGTGAAGCTCGAGGTGCCGCTCCTCGTCGAGAACGGCAATTCCGTGGCGCTGACGGTTACGGTCGACAGCCCTATGACGGCAAACGAGTTCGTCAAGACGATCGCCGTCTTCAACGAAAAGAACCCGCAGCCGAACGTGGTCAATTTCCATCTCGGGCCGCGCGCCGGGCGCGCGAGCGTGTCGACGCGCATCCGCGTCGCCGATTCGCAGAAGCTCGTCGCTGTCGCCGAGCTCAGCGACGGCACGTTCTGGTCGGCCAGTGCCGAGGTGATCGTCACCCTTCCGGCATGCGCGGAGGATTCGTGATGGCGCGGGCCCTGATCAGCGTTCCACAGACCGCCAAGCGCGGCGACGTCATCGAGATCAAGACGCTCGTCGCCCATCCCATGGAGACCGGCTACCGCCGCGACAGCTCCGGCGGCGCCATTGGACGCGACATCATCAAGAGCTTCACCTGCATCTATAACGGCGAAGAGGTTTTCCGGGCCGATCTGTTCCCGGCTGTCGCCGCCAATCCGTTCATCGCCTTCACGACGGTGGCGACGGAGAGCGGCGTCATCGAGTTCCGCTGGACCGACGACCGCGGCGAGACGCAGACCGAGTCGCGCACGATCACCGTCGCATGAGCCTCTCCGGCTTCGGGCTGCGCGCGATCGGGCTGCCGGCCCTTCTCGGCCTGCTCGGCGCGGCGGCAACGACCCTCGCCGGCGAGATCCCGCCGGAGGAACGCCGGTCCGGATTCGATCTCATGAGCCGAGAGACACAGGCCGCGCAGACCGACGACACGGCCAATCCGGGCATGCTCTGGGTGCTCCAGGGCGAGTCGCTGTGGAAGCAAGCCGCCGGGGCGGGCGGGCGGGCCTGCGCCGACTGCCACCAGGATGCCCGCAACTCGATGCGCGGCGTCGCCGCACGCTATCCGGCCTTCAGCCCCGTCCAGGGCCGCCCGATCACCCTCGAGGAGCGCATCAATTTGTGCCGCGCCAACCGGCAGGAGGCGACGCCGCTGAAATGGGAGAGCCCGGAGCTTGTCGCGCTCACGACCTATGTGGGCCACCAGTCGAGGGGACAACCGATCGCGGTGGAGGCGGACGACACCAACCGCCCCTTCATCGACAAGGGGCGGCAGCTGTTCGAGCAGCGCATGGGGCAGCTCAACCTGTCGTGCGCCGCTTGCCACGACGACAATTGGGGCAGGCGGCTCGCCGGCAACCCGGTCCCGCAGGCGCATCCGACCGGCTATCCCTTGTACCGGCTCGAATGGCAGAGCGTCGGCTCCCTGCAGCGGCGGCTGCGCGGCTGCATGACTGGCATCCGGGCCGAGCCGTACGACTATGGCAGCCCGGAAAACGCCGCCCTCGAGCTTTATCTGATGTATCGCGCCAGAGGCCTCAAGCTCGAGACCCCGGCCGTTCGGCCATGATCGCCGCTGCGCTCCGATAAGGCGGTCCGCCCGGCTGCCCGGCTCGGTTAACGTTATTTGGCCAATTATCTGCTCCTGTTGCCACGCCGGCCTAAAGTGGCGCATCAATCCGATTGCGCATCCTGGACAAGACAGGTTGGACCGGGGGCACGGGGCAGAGATGCGTGAGGCCGAAATCGCGATCGTCGGCGCGGGCCTGGCCGGCTCGACCGCGGCTGCCATGCTCGGACAAGCCGGGCATCGCACCGTCCTGATCGATGCCCACGCGACGTATCCGGTCGATTTTCGCTGCGAAAAACTCGACGGATCGCAGGTCAGCCTGCTGCGCAGGACCGGTCTGGCTGATGCGGTGCTGAACGCCGCCACACCCTATCCGGAGATATGGGTCGCGCGTTTCGGCCGCGTGGTCGAGAAGCGGCGCGACAGCCAATGCGGCATTCGCTACCACGACCTCGTCAACACCGTGCGTTCGCAAATACCGCGCGGGACTGAATTCATCCATGCCAAGGCGTCGGCCATCGCGGCCGGGCCGGACCGCCAGACCATCGCCTTGTCGAACGGCGAGGAGGTGTCGGCGCGGCTGGTCGTTGTGGCCAACGGTCTCAACAGCGGCTTGCGCCAGAAGCTCGGAATGCGCTGCGAAGAGCTGAGCGCGGCGCATTCGCTCAGCATCGGCTTCGACGTGAAGCCGCTGCATCGGCGCGGGTTCGACTTCCCGGCCCTGACGTATTTTCCCGAGCAGCCGAGCCGCATCGCCTATCTCACGCTTTTCCCGATCGGCGACATCATGCGCGCCAACCTGTTCGTGTATTGCGGCGCGCGCGATCCGTGGCTTGCTTTGCTCCGGGAGACCCCGCGCGATGCGTTGCTGGCAAGCCTGCCAGGACTCGGCAGCCTGATCGGCGCATTCGAAGTCGCCGGCGACGTCAGGATCCGGCCCGCGGATCTGTATGTCAGCAAGGGCAAGCGCCGGCCCGGCGTCGTGCTGGTCGGCGACGCCTTTGCCACATCCTGTCCCGCCGCAGGCACTGGCCTGAACAAGGTGTTCACCGACGTGGAGCGCCTGTGCCGCATCCATGTCCCGCACTGGCTCGCGAGCCCCGGCATGGGAGAGGACAAGATCGCCGATTTCTATGACGATCCCGTCAAGCGTGCCTGCGACGCGCATTCGCTGAGCAAAGCCCATTTCCTGCGCTCGTTGTCGACAAATGCAGCTCTTCCCTGGCGCATTCGCCGCTGGGGCAGGTCGGTGGGTCACATCGGCGCCGCCGTGTTCCGGAACACGCGCGAGCGGCTGCCGCTCAAGGCGCCGCACCGGGACGAAGCCGGATCAAACCTGACCTCGGGCAATCCGTCTTGAGGCCGGGCGCGCTCATGCAGCATCGGGCGCGATGCCGGAGGCAGACATGACACATCCTCCCGATCATACGCGACGAACGATCTTCGGAGCCGGCCTGGCCGCCATCGCCGGCATCCCCTCGGCTTTGGCGCAACAAGGCGCGAGCGCGGTGCGCGGCGAGACGCCTGCGGGCTTGCGCCGCGACAGCGACGACGACCAGACGGCGGTCCTGCAGCGGGCCCTTGCTGCCGCCGCCAGAAGCGGAGTGCCGGTCAACCTGCCGCCCGGGCGCTACCGGATTGGCGGCCTCTCGCTTCCCCCAGGCACGCGTCTCACGGGAGCCGGGCCATCCGCGACGACGCTCGTGCAGGCGGGCAATCAGCCGGTCGTCGTTGCGCGCGGCGGCGATCGCATCACGCTCGAAGACTTCGGGGTCGAAGGCGCCATCGCCGGCGATCGATCGACGCCGCTGGTCTCCCTGTCCGACGTGAGCGACCTGCGCATGCTCGATCTGAAAGTCGGCAAGGCGCGCGGCATGGCCGTGCGCCTCGAGCGGTGCGGCGGGCGCGTCGAGCGGTGCGCGATCAGCGAGGCCGATGTCGGGCTTTTCAGCCTCGATGCGCGCGGCCTGCAGGTGGTCGGCAACGTCGTCGAGCAATGCGCCAACAACGGCATCCAGATCTGGCGCGCGCAGAAGGGGTATGACGGCAGCCAGGTCCTCGGAAACCGCATCAGCCAGGTGCGCGCTCAAGGCGGCGGCTCCGGGCAGAACGGCAACGGCATCAACGTCTTTCGCGCCGGCGGCGTGATGGTCGCGCAAAACGTGATCCGCGACTGCGCCTTCACCGCCGTGCGGAACAATTCCGGCGACAACGTGCAGATCGTCGGCAATGCATGCAGTAACCTCGGCGAGGTCGCCCTCTATTCCGAGTTCAGCTTCGAAGGCTGCGTCATCGCCAACAACGTCGTCGACCGGGCGGCCATGGGGATATCGATCACGAATTTCAACGAGAACGGACGGCTCGCCGTGGCTTCGGGCAATATCCTGCGCAACCTGTTCCGGCGGCCCGACGCGTTGAGCGGGGAGATCAATCGCGGCGTCGGCATCGGCGTCGAGGCGGACGCAGCGGTCACCGGCAACGTGGTGGAAGCCGCTGAATTCGCCGGCATCGTCATCGGCTATGGGGCCTATCTGCGCGATGTGCTCTGCTCGAGCAACGTGGTGCGGCGCTGCGGCTACGGCGTCGCCGTGAGCGTGGCGTCCGGCGCCGGCGCGGCCCAGATCGTCAACAACATCCTGTCCGATTGCCGGCGCGGCAGGATCGTCGGCTTCGACCGGGAAAAGCCCATATCAGAAGAGCTGGCCCAGGCGACGAGCCGCCGCTTCGCGCATCTGACGATTCAGGGCAACACGGGCCAGTAGCTCCGCGACCCAATCCTTTGCTGGCCGTGGCAGGCCTGGATCCCGGGCTCTTTACAGCAAATTAGGCATCTTCGTGCACCAATTTTCCCGAGCGTCTTTGTAGGGCACCGGGGCAAATTGGTCGTGAAGCCGCGCGCGCGTCTTTCCGGAGAAGGCAAGGCTTCTCCGCGCGGTCGGTCTCGCCCGGCGCGCGAAGCTGCGCGCCCATGATCTTCGGGCAGCTCTCCTTGCGCCGACAGGTGAGCGCGATCGGGATCGCCCTGTCGGTTGCCATCGCCGCTTGCGTGCCCCTCCTGGAAGCGGCCCGCGCCTATGGAGAGCAGCAGATCGGCGTTGCCGCTGGCGCGGGCATCCTCTTCGGATTGGCTGCGTTTGCTGCGACCTGCGTCCTTCCCCTGCGCATTCTGGACCGAAAGCTCAGGGCCATGGCCGAGGTCATGGCGCAGCACGCCGCGGCCGACGCGGTGCGCCCAAGCGACGCGCTCACGACGCTGGGCCGGGAGATCCGCAGGCCGGCCCGCAGCATCGCCGGGATTGCGTCCCAGCTCCTGGCGACGGAGCTCTCCGCGGAGCAGCGCCGCCACGTGGGAGCGATCCAGGAATGCAGCGGGACGCTGCTCGAACTGACCGGCGACATCGTCGGCTCCTGTGAGCTGGCAGCCGGCCGGCTCGAGCTCGAGATCAGCGAGTTCAACCTAGTGGAGTTGGCGGAGCGCGTCATCGAGGTCGTCGAGCCGAGAGCGCGGCCGAGGGATCTCGTCCTCGTTCTCACCACGGCCGCACAGTTGCCGACCCGGGTCCACGGCGACCCGGCGCGTCTGCGCCAGGTTCTGCTCAGCCTGATGGGCAACGCCATCAGGTTCACGGATCACGGGGCTGTCGTCCTCAAGGTGCTCCCGTGCCAGGGGTCCGGTTTGATCCGCTTCGAGGTTCATGACACCGGCGCCGGGGTTCCGGCGGAAACCCGTAACCACCTGTTCCACGAGCTTGGACACGGCGAGGCCTCGGTCACGGGCCGCCACCGCGGCGGCCTCGGCCTTGGCATCTGCACGCGTCTCGTCACGGCGATGGGCGGCGATATCGGCTTCGAGAGCCAGCCCGGGGCGGGCAGCGTCTTCTGGGTCGAGGTGCCGCTGCGGCCAGCGGGTGCGACGGCAATGGCGAGCGCCGTGGCCGCAGCCTCCGGGAGGCGGGCCGTCCTGCTCGCTCCGGGCGGCCCCGGGCTGGAAGCTGCGCGCGAACTGCTCGCCAGTCTGGGATTCGAGGTCATGGCCGCGGACGCGGCGCCGGCCGGCGACTGCGACATCGCCGTGATCCATCACACTGCCCTGCCACAGGCGCCGTTCTCGCGGCGTGGGCGACACGCAGCGAGGCCATGGCTCGTTTTCGGCTTCGGCGCCTCGCGGTGGAGCGGCAATGTCGAAGGCGTCATCGACGGGGCGCTCAAGCCGTCGCAGCTCGCCGCGGTCCTCGCGACCATTCTCGATGCAGCCGAGGAAAAGACACGGGCGGCAGAGAGGCCACCGCTCAGGAAGCAGGACGAGGAGGCTAAACGACTGCCGCCTGCGGGCATGCCTCAGGGAGCGGAACGGGATCGTTCCAGGCTGAACCCCTCCCGCTCCGGGCTTCGCGATGTCGCATGATCCCGGCTCAGAGCCGGGACGAGGCTGATCTGGCGAAGTGGCAGCCGCCCCGGATCGGTCCGGGAGGGCTTTCGCCGGATCAGGCGGGCACCCGCGCCGTTACTTGACGAAGCGGTGGCCGGTGATCTTCTCCAGATTGCGGAAATAGATCTTTTCGCGGTCTTCCTTGGAGATGTCGAGCGAGTCGATGATCTTGATGGTCTCGCGGATGTAGCCCGGGCCGCCTTCCGGATCGAACGGGCAGTCGGACGCGAACACGACGTGGTCGACGCCGTAGAATTCGAGGCCGCAAACCGTGGCCGGGCGCGAGCCGAACACCGCCGAGTCGGCATAAAAGTCCTGCTTGAAGTAGTCGAGCGGACGCTTCTTCAGGCTCTTCAGCAGCGAGAAATAGTCCTCGTCGGAGGTGCGCTTGCCCAGCTGGTCCCAACCCGGCCCGACGCGGCCTTCGAAATAGGGCACCATGGCGCCGAGGTGATGGGCGATGACCTTCACGTTCGAATACTTGTCGAGGAGCTTGGAGAAGACGAGGCGCGCCATGGCGACGCTGGTCTCGTAAGGCCAGCCGAAGGTCCACCAGATCTCGTAGAGCGATTTCTTCTCGTCGAGATAGTCGGGGTGGTTGGCGCCGCGCGCCGGGTGCAGGAAGATCGGCTTGCCGAGCTTGTTCATCGAGGCGAAGAACGGCTCGAATTCGGGCCGGTCGAGGGGCTTGCCGCCGACGTTGGAGAAGATCTGCGTGCCGATGGCGCCGAGTTCCTTGATGGCGCGCTCGGTCTCGGCGACGCCGGCATCGGGCGCGGTGAGCGGCGTGTGCGCGACGAAGGCCGGGAAACGGTCCGGATACTTGGCGACCAGCTCGGCCATGCCGTCGTTGCCAATCCTGGCGAGCTCGAGGGCGACCTGCGGATTGCCCTTGCTCAAGGTCTCCAGCGACGGCGCCGGCAGCGAAATCACCTGGGCATAGTCATCGAACATGTCCATGACGCGGAAGCGTTCGTCGAGGTCATGGATGCTCTTGATGGCGCGGGTGCGCCGGAACATGTCCTTCAGGTCGCCGGCGACCTCCTCCATCTTCTGGAAATAGCGCTCGGGAAAGAAATGATTGAACGCGTCGATGCGCATCGGGGTCGGCTCCTGGTCTGGGTCGGTTACGGCGATCGTCAGGACGTGCCGAGTGGTCGGCGTCCTCCCGTCGGTGCCGCGGGTAGGGGGTTTTTCGCCAATTCGCGCCAGAGCGCAAGCACGGCCAGGAGAACGCCCGTGGCGTTGATCCACAACCCTGCGGGGAAGGCGTTGGCGGGAACGAGCAACATAAAGGCGACCATGCCGTAGGCAAGCCGCCAGGGCGGCGCCACCGTGCTCCTGACATAGCCCACGACGGCGATCGACCCCATGACGATGCCGAGCGTCGCAACGGCCAGCGCCGCGACGATGTGATGAGCGGGGCCGCGCATGATGAGGAGCGGCGAGTAGGCGAAGAAGAACGGGATGAAGTAGGCCGCCCAGCCCATGCGCGAGGCGGTCCAGCCGGTCTTCCACTGGTCGGCCTTGGCGATGGCGGCGGCCGCGAAGGCGGCCAGCGCCACGGGCGGCGTCAGCATCGACAGGACGCCGTGGAACAGCACATACATGTGCGCCTGCATCGGCTGCAGGCCAGCCTGGACCAGGGCCGGGGCCGCAAGCGTCGCCAGGATCACGTAGACCCCGACCGTCGGCAGGCCGAGGCCAAGCGCGAAGGCCACGAATGCGGTCAGCACCAGCAGCAAGAGGAGGCTGCCGCCGCTCGCGGTCAGCAACTGCTGCGTCAGCGAGAAGGCGACCCCGGTGAGGTTGAGCGCACCGATGAGGAGCCCCGAGATGGCCGTCACGACGATGATGTCGATGACCGCCTCGCCCGCGGCCATGATCGCTTGGCTGGCGTCGCGCCGCGTCAGGCGCCTGCCCTTGTAGCCGAACACCATGGAGAAGCCGATCAGCACGACGGTGGCGAGCAGCGCGGCGTATTCCGCCTCCATGTTCCAGCCCATCAGGGCGGCGACCAGAACGATGAACGGCACGGGAAAATGCCACCCGGCGCGCAATGTTGCCAGCGCCGACGGAATCTCGTCGCGCGGCGTGCCGCGGATCCCGCTCTTGGCGGATTCGAGATCCACCTGCACGAACAATGCGAGGTAGTAGAGGAATGACGGAATGATGGCCGCGACCATCACCTCGGCGTAAGGAACCTGCAGATACTCGGCCATCAGGAAGGCGGCGGCGCCCATGATCGGCGGCATGAGCTGGCCGCCGGTCGAGCCGACCGCCTCAACCGAGGCGGCGATGTGCGGCCGGAAGCCGGCGCGCTTCATCAGCGGGATCGTCACCGTGCCGACGCTCGCGACATTGGCGACGGCGCTGCCCGAAACCATCCCGAACAGCGCCGAGCCGAACACCGCGACCTTGGCCGCGCCGCCGCGAAAGCGGCCCATGGCGGCGCTCGAGATATCGGCGAAGAAATCGGAGCCGCCCGCCCGGGTCAGCACCTGCCCCATGATGATGAAGGGCGTCACCACGATCACCGCAATCTGCAGCGTGCTGCCGAGCAGCGCGTTGGTGTCGATGCCGAGATAGACCATGAGCCGGGACAGAGCGATCGGGCGGCTGGCAAACTGCTCGGGCAGCATCCAGCCGAGCAGGGCGTGGATGCATAGCGCGAGCACGATCAGCACGAGGGCGAGCCCGGTGACGCGGCGCGTCGCCTCGAGCACCAGCACCACGATCACGGTCGCGACGATCACGCCGTCCCACGGCCGGTAGACAAGCTCGGTGATCAATGACTGGTAGCGGACGGCAATGTAGAGGCAGGCGGCGAGAGCGAGCGCTGCGCAGATCAGGTCGATCGCGCCGGCGGGCATCGCCGCCTTGCCCATCTCGGCCTCGGCGACCGCGGCTTCGCCGCGATGCCGGACGCGCCAGGGAAAGACCAGAAAGCAGAGGGCCAGGGCGAAGCCGAGCACGGCCACGAGCATCTGCTCGGTGAACAGCGCCAGGCCGAGCCGGCCGGGAACATCGACGATCCAGGCGATCACCGACGCCACGATCGCGGCGCGGAGGATCGTCTTCAGCGGCTCAATCGAGCGGCGCAGCATTCACGTCCTCGATGCCGCGCAATACAATGCAATACGCTCACGCAATTGCGCAACGTTGCGCGCAATACGGCGCAGGACCCGGATCACTGGCTCTCCTGGATGCCTTTTTCCCGGTAATACGCAATCGCGCCGTCATGAAAGGGAACCTTGATCCTGTTGTACAGGCGCTCCGGGCTCATGTCGCGGAAGGCGGGAAGACTTTGCGCGAGCGTGTCCTTGTTTTCGGCGATCGCGCGCGTGATGGTCTTCACGCGCTCGGCGGCAAGGTCAGCATTAGCGAAGATCGTGTAATCGTAATGCATGGTCGCGATCGGCGCGCGCACGCCCGGCAGGTGCGGCGCCGGCTCGACCTTGCCCATGTAGGCGACCGGGAACCATTTCTGCATGGCGGCGACGGCGGTGGGGCCGTCGTCGAGCGGCAGATAACGGATGCCGACGGCGGCATCGGCTTCGGCCACCTTGGCGGTCCCGATGGCGAAAGTGGAGACGTCGGCACGCCCGCTGATCAATTCATCGACGCCGCGGATGAGGTTCGGCACCAGCACGGGGCGCAGGTCGCCGATGGTCAGGCCGGCGCTCGCCAGCATCGCGTCGATGGTCGTCCTGATGATCTCCTGGCTCGTGTAGCCGTAGGTGATCGTGCGGCCCTTGAGATCCTTGACCGACGTGATCGGCGAGTCGTTGCGCACGAACAGGCCGACGCGGATCGGGAACAGCACGCCGACGGCGCGCAGCTTCGGATTGGGCCGCTTGTCGAACGTGCCGACGCCATGAAAGGCATCGTAAAGCTCCTGGGTGTTGCAGAAGCCGATGTCGATCTCGCCGGAATTGACCAGTGGGATCATGGTGCCCGTGCCGCTCGAGGGCTGCACGCGCGACTGCATGCGGGCCTTCTCGGCGAGCACTTTCGAGACCGCCGAGCCGATGGCGTAGGTCAGCGTCGCCTGCGGGCTCGTGCCGAGCCCCAGCGGCTGCGCGAGCGCGAGATGCGGCCAAAAGCAGAGCGCAGCCATGGCCGCCGCGCGGACAAGTCCTGGCATCCCTTCCTCCCTGTTGCGCTCCGGCGCGCCGGCAGGCCGTCGGCGCAAGCCGTGACCGCCCGATCTCGCCTCAGGCGCTTCGTGCCGGCGCGCCTGGTTGCGCGGTCTTCGCTGCGTTTCCCCAGACCTCCTCGGCGATCTCGACGATCATCCGGAGCTTGGCCCATTGCTCGTCCTCGGCCAGGATATTGCCCTCCTCGGTCGAGGCAAAGCCGCATTGCGGGCTGAGGCACAGCTGCTCGAGATCGGCGTGCCGGGCGGCCTCTTCGATGCGGCGCTTGAGGTCGCCCTTCTTCTCCAGCGTGCCGGTCTTGGAGGTGACGAGGCCGAGCACCACGCTCTTGCCTTTCGGCAGGAAACGCAGGGGCTCGAAACCGCCGGCGCGCTCCGTGTCCCATTCCATGAAGTAGCCGTCGACGGGCATCCCGTTGAACAGGATCTCGGCGATCGGCTCGTAGCCGCCGGACGCCACGAAGGTGGAGCGGAAATTGCCGCGGCACAGATGCATGGTGATGGTCAGGTCAGCCGGCTTGTCCGCGAGCGCGGCGCGCACGAGGCCGGCATAGATCTCCGGCTGTCTGTCGGGATCGTCGCCGCGCTCGCGCAGCATCTGCCGCTGGTTCGGATCGCACAGATAGGCGAACGAAATGTCGTCGAGTTGCAGGTAACGGCAGCCCGCATCGTAGAACGCCCTCACGGCCTTGTTGTAGGCGGCGCCGAGGTCGGCGTAGAAGCCGTCCATGTCGGGATAGATGCCCGCATTGATCATTTTCCGGCCACCCCGGTAGTGCAGCATGCTCGGACCCGGGATCGTCATCTTGGGCACCCGCGTCGTGTTCTCCTTCAAGAACCTGAAATGATCGAGCATCGGGTGGCCCGAGAAGCCGATCTTGCCCATGACGCGCGGCGCCTGGGCTTTCGTCTGAACGCCGGCGAACTGGATGCCGTGCTCGACCTCGATCAGTTCGACGCCGTCGAGCCCGCCGAGAAAATCGAAATGCCACCACGCCCGGCGGAACTCGCCGTCGGTCACCGCCTGAAGGCCGATCTCCTCCTGCTTCCTGATGATGCCGCGAATCTCGCGGTCCTCGACCTGCCTGAGCTCCTCGAGGGTGATGGCGCCCCTGGCGCGCTGGTCGCGCGCCGCCTTGAGCGGCGCCGTGCGCAGCAGGCTGCCGACCATGTCGGCGCGGAAGGGCGGCTTGTCTCTCCTCATGGTTCGCTTCTCCCGACGCGTCTAGACGGCTCGGTCTTGTTGCCGAGCACGCGTTTCGTTTGCGCCGATCACCGCGGCAAGTCCAGACGGCGGCGACGCGTTGCGAGCGGTGGGCCGCAGACGCTCGGCAGGACGCGCCTGTGCGAGATGAGCGCGGCCGAGCGAATGCGTCCTGCCGTCGCCAGAGGAATATCTCGGATATAGAAACTTAAAGTTGCAACGATCTCCTGCTAGATTTCAGCAAAATACTGCGCCGTCCCGGTCCAGCCAGGCTGGCTTGTGGCCGCGCCTCGCGTCCGCGAACGAGCAATCCCGCGACATCTCCACAGCGGTTGACCAGGACAGAACCTCGCTGTCTAACGTCATCCCCGCTTCGATCTCCTGGAGAAACCCTTGAATCCCACGCGCCCTCTCGACGGGCAAGTCGCGATCGTCACCGGCAGCGTGCGCCGGATCGGCAAGGCCATGGCGGCGGCGCTGGCGCGCGACGGCGCGGCCGTGGTCATCCATGCCCGCGCCTCGCGCGAGGAGGCCCAGGCGGCGGCCAAAGAGATCGAGGCGAACGGCGGACGCGCGCTCGTGCAACTGGCCGACGTCACCGACGAGGCGGCCGTCAAACGCATGGCCGAGGCGGTGATCGAAGCCTTCGGGCGCATCGACATTCTCGTCAACAATGCCGCCGACCGCGGCGAGGCGCCGTTCCTGGAGATGTCCTTCGCCGAGTGGCGCAGGCTGACCGGCATCATTCTCGACGGCGCCTTCCTGTGCTCGCGCGCGGTCCTGCCCCACATGGTGGCGCGCAGCTACGGGCGCATCGTCAATATCGGCGGCGTCAGCGCCCATCTCGGCGCGTCCGGGCGTGCCCATATCGGCGCCGCGAAATCGGGCCTGATCGGCTTCACGCGCGCCCTGGCGCTCGAGTTCGCGCAGAAGGGCGTCACCGTCAACTGCGTCGTGCCGGGCCGCATCGGCGGCGAGCGCTCGGCCACGTCCGGCAAGGGCATCTCGCACCAGCCGCCGGTCGGCCGCGAGGGCCGGCCGGAGGAGGTCGCCGAGATCGTGCGCACGCTGTGCCAGCCGAGCGGCGGCTACGTCACCGGGCAGACGATCCACGTCAACGGCGGCCTGTTCCTGCCATGACCATGGCCCGCGCGAGCGAGCGCGGCGGGCGGGAGCCTGCCTGGCGGCGGCGCTTGCCTGCGCGGCGGAATGCTTTACCTGAGACGCAAGTCGGGCGTTCCCGACTTGCGCCTTGACGCGGGCGCTCTCGGGAAAACCGGGGATCCACGGCGGCGACGAGCGGTCAGCCGCGCAGCTGACGGCCGGGAGAAGGAGGAAGCCGGTGGCGGACAAGACGATCGTTTCCGAGGACCTGGCGAATAAATTCGCCACCGAGAAGGACTCGCCCTATCTGCGCTGGGTGCGCTCCGAAGGTCTCGACATCATCGCCGCGCATTACATCCCGAACCTGCGCACCGTCGCGCTGAAGCCGTGGGCGCGGCGCGGCGGCGCCGGCGTTTTCATCAATCACGAGGCGTCGCGCACCTCCAACGACTGCTACGTCTGCGAGATCCCGGCGGGCGGCAAGCTGGCGCCGCAGCGGCAGCTGTTCGAGGAAATGATCCTGGTGCTCGACGGCCGCGGCTCGACCACGGTGTGGAACGACGCCGGCCAGCGCATCACCTTCGAGTGGAAGGCCGGCGCTATCTTCGCCATTCCGCTGAACACCTGGCACCAGCACTTCAACGGCTCGGGCCAGCAGGCGGCGCGCTACGTCGCGGTGACCAACTGCCCGTCCGTCCTCAACCTCTATGACGACGTCGATTTCATCTTCAACACGCGCTTCGACTTCAGGAACCGTTTCGCCGGCGAGCCCGATTATTTTGCCGCCAAGGGCGAGCAGATCGGCTTCCTGATGCAGACCAACTTCGTGCCGGACGCGGTCAACATGCCGCTGATCGAGGCGAAGGAGCGCGGCGCCGGCGGCGGTCATATCCGCTTCAACATGGCCAAAGCCTCGCTCGCCAGCCACATCTCGCAATTCCCGGTCGGCACCTACAAGAAGGCGCACAAGCACGGGCCGGGCGCGCATGTGATCGTGCTCAGCGGCGAGGGCTATTCGCTGATGTGGCCGGAAGGCGAGGAGCCGCGCCGCTACGACTGGCAGCCGGGCACGATGATCGTGCCGCCGAACGCCTGGTTCCACCAGCATTTCAATTCCGGGCCGACCCCGGCGCGTTATCTCGCCTTCAAGCACTGGTCGCCGAGAAACGCGCAAGGCGTGCCGATGTCGTGGATCAGCCGGCGCCAGGGCGGCAACCAGATCGACTATGCCGATGAGACGCGAGAGGTGCGCACCATGTTCGCCGAGGCGCTCGCCAGGCACGGCCTCAAGCCGCGCATGGACGACGCCTACGCGGCCGAACGCGCCACGCTCGACGCGCAGGTGGCGTGAGACCCCGGCCCGCCTTGGGCTTGCAGGCGTTCTGGCAGTGACTGTTCGCCGTTGGAGGCGGCTGCTAGGCTGGCCCGACCGAAAAACGGTTCACGCGGCGACTAGGCTTACGACAGCCTTTCTTGAATCGACGATTGTCGATGTCGCTCCTCAGCGGCGCTGCGGCCAACACGGGAGGAGATCATGGATGTTCGGAAATGCGCTGCCGAGGCGATCGGCACGTTCTGGCTCACCTTTGCCGGGTGTGGCAGCGCCGTCATCGCTGCCGGCTTCCCTGAAGTTGGCATCGGGCTGCTCGGCGTCTCGCTGGCCTTCGGCCTCAGCGTCCTCACGATGGCCTATTCGATCGGCCACATCTCGGGCTGCCACCTCAATCCCGCGGTCACGGCCGGCCTCGCGGCCGGCGGACGCTTCCCTGTCAGGGATGTCGGCTCCTACGTCGTTTCGCAGGTGGTCGGCGCCGTCCTGGCCGCGCTCGTCCTCTACGTGATTGCGAGAGGGGCGCCGGGCTTCGACCTCGCCAAAGGCTTCGCGGCCAACGGCTATGCAGAACATTCGCCGGGCAAATACGGTCTGCTCTCTGCATTCGTCACCGAGGTTGTCCTGACGGCGGCGTTCCTCTTCATCATCATGGGTGCGACCCATGGCAAGGCGCCCGCGGGATTCGCGCCGATCGCGATCGGTCTCGGGCTCACGCTGATCCATCTGGTCAGCATCCCGGTGACCAATACATCCGTGAACCCGGCCCGGAGCACCGGACCCGCCGTCTTCGTCGGAGGCTGGGCGATCGCCCAGCTGTGGCTGTTCTGGGTCGCTCCCCTGATCGGCGGCATGCTCGGAGGCGTCCTCTACCGGTGGCTCAGCGAGGAACCGTCGGCGCAGGTTACCGGCGTCGCGCCCGCGACCCCGGCCGAATAACTCCCGGCGGACTCTCCCCTTGCGGGGAGAGGGTGGGGTGAGGTGAGGGGAGCGCGCCGTATAATCACGCCACCTTGGCGGGCAGGTCGGCGGCCTCGGCGGCATAGGCCTCGTCCATGCGCGGCTTGAGCCCGTGCTTCGCCAACGCATCGGCGAACATGGTGCGCAGCTGGGGCGTCTCGTCGGCGTAGTCGATCTGGTCGCCGCCGATGCGCCGGCTGTACCAGCAGGTCGGCACGCCCTGGCCGTTGCGGATCAGCGCCACCTCGTGCTTGAAGGCGAGATAGCGCGCCGGGGTCGTGCCGGTGTTGAAGTGCTGGTGGAACCACATGTTCGGCGGCACGATGAGCGAGCCGACCTCCCAGTCGTAACGCTTCGGCTCGGCGCCTTCCGGCCACATCAGCGAATAGCCCTCGCCGCTGAGGATGATGACGTGGGCGCTCGGCCCGTGTGCGTGCGCCTTCTTGTAGGTGCCGACCGGAAACTGCGAGATGTGGCTCGGCAGCGAGCCCTTGGCCATGTTGAAGCGGATATGGCCGCCGCCGGCGCCGCGCTCCTTGGCGCTGGCGAGCGGCAGGTTGACCGCGTCGGCGATGAAGTTGGTGTCGAGCCGCAGCCCCTGCTGCTCGGTCTTGGCGGAAAAATAATCCGCTTCGCCGTTGAAGCGGTTCTTGAAGTCGTAAGGCGTGTTGAAGATGAAGGCGACGTCCTCGTAGAGGTTCATCACCGGCGGCATGTTGGTGACCGCCACGTAGCGCACCGGCTCCTGGCCCGAGCCGTTGTAATGCTGGTGCCACGCGTTCAGCGGGATGGCGAAGATGGCGCCGGCCTTCCACTCGAAGGTGATGCGCTTGCCGGCGTCGTTCCACACGGTCGTCGAACCGCGACCGTCGAGGACCAGGATCATCTCCTCGTAAAGCTGGCGCTGCGGCGCGAGGCTCTTTCCGGGCGGGATCTCGCAGACGTAGCAATCGTTCGAGGTGCGCGAGGCGTCGTGGTTGATGTAGACGCCCTTGCCGCCGCGCCGCGCCCACGGCTTCAGCTCGACGGTGCGCAGGTTGCGCACATAGTGGCCGCTGATGATGTCGAGGCCCTCGCTGCGTACCCAGCGCGTATACGGCGTGTCCTTCTCGGTGGCGAATTTCTTCGCCAGTTCGTCCGAAACGATTGCGTCCTTGGCCATGCGCCTTCTCCCGATTGTTCTAGGTTCGTTGACCGGCTCGGCGACCGGTCGCAAGCCGATCAATCCCTCTGCTTCAGGAAGTGCAGCGCCACCGCGTTGAACTCGTCGGCGCATTCGATATTGCCCATATGCGCGGCCCGCTCGAATACGTGCAGCCGCGCGTCCGCAATCAGCGGCACGAATTCGTCCGTGTAGTTCGGCTTGCGCAAGGGATCGAGTCGGCCCGCGAAGACCAGGGTCGGGACATCGATCGCGGCATAGGCGATGTTGTCACGCTCGCGGCGCGCTGGCGGTCCGCGGAACGGGGCCTTGAAGCGGGCGGCGGAGGTCGCCTCCCAGGCGCCGGGCAGCGCCGCCATCTTCCAGCGGCGCTCGATATAGGCTTCGTTGTCGGCCCATTTGCGGTCGACGAACATCACCTCGACGATGCGGCGCATGTGCTCGCGCGTGCCGTCATAGGTGTTGAGGATGCGGCGCGCCTCGTTGTCGGGCGCGTCGCCGCCACCGGAGCACACGGTGAGCGTCACGATCGGCCAGTCCGGCTCCGCTCGCGCCGCCACGGCGAGGCTCATGCCGCCGGACATGGAACTGCCCATGACGTGCACCCGGCTGATGCCGGCCACCTCGAGAAAGCGCCGGATATGGGCGATGCGGCGCTCGAACTGGCCGTTGAAGTCGAAGACCTTGTCGGTCAGGCCGAAGCCGAGGTGATCCGGCGCGACGACATGATAGCGCTGCGCCAGCGGCTCGATGTTGAACTCCCACGAGAACTCGGCGGCGCCGCCGTATTCGGCCGAGTGCAGCAACAGCACGCTCGGGCGCCGGTCGCGGTGCTCGGCGCCGGCTTCGAAATAATGCGTGCGGATGCCGTCAACGAGGCAATACCGGCCCTCCCTCATTGCGCCGCCGCCATCGCCTTCTTTGGAGCCGTGCGCGGCAGATCCTTTATGCGCGGATAAACCTCTTTCGCGAACAGGGTCATGCTGCGCACGGTGCGCTGATGATCGAGGAAACCGGCCTGCTGCATCATCAGCAGGTGGTCGAAGCCGCCGACCCGGTCGTAGAAGCGCTTGACCTGCTCGACCACCGAATCGGGCGTGCCGTACATGATGACGCCCTTCTCGCGCTGATCCTCGAGCTTCAGGCTGCGCATCGCATCGGTGCGGCCGGAATAGGCGCCCTGCAGGGCTTTTACGTTGAACGACACAGGCACGTAGCCGGGCGGGTTGCGGAACTGCGGCTCGGTCTTGGCCTTCATATACCAGGTGAGCTCCTGCGCGCCCTTCTCAGCCTCCTCCTCCGAATCGGCCGTGTAGACGAGCGGCATGAAAGCCGTGCCGCCGCCGCCCGGCAGGCCGCGCTCGATGAAATGCGCGCGGTAGACATCGAACATCTCGCGCACCTTGTCGTGTGGCTGCAGGAAGGTGGCGAAGACGTAGCCGCGGTCGGCAACCTTCTTGATCCCTTCCTTGTCGCTGGAGCCGGTGATCCACACCTGCGGGTGCGGCGTCTGATAGGGACGCGGCCATACGTTGACGGCGCGCTTGTGCCAGAAGCGGCCTTCGAAGTTGAACGGGCCCTCATGCGAGGTCCACGCCTTGACGACGAGGTCGACGCCTTCCCACAGCCGCTCGACGGTTTGCGTCGGATTGGTGTTGGCGGCGAATATCTCATAGGGCACGCCGCGCACGAAGCCGCAGTCGAGACGGCCGCGCGACAGACAGTCGATGATGGCCATTTCCTCGGCGATACGGATCGGGTCGCCGCGATTGGCGATGGGATTGCCGAGGATGCAAATGCGCGCCTTCGTGGTCTGGCGCGCCAGGATGGACGCCATCAGCGGCGCCGCGGCGTTGAGGCACGTGGCGGTCTGGTGATGCTCGTTGAGCATGATGTGCAGGCCGAGCTCGTCGGCGATCACGTGCTCGTCGAGATAGCGGTTGTAGAGGTCGGCCCCGACCTTCGGATCGAAATGCTTGCTCGGGATCGTCACCCGGATCGAGGGAATGTCGTCGAGCGACGGCAGATGCGGATAGGGCATCTCGGTGAAGTGCCAGGCTTCCATGTTGCCTCCCGGTCGTTGTCGTGTCGGAGCTGATCAGCTCAGGAAAGCGCGCAGGCGCTCGAGGAAGGCCTCGGGCTGCTCGACATGCGGTAGGTGCCCGGCCTTGGCGATCGTGGTGATGGCGGCGCCCGGGATCAGCTTGCGATAGGCCTCGCCGTAGGCCGGCGTGACCAGCCCGTCATTCTCGCCCCAGACGAGCAGCGTCGGCACCTGGATACGGTGCAGCCGGTGCCTGAGCTTGGGGTTGTGCATGTAGGGCTCCCAGCAGAAGCGCGCGAACGACTCGTTGTTGCGCGCGACGATGGTGAGCTGGTCCTCGGACATCGCCGCGTAGTCGCGCTTGGCGTGGCGCGGATCCGACCATTTGAGCGCCGTGACGCGGTCCGGATGCAGCAGCCAGATGTCCTGGATGTCGCGGTCGGTCGGGCCGCCCACCTTGATCCCGAAAGGGTCCACCAGCACGAGTTTGGAGATGAACGAATCGTCCTTGGTGGCCATCTCGGCGGCGATCCAGCCGCCGAGCGAGAAGCCGAGCACGACCAATTTGCGCAACTGCAGGCGCTCGACGAGGTCGAGATAGAGATAGGCGATATCGTCGGGATTGGTGATCCAGTCGGGCCTCTCGGAGCGGCCGAAGCCCGGCGGCGAAGGGATGATCAGCTCGTAGCTTTTGGCGAGTTCGTCGAGAAACGGCGCTTCGAGCTCCAGCGCCTCTTCGCCGTAGAGAAGCAGCATGGGCGCCCCGCGTCCGCGCCGCTCCACTTCGATCTTGATTCCACCCAGATCCACAAGGCCTTGCGGCTCTTCTTTGCGTCGTTGCTCGTTCATCACTCTCACTTCAGGGTCGGCGGGAGGTCTCCGCTTGGCGCCTCTCGCCCGGGGGCGGTCCGCGGTCGTCCGGCAGATCGGGAATCGGCTGCTGATCGATGACATGCAGCCCGTAGCCGTCAAGGCCGATGATGGTGCGCCGGGTGTTGGACAACAGGATCATGTCGCGGACGCCGAGATCGAGCAGGATCTGGGCGCCGATGCCGAACTGGCGCAGCTGCGCGATCGGCGTGCGCATCGCCTGGCCTTCGCGTTCGCGGATCGAACGGCTGAGGCTGGTGGGCGTCGGCTCGCGGATGATCACGACGACGCCGCGGTCCTTCTCGGCGATCAGCCGCATGCACGCCTCGAGCTCGCCGCCGCGGGCGCGCGCCTCGCCGCCGAAGAAGTGGCTGCTGGTCATGTCGCCGAGGCTGTCGGCCAGGATGCTGTGCTGGTGCATGCGCACGAGCACCGGCTCGGTCCCGGAGACGTCGCCCCTGACCAGCGCCACGTGCTCGATGTAGCCGATCTTGGTGGCGTAGATCACGGCCTTGAAGTCCCCGCCGAAGCGGCTGTGAATCGCCGTCTCGTGGATGCGCTCGACCAGCTGCTCTGTGCGGCGGCGGTAGGCGATCAGGTCGGCGATCGTGGCGATCTTGAGCCCGTGCGTCTGCGCGAATGTCACGAGGTCCGGCATCCGGGCCATGGTGCCGTCGTCGTTCATGATCTCGCAGATCACGCCGGATGGGTTGAGGCCGGCCAGGCGCGCCACGTCGACGGCGGCCTCGGTATGGCCGGCGCGCACCAGGACACCACCGTCCTGCGCGATCAGCGGGAAGACGTGCCCCGGCGAGACGATGTCCTGGCGGCCCCGGTTGTGGTTGATGGCAACCGAGATCGTGTGCGCCCGGTCGGCCGCCGAAATGCCCGTGGTGACGCCTTCGCGCGCCTCGATGGAGACGGTGAAGGCGGTCTGATGGCGGGTCTGGTTGCGCGGCGCCATCAGCTGCAGGCCGAGCGTCTCGACGCGCTCGCGGGTCATCGCCAGGCAGATCAGGCCGCGCGCGTATTTGGCCATGAAGTTGACGGCTTCTGGCGAGGCCTTCTCGGCCGGGATGATCAGGTCGCCCTCGTTCTCCCGGGCCTCGTCGTCGACGAGGATGAACATGCGGCCGTTGCGCGCGTCCTCGATCACCTCCTCGATCGGGGAGAGCGCGCTCGCGGCAGGTTCAGACGACGTCAAGACCATGGACCAGTGACTTGCCCGGACGCGCCGGACCCTCCTGCTTCGCGGGCCGAAAACCGTGCCGACCCGTAGTTCGATACGCGCCGTTTGTCCACGCCGGGGCACTGCGCCGGTCCGTCCTGTTTTTGTCATTGCCGGGCTTGACCCGGCAATCCATACCCACGGCTGAGGCAAGCACGCGCGTCGCATGGATGCCCGGGTCAAGCCCGGGCATGACAAAAAAAAGGAGGGGGAGCATGCCGAAGACTGTTCAGACGGCGGACATCACGTGCCCGGGCGGCATGCCGGCCTTCGTGGCGCGGCCGGCCGGGGGCGGGCGGCACCCGGTCGTGGTGCTCATGCACGAGCGCTACGGCCTCGTCACGCATACCCGCGACCTTGCCAAAAAATGCGCCGCCGACGGGTTCTTCGCCATGGCGCCCAATTTCTTCTACCGCCACCCCGACCAGACGGCGCTGAACGCCGGTGATTCCCGCTACGACATGAGCGACGCCGAGGCGGTCGAGCTGATCGGGGCGGCGCTTGCCGCGGCCGCCGGCGACAAGGGCGCCGACATGGAACGGGTCGCGGTCGCCGGCTATTGCCAGACCGGGCGCCATCCCCTCGTCTTCGCCGCCGAGCGGCCGATCACCGCGGCGGTGGTCTGGTACGGGGCCGCCTCGAAGCGGGAATGGCCCGTCAGCAAGCTGAATGCGAAGCCGCTCGAGGAGATCATCGCGGCGCTCGATTGCCCGGTCTTCGGGGCCTTCGGCGCCGCCGACCACATCATCTCGATGGATGACGTGCGCCGCTTCCGCAACGCCCTCGAGGAGCACCGCAAGACCTACGAGATCCACGTCTATGCGGGCGCGCCGCACGGCTGGCTCAACGACACCATGCCGGGCCGCTACCGGGCGCCGCAGGCCGATGCCGGCTGGGCCGACCAGCAGCGCTTCCTCAAGACCGTTTTCGAACCCGGTCAAAAGGCCGGCATCGTAAGCTGGAGCTTCAACAGCGAGATCGAACGCGACTACGACTTTTCCAGGAACGTGCGCCTGGAGTGAACCGCGACGCTCGGCCCGATGCGGCCGGGTCCCGGTGATCTCGATTACAAAACGTGCGTGTCTTTCCGGTCGAGATGGCCGGGACAAGCCCGACCATGACAAGCCCGTCGTGCGCTCGCTACTGCTGCTGCAGCTTGCGCAGGCGCTCGACGATGTGCGGCGGCGTCCTGTAGGCGCGCTCGACCACTTCCTGCAGCTGGGCGCCGTTGCGCGGCGCATTGATGTCGAGGGCTGCCGACTTGGCGTCGGCGAGGAATTCGGCATCCTTGAACGTCGCCGCGAGCGCCGCCTGCATGGCGGCGACGCGGTCGGGCGGCGTGCCCGGCGGCATCAGATACGGCCGGCCGAGCGCCAGCGGCGCAAAGGCCGCCTCCATCAGGAGCTTGTCGTCGGGGTTGGTGATCAGGTTGGGCGCGAAAGGCACGTCGGCGATCTCGGGCTGCGGCGCGGCGCCGAACTGGACGAGGATCTTGGCCTTCTTGTCCTTGATCCAGTGCGGCCGCACGGCCATCAGCGACGAGTAGAACACGCTCGGATAGCCGTCGACCTCGCCCCGTTCCATGGCGAGAAACGCCTCCGTCTGTCCGGGATAACCGACGATGATCTTCAGCTTGGTGCCGAGCGTCTCGTTGAGCAGGCGCGCGTAGAAGCTCGGCGTGGAATTGGCGCCGGAGGCTCCGACCGAGATCTGCCGGCGCTTGACGTCTTCGATGCTGTCGACGGGGGCGGCGTGCCAGACCACGAGCATGCCGACCTCGGTGCTGGGCGAGCCGAGCCAGTTGAACTTGGTGGCGTCGTACTGGGCCTCCTTGGTGCCGATCAGCGGCTCGATCGGCGTGTTGGCCTGCACGCCGCCGATCACCGTGCCATCCTTCGCCGCAACATTGTAGAGGTGGTTGGTGGCGACGATGCCGCCGGCGCCCGGCATGTTCCTGACGACGATCGTCGGGTTGCCGGGAACGTGCTTGCCGAGATGCCTGGCGATGATGCGCGCGAGCAGGTCGTAGCCGCCGCCCGTGGCCGAGCTGACGATCAGGGAGACGGTCTTGCCGCGGTAGAAGTCGGCCACCGGTTCGGCCCGGGCCGGCTGGGCACCGAGCGCCGCCAAGGCAAGCACGAATGCGAGCGTCCGCAGCAAACCGGGCATCCTCGTCCTCCCGCTACGTCTCGTTTGCCCCGGACTGTAGCGAGAGCGTGCCCTTGAAGGCAAGGTAACCGCCGTCGAGCAGAAGGTCGGCGCCGGTCATGAACGAGGATTCGTCAGAGGCCAGGAACAAGGCGCCGCTGGCGATCTCCTCGGCTCGCCCGGTGCGGCCGAGAAGATGATACGGCCCGCGCGCCCGGTTGCCGGCTTCACGGTCGCCGTTGAAGCGCCGCAACGTGCGCGCCGTGTCGATGCTGCCGGGCGAAAGCGAGTTGGCGCGGATGTTGTCCGGCGCGTGGTCGATGGCGAGGCATTTGGTGAACTGGATCAGCGCCGCCTTGCTGCTCGAATAAGCGGCGCGTTTCGCCACCCCGATCTGGCCGAGCTGCGAGGCGATGTTGATGATCGTGCCGCCGCCCGCCTTGCGGATTTCCAGAACGGCGTGTTTGGCAGTCAGGAAGGCGCCGGTCAGGTTGATGGCGAAAGCCTCGTTCCACTGATCGAGGCTCAGCGTTTCGACGGTGGCGTCGGGCGTCACCGCCGCGGCGACGTTCACCAGCGTCGTCAGCTTGCCGTAACGCTGCACGACTTCGCGCACCGCGCGCTCAACGTGGTCGCCACGCGCGACGTCGGTCTCGAGCGCGGCGGCGCGGCCACCTGCACTGACGATGTCGGCGGCGACAGCTTCGGCCGCGGCAAGGCGCAGGTCGGCGACCAGAACCGCGGCGCCTTCCGCCGCGAATCGCCGGGCGATGGCGCCGCCGATCTCGCCGCCGCCGCCGGTGATCAGCGCAACCCTGCCGGCCAGCAATTTTTCCGTCATTGACACAGCCCCAGTCCTTCGTGTCCCCGTCACGGCGACGGCCAAAGCCCGTTGCGCGCGAGAAAGCCGCGCACCGTGTCGTCGAAGCCGGCCGGGTCTTCGAGGAAGCAGCAATGCCCCGTGCCGGGCAGCACGACATGCTCGGCCTGACTGATCAGCGAAGCGGTCCTGGTTCCGCCCGGCCGCGCGTCGTCGAACTCGCCGTTGACGATCAGGAGCGGGCGGTCATAGGCGGCGAGCTTCGGCGTGAGGTTGGACGTGCCGAGCGCGCCGAACACCTCGGCGATGCTCTCGGCATCGAGGGCTTCGCCGCGTTCGACGAAGCCTTGCAGCAGGTAACGGCCGACCGGGCTGTCGGCCCAGGCCTCGGTGACCCCGTGCCGGAGATGCGACAGATGGTAGTCCCTGAACGTGCCCGCCTCGGCATGCGCCCGGTAGGCGGCGATGCGGTGGCCGAACTGGTGCTGCGGCCCGCTGTTGCCCCCGACCAGGATGGCGGCGGGCACGAGCTCGGCGTGGTCGCAGGCCAGCATCAGCGCGATCTTGGAGCCGATGCTGCAGCCGAGCAGGATCGCCTTGTCGAGGCCTTCGTCCGACAGGATGCCGACAATGTCGTCGCCCATGTCGCGCAAGGAGAAGGGCGTGCGCGGCTTGGCCGAGCGGCCCCAGCCGCGCAGGTCCATGGCGATGGTCGTAAAATGCTGGGAGAAGCTCGCGACCTGGTAGAGCCACAGGTTGTGGTCGAAGGGCAGGGCGTGGATGAGCACGAGCGCCGGGCCGGAGCCTGCCTTCTCGTAATGGATGTCGAGCCCATTGGCGCGGCTGACCGGCACGCGTGACCCTCTCGATTCTCCGGGGTGCTGGACGAGAACGCAACGGCATTGCTATGCGTCGCGCTCATAGAGGCATGGTGACGAGGTTCATTGCAATGAGAAAACAAGGTTTTGGGAGACGCATGCCCGGCTTCACGCGTCCTTCGGCCCTGCTGCTCGCCGGCTTCGGGTTGGCGCTGGCCGGTCCCGCTGCGGCGCAGACCGTCGAGGAATTCTACAAGGGCAAGACGATCGATCTGGTGATCAGCTTCACCGCCGGCGGCGGCTACGACGCCTATGCCCGGCTCATGGCGCGCCATATCGGCGACCACATCCCGGGCAAGCCGACGATCGTGCCGCGCAACATGCCGGGCGGCGGCGGGCGGGTCGCCGGCAACTACCTTTACAACGTCGCCCGCAAGGACGGCACCGTGCTCGCTGTCATCGACCAGTCGCTGGCGCTCGAGCAGGCGCGCGGCGACAAGACCATCCAGTTCGACGCGGTCAAGTTCAACTGGATCGGCAATCCCGCCGCGGAGAACAACACCACCGTGACGTGGCACACCTCGCCCGTGAAGACGATCGAGGATGCGAAGAAGCAGGAAGTCCCGATCGGCGCCACCGGCAACAACACCTCGGCGCAGTTTCCGAAGGCGATGAACGCCCTCGTCGGCACCAAGTTCAAGGTCGTCTACGGCTATCCTGGCGGCAACGACATCAATCTCGCCATGGAGCGCGGTGAGGTGGCCGGCCGCGGCAGCAACAGCTGGGGCTCGTGGAAGGGGACGCGACCGGACTGGATCCGCGACAAGAAGATCAACATTCTCGTGCAGATCGGCCTGAAGAAGACCGCCGACCTCCCCGACGTTCCGCTGCTCATGGACCTCGCATCGAATCCCGAGGACAAGGCGGTGCTCAGGCTGCTCTCGTCGCCGACCGCGATCGGCCGCCCCCTGCTGGCGCCGCCCGGCGTGCCGGCGGACCGGGTGAAGGCGCTGCGCGCCGCCTTCGATGCGATGCTCAAGGATCCGGCCTTCATCGATGAAGCGAAGAAGCAGAATCTCGATATCGAGCCGGTGCCGGGCGAGGAGCTTCAGCAGATCGTCGCCGAGATCGCCGGCGCGCCGAAAGCCAGTATCGATCGGCTCAACGAGATCATCGGCCCGCCGCAGCAATAGGCCCCCTCTCCCCGGTGGGGAGAGGGTTTACAGTTACAGCAGCTCCCAGTCGCGCGGCAGGACGCCCGCGGCGACGCCCTTGCGCACGTAGTAGTTCCATAGCTTTGGGATATGCGCGTCGCGCATCTCGTGGCGGTTGATCTGCGCCATCTCGGCAGGCGTCAAAGGCAGGGGCCTGGCGCCGGCCTGCAGGGCCTGCATCTGGGCGCTGGCATTCTCCTTGAAATGCACGGCGTCGACGAGCATGGCCGGCACTGACTCGGCCACGACGATCAGGCCATGCGCGCGCATCAGCGCGGCGTGATGCGGACCGAGGGTTTGCGTCAGCGCGCGGCCCTGCTCGAGGAGCTTGATGTGGCTCGGGTCCGGGTGGGTCGGAATGCCGCTCTCCCAGCGCACGGCGCGGGCGCGCATCGGCACGAGCCGCACGCCTTCCATCATCGTGAAGGCGATCGCCAGCTCCATATGGCAGTGGAGCACCGACTGCACGTCCGGCCGGGCCCTCAGAATCTCTGTATGGATGACGGTCTCGGATGGCGGCTTGCCCTTGCCCTCCAGGACCTTGCCGTCGAAATCGACCAGCAGCATGCCTTCCGGTGTCACCTCGGCGCGCGAATCGTCGCGCACCTGGATCAGGAGGGCGTCGTGGCCGGGCACCCGCGCCGAGACGTGGCCGCTGTAATCGAGGATGCCCTCCATAACGAGGAGGCGCGTGGCGGCGGCGACCTGGGAGGACAAGCGCTGAATGACATTGGTCGCGTTGCTGACGGCGATATTCATTAACGTTGCTGCCTTTCGGACTAGACGCGGAAGCGAATTCTGGCCAAGCAGCCAGGCAAACGGATCACCGGAGGACCAATGACCAAAGCGGCCCAATTATCAGGCAAAGCGGGGCAGGGGAACGCCCCCGCCCCGGTCACGGGCGGCGTGGTCGAGCGCGGGCTACTCGAGGATCTCGCTGCCGCCAGCCGCATCCTGGTGGACCAGGGCGTGTTCGATGCCGCCGGCCATTTCTCGATGCGCCACCCGCTCCATCCCGAGCGCTTCCTGATGTCGCGCTCGCTGGCGCCGGCGCTCGTCACCGCCGACGACATCATGGAATTCGACCTCGCGGGAGAGGCCTGCGATGCGGGTGGCCGAAACGGCTTCATCGAGCGCTTCATCCACAGCGAGATCTACCGCAGGCGGCCCGACGTGATGGCGGTGGCGCACAGCCACTCGGCCTCGGTGATCCCGTTCGGGCTCACCGGCACGCCGATGCGCGCCATGTATCACAACGCCGCCTTCATCGCGGCCGGCGTCGACGTGTTCGACATCCGCGACAAATTCGGCACGACCGACATCGTCATCAACACGCCCGACAAGGGCGCCGCGCTGGCCGAGGTCCTGGGCGACAACTCCGTCGCCCTGTTGCGGGCGCATGGCATGGTCGTGGTCGGGCCGGACGTGCCCAACACCGTGTTCCGGGCGATCTTCACCGAGGTCAACGCCCGGCTGCAGCTGCAGGCAACGATGCTCGGCGGGCCCATCGCCGCCCTCGACCAGGAGGAGGGCCGCCTCGCCGACGCGATCAACATCGCCACCGTGGGCCGGTCGTGGGATTTGTGGAGGCGCCGGGTCACGCAGTAAGGTCAGGCCCTATGACGTCCAAGTACAATCAGCGAGGAAGCTCATGTCGCAAGCGCAGGTGAAGCCGAAGCCGGTCGACGCAGCGTCGGCGCCGGAATGGTGCTCGAAGCGCCGCCTGGCGGATGCCATCCGCATGCTCGAGCGTGCCGAGATCATCGACCACAACGGGCATTGCAGCGTGCGCCGCGACGCGGGCTCGTTCTACATCAATTCAGGCGCGTCGGTGCGCGGCGCCGTCACCGAGGACGACATCGTCGGCGTCGACCTAAGCGGCAACCTGGTCGAGGGCACCGAGAAGCCGCCGCTCGAATTCCACATTCACTCCGAGGTCTACCGCGCCCGGCCCGACGTCAACGCGGTGTTCCACACTCACCCCAGATGGTCGACATTCCTCACCATGACCGGCCATCCCTACAAGATGGTCTACGCGCAGGGCGTGCTGCTCGGCGACATGCCGGTGATGGATTCGCCGATGTCGATCAACACGAGACCAATGGGCGAGAAGCTCGTCGACATCCTCGGCGAGCGTCCCGCGGTGCTGCTTAAGGCGCACGGCGTCGTCGTGGTCGGCGCCGACATCCTCGAAGCCTTCGCGCTCGCCGCGTACGTCGAGGAGAACGCCTACCGGCAATACATGGCGATGCAGATCGGCGATCCGTACGTCTTCAGCGAAGAGGAGCAGGAAGCGTGCCGCGTCAAGCTGCGCACCCCGAGCCTCTTCAGGAAGACCTGGGATCATTATTATTCGAAGATCTAGCCCTCTCCCTTCAGGGGAGGTGAATCACAGCGCCGGCATTGGCTTGCGCGCGAGGCGCGACTGGGCGGCGAGGCGGATCGGCGCGTTGACAGCGCCGAACCCTTTGTAGCCGCGCCGCTCGACGATCTCGAAGAAGAAGCGGTTTTGGAAATTCTGCGTGTAGGCCTGCAGGAATTCCCCGCCCTCGTCGCGGTCGTAGAGGATGCCGTTGGCGCGCAGCATGTCGAGGCGCTCGGGCGCGAGATCAGTGCGCGCCTCGAGGTCGTCGTAATAGTTTTCCGGGATGGCCAGCATCGCGACGCCGTTGGCGCGCAGGACCTGAACCGTCGCGACGATGTCGTCGGTGGCGAAGGCGATGTGCTGGACGCCGGAGCCGACGAACTCTGACAGGAAGCGCGACGACAGGGTGTGCTGGCTCTGCGAGCCGTTGAGCGCGATGCGCAGGGCGCCGTCGCCCGTCTGGATCACCTGGCTCTTCACGATGCCGCCCGGATCGGTGATGTCCTGCTGCGGTGTCTTGGTCACGTCGAGCAGCGAGTTGTAGAAGAGAAGCCAGGACAGCATTTCCTCGTAATGCATCGATTGCGAGACGTGATCGACGACGGTGAGCCCGGCATCGGAATGGCCGCCGGCCGCCGCCACGGGCTCGAAATCGACCTCCCAGATGGCGCTGAGCTCGCTGGTCGCATCGACGAAATAGAGCAGGCTGCCGCCGAGGCCGCGCACGGACGGCACCTCGAGCTCGCCCGGGCCGACCGGCTGCCGGAAGGGCACGTCGCGCAGCTTCTCGGCGCGATCGAGCGTCGCCGCGGCGCTGTCGACCTTGAGGCACAGCGCGCATACCGACGGCCCGTGCGTCAGCTGGTAGGAATGCGCAAAGCCCTCCGGGTCGGCGTTGATGACGATGTTGATCCCTCCTTGCGCCCAATGCGTCACGGCCTTGGACTTGTGCTGCCCGCGCTGACGAAAGCCGAGCGCACCGATGAAGCGCGTGAGCTCGGCCTCGGCTTCCTCGTCGACGGCGAACTCGATGAATTCCACGCCGAGGCACTGCGAGCGCGGCGGCAGGGGCGGCAGAGATTTGGTCAGGCCGTCGACCTTTCCGCGCAGCTGATCGAGCAGGAAGATCAGCGAGCGATGGCCGTCGACCGCGACGCTGCGCGGCGAGCCGGCACGGAACTCGTCGTTGAACACTTCCAGCGATAGCGGGCCGTCATAGCCGGTGTCCGCCACCGCCGCCGTGAAGTCCGCCAGCGGAAAGTCGCCCTGTCCGGGGAAGCAGCGGAAATGCCGGCTCCACTGCATGATGTCCATGTCGAGCCAGGGCGCGTCCGAGAGTTGGACGAGAAAGATCTTTTCCCGCGGAATCGAGCGCAGGGCCTTCAGGTCGGTGCGCCGCGAAAAGATGTGAAAGCTGTCGAGCACGATGCCGATGGCCGGGTGGTCGGCGCGCCGCACCACCTCCCAGGCGTCGCGGTAATCGTAGATGTGCCGGCCCCAGCCGAGTGCCTCGTAGCCGACGCGGATGCCGCGCTTGGCGGCGCGCTCGCCGAGCTCGTGGAAGTCGGCGGCGGCGCGCTCGAGGCCGGCCAGCGAGTCGGGCGAGACGTTGCTGCACACGAACAGCTGGCTGCAGCCGAGCTCCTGCATCAGGTCAAACTTGCGCTCGGCGCGCGCGAAAGTGCGGGCGCGCTGCGGCTCGGGCATGCCCTCGAAATCGCGGAACGGCTGGAAGGTCAGGATTTTCAGGCCGAGCCCCTCGACCATTTTGGCCACGTCGCGCGGCGTGCCGTTGAACGACAGCAAGTCGGCTTCGAAGATCTCGACGCCGCTGAAGCCCGCGGCCGCGATGGCCTCGAGCTTTTCGGCGAGGCCGCCGCTCAGCGACACCGTGGCGATGGAGGTTTGCAGGGTTTTTGCTGACATCTTGTTGGGCTCTGGCCTCTCTTCAGTGTCATTGCCGGGCTTGACCCGGCAATCCATCGCGCCGGTGCTGATGGATGCCCGGGTCAAGCCCGGGCATGACAATTGTGGAAGTCGGAAATGATCAAATCGTTGCCTCGATGAGGGCGCGCAGCTCCGGCGTGACGCGAGGCTCGATGCCGAACCACGCCTTCCAGGCCGGGCGCGCCTGATGCAGGAGCATGCCGAGGCCGTTCACGGTGCGGTTGCCGCGGCTGCGCGCCGCGGCGAGGAGCGGCGTCTCGCGCGGGATGTAGACGATGTCGGCGACCAGCGCGCGCGTCGGCAGTTTGTTGAGATCGAGTTCGAGCGCTGGCTGGCCGACCATGCCCTGGCTGGTGGTGTTGACGACCATGGCGGCGCCGTCGAGGGCGGCGTGACGATCCTCCCACGGCATCGCCTTGATCGGGCCTCCGAACTCCTGCGCGAGCGCCTCGGCGCGGCCAAAAGTGCGGTTGAACAGCCGGATCTCGCGGGCGCCGCGCTCGGCCAGGCTGTAGACCACGGCGCGCGAGCCGCCGCCGGCGCCGATCACGACGATCGGCCCGGCATCGGCGCGCCAGCCCGGATCGGCCTCGAGGATGCCCTCGATGAAGCCGTAGCCGTCATTGTTGGTGGCAAGCAGCGAGCCGTCGCGCCGCACCACGATACAGCTCGAGGCGCCCATGCGGCGCGCCATCGCGTCGACCTCGTCGACGAAGGCGAGCGCCGTCTCCTTGTGCGGAATGGTCAGGTTGCAGCCGGCGAAGCCGAGCGGGGCGAGCGCATGCAGGGCGGCCTCGAGCTTGCCCGGTTCGATGCCGAGCGGCACGTAGGTGCCGGCGAGGCCGTGCGTCTCGAACCAGTAATTGTGCAGCCTCGGCGAGCGCGAATGCATGACGGGCCAGCCCATCAGGCCGGCGAGGAGGAAGCGGTCGGGGTGTGCCATCGGCCGTCTCTAACCACGCAAGCTCCACGGCTGGCAAGCCGCCGCCGGGCATCGGCAGCCCAGGCAAGCTGCCGCTTTACTTGCATGCGGTTCTGCGCAGAAATGCCTCCAACGACAAGAACAATCAGAACGGGAGGTTTCCATGATGCGTCCTGGCGTCGTTCTGGTGACATTGATGGCGTCGCTCCCGGCGTTGGCGACGGAGCCCTCGCTCAAGCAGATCGCCGCCCGGACCGAGCTGCACCCGATCCAGACCCTGACCCTGTCGGACCAGCAGTTCCTCAAGGCCGAGCGCGACGGCAAGCCGGTCACGGTGTCAGGGCAGCTGCGCATCGCCCAGGGCAGCGGGCGCATGCCGACCGTCGTGCTCGTGCACGGCTCGGGCGGCATGGGCGCCAATATCGACATGTGGGCGCGCGAGCTCAACGAGATGGGCATCTCCACCTTCGCGCTCGACGGCTTTACCGGCCGCGGCCTCACGGCCGTCAGCACCGACCAGGCCCAGCTCGGCCGCCTCAACCTGATCCTCGACGCCTATCGCGCCCTCGAGATTTTGGCGAAGCACCCGCGCGTCGATCCGGGCCGCATCGTGCTCATGGGATTTTCACGCGGCGGCCAGGCGGCGCTCTATGCCAGCGTCAGGCGCTTCCACCAGAACTGGAACAAGTCGGGAGCGGAGTTCGCCGCCTATATCCCGTTCTATCCGGACTGCATGACCACCTACATGTCGGACAGCGACGTCGCCAACCGGCCGATCCGGATCTTTCATGGCACGCCCGACGACTACAATCCGGTCGCGCCATGCAAGCGCTACGTCGAGCACCTCGTCAAGGCGGACCGCGACGTGCAGCTGACCGAGTATCCCAATGCGCCGCACGGCTTTGATAATCCGCTCGCCAGCACGACGCCGTCACCGTCGCGAAATGCCCAGACGGTGCGCCGCTGCGTGATCCAGGAAGACCCGCTCGGGCAGCTCGTCAACGCCGCCACCGGGGAACCCTTCACCTACAAGGATCCATGCGTCGAGCGCGACCCGCATACCGGCCACGATCCGGCCGCCACCGCCGCCGCCCGGCAGGCCGTGAAGGAGTTCCTGAAGACGGTGTTCAAGCTGGATTGAACGCCCGGCACACACCTCACCGTGTCATGAGCGGCCTTGTGCCGGTGATCCGATTAGTTGTGCCGGTGAGCTCTTAAGCGGGATGGCCGGGACAAGCCCGGCCATGACAGGAACGATGTCGGATCAGATCACGATCTTGGTCATGATGCCCTTGGGGAACAGGTCCTCGGGCTTGGCGTGGCGGTGGGCGATGCCCTGCTGATAGGCGTAAAGCGCCAGCTGCTCGAGGGTCGGGCGGTTCTCCTCGATGCCGAACGGGAAGGGATCGCCGTCGAACATGTCGCGCATCTTGCGCGCATATTGCGGCAGCCAGGCGAGCGGATAGCGCGACACCGCCGGGTCGAGCAGGCGCTCGAGGCTGCGGCGCTTCGATTCCTGGAAGGCGTTGTAGAGATTGCGCGCGATCCACGGATTCTCGTCGACGATGTGCTTTTGCATCGCGATGATGTGCATGATCGGCCAGACTTTCGTCTTGCGGAAATATTCCTCTTCCATGTCGAGGAAGTCGGGGAACAGCCGCACCACGTCCGGATGCCCTTGCAGGAAGCAGGTCGGCGGACGGGCGATGATGGCGCAATCGATCTCGCCGGAGGCGAGCATCTCGCTGAGCGACTTGTCGGAGACGCGCGTCAGCTTGAGCCCTTCGGGCAGGTTGAGCTCGACCTTCTCGACGCGGCCGGCGTCGTTGGCGCCGGCCTGATACCAGTGCACGTCGGTCAGCTTGACGCCGACGTCATTGTGCAGCCAGCCGCGCATATAGACCGCGGCCGAGTGCGCCCATTCCGGCGAGCCGACCTTCTTGCCCTTGAGATCCTCGGGGGTTTTGATGCCGCTCTTCTTGTTCACGTAGAAGGACGAGAAGCGGAACAGGCGCGAGCAGATCACCGGCAGCCCGACGATGTCGGAATCGTCGCGCGTGATCTGGGTCATGAACTTGGCGAAGGACAGCTCGCTCACGTCCCATTCGCGGTTAAGCGTGAAGCGCGCGAAGATCTCGTGGTGGCCCAGCGTCAGCCAGGTATGGTCCACGCCCTCGGCCTGGACGTGCCCCAGGCGGAAATCGCGGAAATGGTCGTAATCGGTCGTGGCGATGGTCAGCTTGACGCGCCTCATTGGTCCCCCTTTGGCAGTTCTGGGCCTTGTTGGTCGGGGATCGATTTAGCGCGGGAACGGCAAAGGGCAAACCGCTTTTGCCGCCGATCCCGCCAAACCCTTAATTCTGCGGACGAACGGGGGCGGGTCAGAGCGTGATGACCTGGTCCGGCGGGTTCTGGCCGAGGGCGCCGTAAAGCTGCGGAAAGCAGCCGGCGACCACGCCGTCGACCAGGCCCTTGGCCTTGACCGAGCCGGTGCCGCAGCCCGCGAAGTCGCCCTCGGCGAGGTTGCGGCGCAGGGCGCATTGGTCGCACACCATCAGGAGGATGTTGTGCTTCCTGGCGACCGCGGCCAGGCGCTCGCCGACCGGGTCACCCTGGCGCAGCGCGAAGACGTTGTCATCGAAGAACATCATGCCGATCACCTGCGCCCCATGCGTGCCGGCCTCGAGCTGCGGCAGGATCATGGTCGCAAGCTTGAAGGTCGCGGCGTTGCTGGTGGCGAACACATAGGCGACCTTCATCGGTTCATTCCTTCAGACCCACGGGCGGAAGACGGCCGCTCAGCGCCAGCGCAGCAGATAGCTCTCGAGCCGGCCGGCGGCGGCGAAGATGGCGAGCACGAACACCATGATCAGCAGCACGATGGCCATCATCAGGGCGGCGTTGTAGGTGCTCTGCGCGAAGGACAGGAGATAGCCGAGGCCGCGGCTCGCGCCGACGAACTCGCCCACCACCGCGCCGGTGAAGGCGAAGCCGACCGCGACCTTGAGGTTGCCCATGATCCAGGCGGTCACGAACGGCAGATAGACCTCGCGCAGGATCGTCCAGCGGCCGCCGCCGAGCGTGCGCACGCGTTCGACGAGACGGCGGTCGACCTGCTTGATGCCGGTATAGACGGTGAAGAAGACGAGCACCGCCACGAGCACGAAGGCGAGGGCGATCTTCGAGCCGAGATCGATGCCGAACCAGATCACGCAGAGCGGCGCCAGCACGACGCGCGGCACGGCGTTGAGCATCATCATGACCGGTTCGAGCAGTTCGGCGAGCGGCTTGACCAGGGCTGCCAACGCGCCGAGCACGACGCCGGCGGCGATGCCGAGAACGAGGCCGCCAATCGCCGCCGCGAAGGTCGCCTGAAGATGCGTCCAGATCGTCCCTTGCGAGAACAGCTCGACGAGCGCCGCGGCAATGCGGCTCGGCGCGGGAAAGAAGAGCGGATTGAGCCAGCCGGCCTGGCCGGCCGCTTCCCACAGGGAGAGGGCGACGGTCAGCGCGAGGAGCTGGCGCACCCAGACACGGCGGAAGATGTTCATGCCGCCTCCGCGACAGGACCGGCCCCTTCGACCGCCTGCGAGAGGTCGGACCACAGCCGCTCCAGCAGCGGACCGAATTTCGGATGCGTGCGGGCGCGCATCAGATGGCGCGGCCGCGGGATCGGGATGGTGTAGCACTGGGAGATGTGCGCCCGCGGCCCTTGCGACAGCAGGTAGACGCGGTCGGACAGGGCAATTGCCTCTTCGAGGTCGTGCGTAACGAGCAGTACGCTGATGCCCTGCTGCTCAACGAGGTCGACGACGTCCTGGGTGACGCGGGCACGCACGATGGCGTCGAGCGAGGCGAAGGGCTCGTCCATCAGGAGGAGGCGCGGCTTCAGGGCGAGGACCTGCGCGAGCGCGACGCGCTTGCGCTGGCCGCCGCTCAACTCGCGCGGATAGCGCGCCTCGAAGCCGGCCAGGCCGAGACGCGCGAGCCATTCCTTGCCTTCCGCCACCGCTGCGCGGCGGTCGCGTCCGCGCAGGCGCAGGCCGAGCGCCACGTTCTCGATGGCGGTGCGCCACGGCAGCAACGCGTCGTCCTGGAACAGGATGCCGATGTCGTTTCCCTGCACCCCCTGCAGCTCGATGCGGCCCGCGGAAATGCCCTGGAGGCCCATGACGGCGCGCAACAGGCTGCTCTTGCCCGAGCCGGAGGGGCCGACGAGGCTGACGAATTGTCCGGCTTCGATGGCGAGGCTGGCGCCCTCGAGCACGGGCTCCGCACCGTAGGACAGGCTGACATGTTCCGCGCGCAGCATCATCCGGCCCCGGCGATCGACGTCTCGAACAGCGGCGTCGGGTTGGCGTCAGCCTTCAACAGCCCAGCGACCTTCAGCGAGTCCGCAACGCGGTTCGCGGCGCCAAGGTCGATCGCCACACTGGTCGGATAGAGCGCCTTGCGATAGCGCTCCAGCGAGGCGCGGATCTCGCCGGTATCGGCTCCGGTCGTCAGCTCGCGCGGCAGCGCCTTGACCAGGTCGTCGGGCGACATGGTCTGAAGCGCCTGCAAGGCGGAGGCGAGCCCCTTGGCGATCTTCTGCATCTCCTCGCGCCGGGCCGGGAGCTCGGCTGTGCGCACCGCCACACCCATGAACTCGTAAGGGCCGCCGAAAAAGCGCTCGGCATCCTTCGAATCCATGCCGTTGACGAGCACGCGCCCGCCCGAGCGCTCGATCAGCGTGAGCGCGGGCTCCTGGACCAGGCCGACATCCACCTGACCCTGGCGCACGGCCTCGAGCAGGTTGGTGCCCATCGTCGCGAACTGCACCTTCGCGGGATCGACGCCGGCGCGGCGCAGCAGGAATAGCATCAGCGCATGGTCGGCGTTGCCGAGCGCCGACACGCCGACGGTCCTGCCGGCGACATTGGCGATCTCCTGGATGTCATTGGCGCGTTTCGGCGACGTGATGGCGGCGAAGAGCGGCAGCCGGCCCGTGGTCGCGAAGCGGCGGATGTCGGCGCCGCGGTCGAAGGCTTGCAGCGCCACGTCGAGGGAGGTCGCCGCATAGTCGACGGCGCCCCCGACAAGGGCCTGCATGGCGGCGTTGCCGCCGCGCGTGTAGACGAGTTCGACGTCGAGGCCTTGCCGATTGAAATGGCCGCCGGCGCGCGCCACCTCGTAAGGCACCACGCACAAGAGCTGGCTGCAGAAGGCGAGCTTGATGCGCTTGCCTTGGGCGCGGGCGCCGCCCAGGGTCGCCACGGCACCGGCCGAGGCCGCAACCCCCTTGAGGATGCCGCGGCGGCTCACATCGGGGTTGATGGATTCGGGTGTCGGTTCGAGCGAAAAGGGTTTATCGCAGCAGCCCATGGCCTGCTCCTCGTTCAACCCCATCAACCCGGCGGGACATGAAAAGGGTCCAGCTGCGCCGCCGTGCGCGGGAAGGCTTTATCTGGGCGGCTGGACAGCAAATGTCAAATTTTCCTGTATATCTCTAAAATCAACGTTGTGATGGTGTGGATTGAGGTGACCTGAAGGCCAGGATTGGTCAGGATTGAACCGATCCGGCTCGGAATTTCTTTGAACCGCGTGACATTCCGGCGCGGTACGGACCTCGCCGGGTCATGCTCAAGCGTGCTGCCCCTTGGCCTCTCGCCGATCGAGGATTCTCGTATGCCGACAACCCCTCCAGATTTCTCGCACATGCATCCGGAGACGCGCCTCGTGCACGAGGGGAGCCTGCGCTCCCAGTTCGGTGAGACGTCGGAAGCCCTGTTCCTCACCCAGGGCCACATCTACCCGAGCGCCGAGGAATGCGAGGCGCGCTTTGCCGGTCAGAGCAAGGGTTTCATCTACGCGCGCTTCTCAAATCCGACCGTGACCATGTTCGAGAGGCGCATGGCGGCGTTTGAAGGCGCCGAGGCGGCGCGCGCCACGGCGACCGGCATGGCGGCGGTGACGGCGTCGCTCATGGGGCAGCTGCGCGCCGGCGACCACGTCGTCGCGGCGCGGGCGCTGTTCGGGTCGTGCCGCTATGTGATCGCCGAGCTGCTGCCGCGCTTCGGCGTTCCCTCGACCCTCGTCGACGGCACCGACCTCGGCGCGTGGCGCGCCGCCGTGCGGCCGGAAACCAAGGTGTTCTTCCTGGAAAGCCCGGCCAATCCGACGCTCGAGGTGATCGACATCGCGGCCGTGGCGAAGATCGCCAGGGAAGCCGGCGCAACGCTCGTGGTCGACAACGTGTTCGCCAGCCCCATCTGGCAAAAGCCGTTCGAGCTCGGCGCCGACTGCGTGGTGTATTCCGCCACCAAGCATATCGACGGCCAGGGCCGCTGCCTCGGCGGCGTGATCCTCGCCTCCGAGGACTTCATCCAGACCCATATCCACACCTTCCTGCGCCAGACCGGGCCGGCCATGTCGCCGTTCAACGCCTGGGTGATGCTCAAGAGCCTCGAGACCCTGCCGTTGCGCGTCGAACGGCAGACGGCGACCGCCGAGAAGGTCGCCGACAAGCTCGCCGGGCATCCGAAGATCAGGAAGCTGATCTATCCGGGCCGCCCGGATCATCCGCAGGCGGATCTCGTTGCCCGGCAGATGAAACGCGGCTCGAACCTGATCGCCATGGAGATCGCCGGCGACAAGCCCGGAGCGTTCCGCTTCCAGAACGCCCTGCGGCTGGTCAGGATCTCCAACAATCTCGGCGACGCCAAAAGCCTGATCACGCATCCGGCGACCACGACGCACCAGCGCTTCACGCCGCAGGAGCGCGGCGAGATGGGCGTGACCGAGGGCCTCGTGCGCCTATCGGTCGGGCTCGAGCATCCCGACGATCTGGTCGCCGACATGCTGCAGGCGCTCGAGCGCGCCTGAGGGTGTGACCTTATTTGCCGGGGCCGGTTTCGACCGGTCGCGCCGGATCCTGCGTCCACTCGCTCATCGAGCCGTCGTACATGCGCACGCCCGGCCGGCCCAGCACTTCCGAGAGCACGAACCAGCTTCCGGCGGCGCTGTGGCCGGTGTTGCAGTAGCTGATCGCCTCGTCGGGCACGCCCGCGAACAACTTCTCAAGCTCCTCCGGTGGCTTCAGACGGTTGCTGCCCGCGTCATAGGCCTTGCCCTGGTCGACCAGCATGGCGCCGGGAAGGCGGCCCGCCACGCGCGCCTGCGGGCTCTTCTCGCCGCCCTCGAAGGCCTTCTGCGAACGCGCGTCGACCAGCGTCGCCGAGCGGCGGGCGAGCGCGCGTTCAACATCGGCAAGCTCCGCCCTCAGCGCCGCATTGAGCTTTACGGGATACGGCGATGCCGCTTTCCGCTGCGCCGCGCCGGCTTCAACGGGGCGCGATGCGTCGCGCGTCCAGCCGGAAAAGCCGCCGTCGAGAACCGACACGCGCGCGTGACCGGCGACCTTCAGCGTCCAATAGACCCGCGCCGCGGCGTTGAAATCGTTGTTGCTGAGACCGGCCGGCACGACGACGACGCGGTGCTCCGGCCGCAGTCCGATGCGGCCGAACAGGGCGGCCAGGGCGCCGGCATCGGGCAGGAGCCCGCCGGCGCCGCCCTTCTCGACGCGCCAGCCGTCCGCCGCATAGTCGCTGTGCACGGCGCCGGGAATGTGGCCGGCCTCAAAGGCCTCGCGGCCCCCTCCGCTGGTGGCCGAACGGATGTCGACCACGAGGAGGTCCGGGTCGCGCAGATGGCCGGAGAGCCACTCGGCCGAAACAAGAGCTGACGTGGCATTTTCGTTGTGCGCGGTGGGCTTGGACATGGTTCCTCTCGCGTTGTCTTCGACCGGTCACTTAACTTTGCATCCGGGCTTTTCAATTCCAAGGCAACCGAATTGTCCCGTCGGCGTTGTGCCTAAGAGCGCGGCAGCAAGAACGCCCCTAAGGGGCACCGTTACATGGCAAGCGTCCTCGATCAGAAAGCCCCGATCCGGCTCGGTTCCGAGCCTTCAAGCACTGGCCGTCTGGTCGTCGTCTCCAATCGCGTTCCGATCCCGCAGGGGGCCGATTCGGCGAGCGCCGGCGGGCTCGCCGTCGCCCTCGGCGCGGCGCTCAAGGAGCATGGCGGGCTGTGGTTCGGATGGTCCGGCGCGGCGAGCGACGGCGAGGAGCCGGAGCCGATCCGGCCGCAAACTTTCGGCAACGTCACATACGCCGTCACGGACCTGTCGCAACGCGATCTCGACGACTATTATTTCGGGTTCGCCAACCGGGCGCTCTGGCCGGTGTGCCATTACCGGCTGGATCAGACCGGCTTTTCTCGCCGCAATACGGCCGGTTATTTCCGCGTCAACGAGTTTTTCGCGAAACGGCTCGCGTCGTTCCTGCTCCCGGACGACGTCATCTGGGTGCACGACTACCACTTCATTCCGCTGGCCTCGTATCTGCGCCAGATGGGATTTTCGAACCGGATCGGCTTTTTCTTGCATATCCCGTGGGCCCCCGCCGACCTCGCCGGCGTGCTGCCGGCCTACGACCTGCTGCTGCGCGGGTTCTCGGCTTACGATGTCATCGGCTTCCAGACCCCGCTCGACCGCGACAACTTCGTGAGCGGCCTCCTGCGCGAAGGCCATGGGCGGCCGCTCGGAGGCAGATGGTACGAGGCCTTCGGCCGCCGCCTGCAGATCGAAGCCTTCCCGATCTCGATCGATACGCCGGCCGTCCGCGCCGAAGCGGAATCGGCCGAGCGCCATCCCATCGTTCGCCGCACAAAGGCGAGCCTCGAAGGGAAGCAACTGATCATCGGCGTCGACCGCCTCGACTACTCCAAGGGCATCTCGCAGCGCATCGAAGCCTTCTCGTGCTTCCTCGACGGCAATCCCGCGACACGCGGGCGCGTCACATTCATCCAGATCACCCCGAAGTCGCGCTCGCAGGTGCCGGAATACGCGCAGATGGAGCGCGAGATCGCCGAGCAGATCGGTGCCACAAACGGCAAGTATGCGGATCTCGACTGGACGCCGATCCGCTACACCAACCGCACCTTCGGCCATCCGAGCCTGATGGGCCTGTACCGCATGGCGCGAGTCGGGCTGGTCACGCCCCTGCGCGATGGCATGAACCTCGTCGCCAAGGAATATGTCGCATCGCAATCGGCGGACGATCCAGGCGTTCTCATCCTGTCGCGGTTTGCCGGCGCCGCCTACGAGCTCGACAGCGCGCTGATCGTGAACCCCTATGACACCGAAGCGACGGCCGGCGCCATTCTTCGCGCCCTGAGCATGACCCTCGACGAGCGCAAAGAGCGTTGGACGGCGATGATGGCGCGCCTCGAAAGCAATACCATCCAGTACTGGTGCGGCAGTTTCCTCGACACGCTGCAGCATGACGCCGTTTATGAAGAGGATGACGCGCTCCTGAGCGACGATCTCGAGACAGAGACCGCCCGCGTGTCGGACTTGCTCGTTCCTCCGCAACCCTGGCGCAGATTCGGAAGCTGATAAGGCGCCGCCCTCGCGGGCGACGTGGGCTGCACTCGCTCCGTTGCAACCGAATAGGCATGAAGGCCGATGTCCCGGCGGCTGGAGCATGATCCGGCAAAGTGGGCATCGCTTTGCCGAAAAAGGCTTGTCCCGGACTCGATCCGGGATCATGCGACACAAAGAGAAGGCGCGCCAGGTCGGGGCTGTGCAGCAACGGCGATATCATCCGCCTCGATGCTGGGCATATGAGCAATTCTGCAGCACCCCACAGGGTGTTCCATGCGTCAGGGGCATGCTTGGCCGTACAGCGGCGGCGCTGCACCTGGTTGCATGGCTGTTGTGCGGTGCACAACTTCGTCCGTATGAAATTACCAACTGATCGGTCCTATGAAATTACCAACTGACGACGACTATTTCGGTATCGAGGGGCGTCCGCTCAGGCAGGGAGAGCCTTGTTCGGCGATGCCCTCGCCTGCAACAAAAAAGCGGAAACGCAAGTTGTCCCTGGCCCTTCAGGGTGGCGGCTCGTTCGGCGCTTTCACCTGGGGCCTTCTCGATCGACTGCTGGAGGAAGACGACATCGCTTTCGATGCGGTGAGTGGCGCAAGCGCAGGGGCCGTGAATGCGGCGTTCCTCGCTGCCGGCCTCGCATCGGGTGGCCGCGACGAAGCGAAAGCGGGACTGCTCCGGTTCTGGCAGCGCGCCAGCGAAGCGCAGCCCGCGACCAGCGCGGCGCTCGCCGCCAATGCCACGGCGCGCATGCTCTCGCCTTACCAGTTCAATCCGTTCAACGTGAACCCGCTGCGCACGATCCTGCGCGAGGAGATCGACTTCGAGGCCCTGCGCGCCAGGCCGAGCCTGCGCCTGCTCATCGCCACGACGCGGGTCGCCGACGGCAAGCTGCGCATCTTCAGGGAACGCCAGCTTTCACTCGACGTGCTTCTCGCGTCGGCATGCCTGCCCCTCATCCATCACGCGGTCTCGATCGAGGGAGAGGCCTACTGGGATGGCGGCTATTCGGCCAACCCGCCCCTGCTGCCGCTCGTCAAGTCCTCGCGAGCGTCCGAACTGCTGATCGTCCAGATCATGCCGACAGCCGGTGCAGACATGCCGACCACGTCGTCGGAGATCGTCAAGCGCGCTCAGCAGATCACGTTCAACAGCTCGCTCGTACGTGAAATGGAGCACCTCGCCGCCTTGAAAAAGCTCGCATCTGACGAAGATGCGGCTTCGCCGCTCGGGCGCAAGCTGCACAAGATGCGCCTGCATCACGTCTCCGCGGACAGGGAGCTTCCGGCCCTTGCGGATGCAAGCGCCCTCAACCTCGATTGGAGCTTTCTCCTCGAACTGCGTGATGCGGGGCATATGGCGGCAGAGCGCTGGCTGCGCGAGACGGCCGATCCCATTCCGCCACCGCCGGCGCGTGCCCATGACGAACCGGGCGACGCCCGGGCCGATCGAGCCTGAGGTCGATTCTCTTCACGCTCCGCCTGGATGGGGAAATCGACCATCACGGCGACATCCTTCTTGACGATGGCCGTGGGCCAAACTCGAGAAGAGGGTAAATTACAAACTGTTAAGGCGGTCGCGAGGTCGCCGTAACGTGCGGAGTTCCAGCCTCACAGGTCCGAACAGGCACCCATGGAGACTACGATGAGACGGACGATTGTCGGCCTTCTGCTGGGCAGTGCGGTGATCGCAACCCCGGTCCTTGCCCAGCAGGGGCATTGGATGCGCGGCAATGTGGAGCGGGGCGAGCGGGCATCGTTTGCGCGCATGTCGCCGGAAGACCGCGAAGCATTCGCCGACGCCCGCATCGCGGCGCTGCACGCCGCGCTAAAGCTCAATGCCGAGCAGGAGAAGCTTTGGCCGGCCGTCGAGCAGGCCGTCAAGGAGCTCGGCGCGCAACGGCGCAGCCAGACCGGCGGGTGGCGCGAGACGCGGCGGCAATTGCGTGACGATTTCCCGGCCGGGCTGCGTTCGATCGCCGACAGGCAGGCGACCCGAGCCGAGGCCCTGCGGCGGGTCGCCGACGCCGTTGCGCCACTCTATGCCACGTTCGACGAGGGCCAGAAGCGCCGTGCCGGCGTGCTGATGCGCAGCTTGCGGCGCGAGGCGGCGCGGTTCACCGCACGCGGCGGCCACGACCATCACTGGCGACGCGGCGGACGCGATGGCTGACAAGACCGCTTCATTTTGAAGCGATGGTCGTCTAACCTGTGTGAACCCGCATGATCCCGGATCAAGACCGGGACATGCCATCGGCGAAGTGGCCGCCCCGGACAAAGTTTCGGGGCAGGTTTTCGCCGGATCAAACGAAAGGGGCAACATGCTTGTACGGTTCGACATCCGTCCGGACGCGGAGGGCTGGACCATCTACGACCGGCTCACCGACGAGCCGGCGCTCGTCGCGGGATATGTGTCCGTCGGCCTTCGCTTCAGCGACGCCGATGAGATCGTCGACCTTCTCAACACGCTCGAGCTGCTCAAGCAGAAAGCGACCGTGCATTAGACGCTTCTTGCCCCCGTGAAGCGTTCGGCGGGATCGCTCCGGTCGCGATCCCGCCGTTGCGTCTCAGTGAATCTCCGGCTCCGGGATGCCGCCGGCGCCTTCGAGGAAATCGAAATCGCAGCCTTCATGCGCCTGACGCACGTGACGGGCGAAGAGCCAGTTGTAGCCGCGCGGGAAGTCGCGTGACGGCGGCGACCATGACTTGAGACGCTTCTGGATCTCCGCGTCGTCCAGATTGACGTTGATGGAGCGTTTGGCGACGTCGATGGAAATCAGGTCGCCCGTGCGCACTGCCGCCAGCGGTCCACCGACATAGGCTTCCGGCGAGACGTGCAGGATGCAGGCGCCGTAACTGGTGCCGCTCATGCGCGCGTCGGATATCCGTAGCATGTCGCGCACGCCCTGCTGCAGCAGCTTCTTCGGCAGCGGCAGCATGCCCCATTCCGGCATGCCGGGCCCGCCGATCGGCCCGGCATTGCGCAGGACCATGACGTGGTCGGGCGTGACGTCGAGGTCGGGGTCGTTCACGGCCTCCATCATCTCGTCATAGCTGTCGAAGACGAGGGCCGGCCCGGTATGCTTGAGCAGCCGCGGCTCGGCTGCCGGAGGCTTCATCACGCAGCCCTCAGGCGCGATGTTGCCGTAAAGGATCGCCGTGCCGCCGACCGCGACGATCGGCTTGTCGAGCGGGCGGATCACGTCGTCGTTGTAGACGCCGGCATCGGCGATCGCCCCGCCCAGCGTCTGGCCCGAGACGGTGCGCGCATCGAGATGCAGCAGCGGCTTGAGACGCTGCAGCAGGGCGCGGATGCCGCCGGCGATATGAAAGTCTTCCATCAGCCATTCGCCCGACGGGCGCAGGTTGGCGATGACGGGCACGCGCTCGGCGAAGGCGTCGAAATCGTCGAGCGTGACGTCGATGCCGGCGCGGCGCGCCATGGCGATCAGATGGATCATGGCGTTGGTGGAGCCGGCGAGGGCGTTGTGCACGACGAGGGCGTTCTCGAACGACTCGCGCGTCAGGATGTCCTTGGGCTTCACGTCCTCCCAGATCATCTCGACGATGCGGCGGCCGCAGGCCGCCGCCATGCGCGGATGCGCGGCGTCGGCGGCCGGGATCGACGACGCGCCGGGCAAGGTGAGGCCGAGCGCCTCGGCGATCGCCGTCATGGTCGAGGCCGTGCCCATCGTCATGCAGGTGCCGTGCGAGCGGGCGATGCCGGCCTCCATGTCGTTCCATTGCTGGTTGGTGATGGCGCCGGCTTCCTTTTCGGCCCAGTATTTCCAGACGTCCGAGCCGGAGCCGAGGATGTGGCCGCCGAAATGGCCGCGCATCATCGGGCCGGCCGGCAGGAAGATCATCGGCAGATTCATGCTGATGCCGCCCATCACGGTGCCGGGCGTGGTCTTGTCGCAGCCGCCCATCAGAACGGCGCCATCGATCGGATGCGAGCGCAGCAGCTCCTCCACCTCCATGGCCAGGAAGTTGCGGTAGAGCATGGTCGTCGGCTTGACGAAGTTTTCCGCCAGCGACATCGCCGGCAACTCGAGCGGGAAGCCGCCGGCCTGCCAGACGCCGCGCTTGACGTCCTCGGCGCGGGCGCGGAAATGCGTGTGGCAGGGGTTGATGTCGCTCCACGTGTTGATGATCGCGACGACCGGCTTGCCCATGAAATCCTCGCGCTCATAGCCCATCTGCAGCGTGCGCGAGCGGTGACCGAAGGAGCGCAGGTCGGACACGCCGAACCAGCGGTAGCTCCTCAGTTCCTCGGGTGTCTTGCGGCTGGCCATCAGCGGTCGTCTCCTTGTTCAGAGCATTTTCCGGGCGAAGTGGGTCCGGTTCGCCGCAGAAAATGCGTCCTGCCGAAAAGCTGGAGCCGCTTCCACGGAGCGGAAGGGCTCCAGAGCATGACCGGCGCAGTGGCCGCCACTTCGCCGAATAGGATCATGCGACCCAATGATCATTACAGCGGGAGCGATTCGATCTGAAGCGATCCCGCTCTAGGATGCGCCCTCGAACATGCGCTGGCGTGCATTCTCGATATGAGCTTCCATGGCGGTCCGCGCGCCGGCCTCGTCGCGCGCTTCGATGGCGCGGAGGATGGCGACGTGCTCGTCCTGCACGAGCCGCAGGCGCGCGCGCGTGCGCAGGAGCGACAGGTTGCGCGTCAACGTCATGCCGAAGGCGATGTGCGGCTGCAGCGAGGCCTGGACCGCGACGTGATAATGGTTGTGCGTCGCCTGGGCGATGGCGCGGTGAAAGTGCTCGTCAGCGTCGACGCCGAGCTGGCCGTTTTCGATGCAGCCGTCGAGCTCGGCCAGCGCCGCCTGGATCTCGCCGAGGTCGTCGTCCTCCCAGCGCGCCGCGGCGAGCGCGGCTGCGGAGCCCTCGAGGCCGACCCGGAACTCGAAGCAGCGCTGGATGTCGGCGATCGAACCGACCGGAACGAACTGCAGAACGGCATTGTCCGGACGGCGCCTGACATAGCTGCCGGAGCCCTGGCGCGAGACGATGATGCCATCGTCGCGCAGCCGTGCCAGGGCTTCGCGCACGACGGGGCGCGAGGCGCCGAAGCGCCGCGACAGTTCCGTCTCGGAGGGCAGGCGCGAATTGACCGGGAACTCGCCGGCGACGATGCGCTCGAACAGCTGCTCGTAAATGCCGGCGCTGAGCTTCGCCTCGGTGCCGTCGTCCGTCGGGCGTGATTCAATCTTCGCCAGGCGCATCTCCCGATCCCGTCGTCAGCGTCCCATCTCGACGCGCCAGCGCTGGAATTCCTCGCGCGCTTCCGGCGCCGGCGGGTAGAGCCCGAAGATCGAGCGCCCCTCGGCGACCTTCTCGTGAACGAAATCCTCGAACACGGTCTGTTCGAACGCCTCCTCGGCCACCTCGTCGGCGATCTCTTTCGGGATCACGACCACGCCCTCGCGGTCGCCGACGAGAATGTCTCCCGGATAAACCGGTACGTCGCCGCAGCCAATCGGCACATTGAGGTCGACGGCATGGTGCTTGATCAGGTTCGTGGGCGCAGCCGCGGCCGCATGATAGGCAGGGAAGGGCAACTCGGCGAAATCCGGGGTGTCGCGGAAGCCGCCGTCGGTCACGATCCCGGCGACGCCGCGCTTCATCAGGCGCGTCCCCAGGATGCTGCCGGCCGACGCTGCGGCCGGATCGCGGCGGCTGTCGATCACGAACACCGCTCCGGGCGGGCATTCCTCCACGCCCTTGCGCTGCGGATGGCTGCGGTCCTCGAACACGCCGATATGATCGAGGTCCTCGCGGGCCGGGATGTAGCGCATCGTGTAGGCCGGGCCGACCATGCGCGGCGCCGCCGGGTTGATCAGGTGGATGCCCTGGATGAATGTGTTGCGGAAGCCGCGCTTGAACAGGACGGTCGTGATCGTTGCGGTCGAGACCGCCGCCAGCTTCTGCCTCGTGCTCTCGTTCATGGCCTCGCTTGCTCCGCTCTGCTGATCAGCGCCGATGTGAGCCCATCGGGCAAAGTTGTCAAGACTTGTAAAGATAAATCACATGACGTAAGGGAGCCATCGCAATCCCTAGGTCCCCAAGGAGACAGCACGTGCGTAAAACGATGATCGCGCTGGCAATGGCCATGCTCGCCCTTACAAGCCCTGGCCAGGCGCAGGACAAGTGGCCCTCGCGACAGGTGACCGTCGTCGTCCCCTTCACGGCCGGCGGTACCACCGACATGTTCGCCCGCATCTTCGCCCAGAAGATGCAGGAGACCCACGGCACGCCGTTCGTCGTCGAGAACCGTGCCGGCGCCGGCGGCAACATCGGCGCCTCCGCCGTCGCCAAGGCGCCGAAGGACGGCTACACGCTGCTCGTCGGAACGGTCAGCACCCACGCCATCAATCCGTTCCTCTACAAGAGCACAGGCTCCGATACGGTGAAGGACTTCCAGCCGGTCACGCTGATCGCCCGCCTGCCGAACCTGCTCGTCGTCAATCCGAAAATCCCGGCCAAGACGGTCACGGAGGTCGTCGACTACCTCCAGAAGAATCCCGGCAAGCTCAATTACGGCTCGTCGGGAGCCGGAACCTCGACGCACCTCGCGTCGGAGCTGTTCCAGATGCTCACCAAGACCAAGATGAACCACGTTCCCTACCGCAGCTCCGGCGACGTCATGAACGCCCTGATGGGCGGGCATATCGACGTCGCCTTCGACAACATGACGCTGGCCTGGCCGCAGGCGCAAAGTGGTGCGATCCGCGCCATCGCCGTCACCAGCACCCAGCGCAGCCCGACGGCGCCGGACGTGCCCACCGTCGGCGACACCCTGTCCGGCTTCGAGGCGACCTCCTGGCACGGGCTCTTCGCACCGGCGGGAACGCCGCGGCCCGTCGTCGACAAGCTCGCCGCCGAGGTGAAGCGCATCTTCGAAGAGCCGGCGACGCAGGCCAAGCTGCGCGAGATCGGCGCCGTGCCGTCGCCGATGACGCCGGAGCAGTTCGTCGAGTTTATTGCGGCCGAGCGCAACAAGTGGCAGCAGGTGGTCAAGGCTGCAGGACTGGAGAACGCGCAGTAATCTGTCGCCATGGCCAGAGCATGATCCGGCAAAAGCCTGCCCCCGGACTTGATCCGAGGTTGCACGCCGCCGCCTTGCCGGAAACGAGCATGCTCTGAGTGCGCAAGTGGTGTATCCCACTTGCGCACGAACGTGGCCCGGCTCGGCAAGCCCGGGCTGGGCGTCATGCCGGGCGGACGCCTGCCCGGCATTTGAGATGCCGCCGCCAACAGGAGTGTGACCCATGACCATCCACGCCAGGAACTTCATCGCCGGGGAGTGGGTCGAGGCCTCAGACGCCGCGCCCGACATCAATCCGTCCAATACTGACGACGTGGTCGGCGAGTTCCCGCGCGCCGGCGCGGCCGACGCGGAGCGCGCCATCCGCGCCGCCCGCGATGCGTTCCCGGCCTGGTCGCGCGGCAGCATCCAGGAACGGCACGACATCCTCAAGCGCATCGGCGAGGCGATTCTCGCGCGCAAGGACGAACTCGGCCGGCTGCTGGCGCGCGAGGAGGGCAAGACGCTCGCCGAGGGCATCGGCGAGACCGTGCGCGCCGCGCAGATCTTCCTGTTCTTTTCCGGCGAGTGCCTGCGCCTGGCCGGCGAGAAGATCGCCTCGGTGCGGCCGAATGTCGATGTCGAGGTGACGCGCGAGCCCCTCGGCGTCATCGGCCTGATCACGCCGTGGAACTTCCCGATCGCCATTCCGGCCTGGAAGATCGCGCCGGCCCTCGCTTACGGCAATTGCGTCGTGTTCAAGCCGGCGGACCTCGTGCCGGCGACGGCGCACGCCCTGTCCGAGATCATCGCCGGCGCCGGCCTGCCGCCGGGCGTGTTCAACCTGGTGATGGGGCGCGGCTCGGTGGTCGGCGAGACGATCCTCAAGCATCGCGACGTGAGCGCGGTGTCGTTCACCGGCTCGGTCGAGACCGGGCGCAAGGTCGCGGCCGCCTGCGTGGCCTCGAATCCGATGAAGAAGCTGCAGCTCGAGATGGGCGGCAAGAACCCGCTCGTCGTGCTCGACGACGCGGACCTCAACACCGCCGTCGACTGCGCCGTCAACGGCGCCTTCTTCTCGACCGGGCAGCGCTGCACGGCCTCGTCGCGCCTGATCGTCACGGACGGCATTCACAAGAAATTCGTCGACGCGGTCGGCGAGCGCCTGAAGGCGCTGGTGATCGACGACGCCCTCAAGCCGGGCACGCAGATCGGCCCGGTGGTCGACCAGAACCAGCTCGACCAGGACCTGTCCTACATCCGCATCGGCCAGGACGAGGGCGCCAAGCTGGTCGTCGGCGGCGAGCTTCTCAACCGGGCCACGCCCGGCTTCTATCTCGCGCCCGCCCTGTTCACGGACGTGACCAGCACGATGCGCATCGCCCGCGAGGAAATTTTCGGGCCGGTGGCGGGCGTGATCCGCGTCAAGGACTACGACGAGGCGCTCGAGGTCGCCAATGACACCGCATTCGGCTTGTCCGCGGGCATCTGCACGTCCAGCCTCAAACATGCCGGCCATTTCAAGCGCAACAGCGAAGCCGGCATGGTGATGGTCAACCTGCCGACGGCGGGCGTCGACTACCACGTGCCGTTCGGTGGGCGCAAAGGCTCGTCCTACGGCCCGCGCGAGCAGGGCCGCTACGCCGCCGAGTTCTACACCACTGTCAAGACCGCCTACACATTCGACCTCAACGGCCCCTACGTGCCGAAGACAAGGGCGAGCGAATAACAACTTCCTTCTCCCATGGATCTCGGGAACACCGAGATCCAACGGGAGAGGTGGCGTTGACTTCATCCCTCGCGATCCTGAAGCTGACGCGGTGTGTCCGAGGAGGGGCCCGTGGAACTGCCCGTCAACCACTTCAAGAGCGCCCTCAAGGCCGGGCGCTCGCAGATCGGCTTCTGGTGCAGCCTGGCCAGCAACGTCTCGGTCGAGATCCTGGCAGGCTCGGGTTTCGACTGGCTCGTGCTCGACACCGAGCATTCTCCCAACGAGCTGCCGATGGTCTTCAGCCAGCTGCAGGCGGTGATGGAGAACCGCGTGCAGCCGGTCGTGCGCCCGCCGTGGAACGACATGGTCGTGCTCAAGCGCTACCTCGACGCCGGCGTGCAGAGCTTCCTCGTGCCGATGGTGCAGAGCGAGGAGGAGGCCCGCAACGCGGTCGCCTACACGCGCTATCCGCCGCGCGGCGTGCGCGGCTTCGCGGGCGCGTCGCGCTCGTCACGCTTCGGCCGCATCGAGAATTATCACAAGCGCTGCGAGGAGGAGATCTGCGTGCTCGTGCAGATCGAGACGCAGGCCGGGCTCGACAACCTCGAGGCGATCGCCCGCGTCGAAGGCGTCGACGGCGTGTTCATCGGCCCCGGCGACCTCTCGGCGGCTCTCGGCCATCTCGACGATCAGCACCATCCCGAGGTGCGGCGCATCATCGAGGACGCCATCCGGCGCATCGCGGCCTGCGGCAACGCCCCCGGCATTCTGACCGGCGACGAGGCCTTCGCCCGCCGCTGCATCGAGATCGGCTGCCTGTTCACCGCGGTCGGCTCCGATTCGGGCCTCTTGGCGCGCGGCTCGGAACAGATCGTGCGCAAATTCAAAGGCTAGAGCTTTCTCCACGGAGGCAACGCGTGCCGAAATTCGCCGCCAATCTGTCGATGCTGTTCACCGAGCTGCCGTTCCTCGACCGCTTCGCCGCCGCCGCCAAAGCCGGCTTCGCCGGCGTCGAGTATCTCTCGCCTTACGCCTTCGCCAAGGAGGAGCTGGCCGAGCGCCTGCGCGCCAACGGCCTGACCCAGGTGCTGTTCAACCTGCCGGCGGGCAACTGGGACAAGGGCGAGCGCGGCATCGCCTGTCATCCCGATCGCACCGGCGAGTTCCAAGACGGGGTCGGCACCGCCATCGCCTACGCCAGGGCGCTCGGCTGCAGACAGGTCAATTGCCTTGCCGGCATCGCGCCCACGGGCGTCGATCAGGACAAGCTCCGGCGCACGCTCGTCGACAACCTGCGCTTCGCCGCGCGGGAGCTGCAAGGCGCCGGCATCCTCCTGATCGCCGAGCCGATCAATTTTTATGACATTCCCGGCTTCTACCTGAACCGCTCGGCCCAGGCGCTGGCCATCTTCGACGACGTCGGATCGGACAATCTCAAGCTGCAATACGACATCTATCACATGCAGCGCATGGAGGGTGAGCTCGCGGCCACCATCGCGCGCATCCTGGCGCGCATCGCCCATGTCCAGATCGCCGACAATCCGGGCCGCCACGAGCCCGGCACCGGCGAGATCAATTACCCGTTCCTGTTCGAGCACCTCGACCGCATCGGCTATGCCGGCTGGGTCAGCGCCGAATACCGGCCGCGCACCACCACCGAGGCGGGGCTCGGGTGGATGAAGGCTTGACGTCATCCCGGACGGCGCGCAAGTGCCGATCCGGGATCGTGGGCCGATAATGGCGCTTTCTCCTGCAGACGGTCCCGGGTCTCGCGTTGCTCGCCCGGGATGACGCGTATTGTCACGCCACCCGGTTCACGAGCTCGCCGAGGCCGGCGATCTCGATGCGCACCACGTCGCCGGATTTGAGGAACTCGCCGCGCGCCACGCCGACGCCGGCGGGCGTGCCGGTGAGGATGATGTCGCCCGGCCACAAGGTCATGCGCGCCGACAGGTCGGCGATCTGCTCCTCGATCGAAAAGATCATCTGGCCCGTGTTCGAATCCTGCTTCACCACGCCGTTGATGCTGAGGCTCATGGCGAGGTCGTGCGGGTTCGGGATGTCCGCCGCCAGCGTGATCCAGGGGCCGAGCGGGCAGGCACCGTCGAAGCATTTCTGGGCGACCCAGTCGTTCTTGAAGGACGAGCTCTCGGGCAGCTGCTCGCGCCGGCTGAGGTCGCGCGCCGAGAGATCGTTGGCGATGGTGTAGCCGGCGACATAGGCGAGCGCGTCGCGCTCAGGCACGTCCTTGGCCTTGCGCCCGATCACGACCGCGAGCTCCGCCTCCCAGTCGACCTTCTTCGACGCCTTGGGCAGCTCGATCGCCGCATCGGGGCCGATCACGCAGCGCGACGCCTTGATGAAATGCCAGGAGCGCAGGCCCTGCGTGTGCGGGTCGGGCGGCGGCTCCTGCCCGCGCCGGCGCGCCATCTCGGCGGCGTGGTCGGCGTAGTTGGCGCCGGCGCAGAAGATCGTGCCGGGAACGGGGATCGGCGCGAGCAGCCTCGCCTGCGACAGCGGCGTGCCCGGGCGCCCCGCGACCTCGTCGAGCCGGTCTCGCGCTTCATCCCAGCACGAGAGCAGGCCGAGCACCGTCTCGTCGTCTCGGCGCGAGGTCGCCTCGGAGATGTCGACCACGCGGTCGCCGACGATCAGGCCGGCGCGCGGACCATTGGCAGATTCGAATGTCGCAAGCTTGTAGGATGGCACGCTGTTGTCCAGGTTTCTGACGACGGCGACCGCATGAGCGGCCGCGTCGCTGATTGCGCAAAGAGGCGGAGCGGGCCGCCGCTACTTCTTGCCGAGCGCGCGCTCGTAGAAGCTGAGGTCGACGTATTTTGAGGGCGGGCCCATCTCTCTTTTCGGCTCGCCATACTGCGATCGGATCTTCAGCACCGTCTGCACGCCGTTCATGTTGAGGGCGGCGCGCGGGTTCAGCCCGCCGGGCCCGATGATGCGGTCGTAGAGTTTCGCCAGCTCCTCGTCCGACGCGCCCTTGATGCGCTTCTTCATCACCTCGATCGCCCCGCTCTTGTTCTCGAACACGTAATCGGTGGCGGCCGCGATGGCGCGAATGAAGGCGAGCACCTCCTTATCGTGATCCTTGGCCCAGCCGCGGCGCACGACATAGGCGCTGCCCTGATAGCTGCCGACGGCTTCCGAAGCGTCGGCCAGGAAGGTGAAGCCTTCCTTCTGCGCCTCCATGTCGGCCGGCGACGACAGGATCGCGGCGACTGCCTTGTTGCCCTTCAGCGCGTTCAGCCGCTGCGAGGTGCCGCCGACCGGAAGCGGCGTGTAGTCCTTCTCGAAGACGAGCCCGTTATTCTCGAGGATCTGGTAGAGCACCGTCGCGTAGCCGGATTTGACGGCGTCGACCGCCACCGCCTTGCCCTTGATGTCGGCATAGGTCTTGATCTCGGGCCGCACCACCAGCCGGTTCAGGCCTGAATGCACGCCGGCGATCGCCACGAAGTCCGATGGCTGGGGCAGCTTGTAGTCGCCCTGGTCTTCCGCATAGGCGACGATGTTGTCGAAGGCGGTCGACATGATCTCGTATTTGCCGGCGAGCGTGTCCTTGACCTGCTCGACCGAGCCCTGCGTCACGGCTAGGGACACCTTCAGGCCCTCCTTGGCGAAGAAGCCTTTCTCCTCGGCGACCCAGCCGGGCAGGTTGGTGGCGCCGCTGAAGCTGATCATGCGCAGCTCGGTCTGCGCGGCGACAGGCCCGACAGCGCCCAGGACGAAGCCTGTCAGCAATGCGACCGCAGCCGCCCTCCGTGTCAGCATGTGTTCCTCCCTTTCACAGATTCTTGTTGAGATCGCGCTCGGAGCCGAAGCCCCAGTAGTTCCTGAGGGTCTCCGGTCCCCACACCTTGGGCCGCTGCGGGCGGTCGCCATGCCACGGCCGCGGGTCGAAGTAGCCGAGCTCCTCGTCCTTGATCTGGTCCATCTCGGTGTAGAGCTCGACGCGCACCCGGTCCGGGTTCATGTGATAGGCGGCGATGTTGTGGCCGATATTGTGCCGGCCCGGCCCCCACACGAGCGGGATCTCGTTCTTGCCAAGGAAGTCGCAGGCCTTGTGGATCTCCGACCAGTCGCGCACCTCGAATGCGATATGGTGCAGGCGCTGCGTCTCGTCGATGACGAAATTGACCGTGTGGTGGTCGACGCCGCAGCGCAGGAAGGCGAAACTGTCGGAGCGCCAGTCGGAGACGCGGAAGCCGAGCACGTCGGTGTAGAACTTGACCATGCCTTTCGGGTCGTGGACCCGATAGGCGACGTGCCCGAGCTTGAGGATCGTGATCGTCGACTGCTTGCCGTTGTCGGGCGGGAAGGCATAGTCGGCATAGATGTCGATCATCGTCCCCTTGGGGTCCTTGAAGCTCACCGCCTTGGCGACGCCAGGCGTGATGCCGCTGCGCTGCTCGACCTTGAGGCCGTGCTTCTCGAGACCGCGGGCGACGTCCTTGAGATCGGTGGCGGGCGAGACCTGGAACGACAGCCGCGACAGGCTCATCGCCTCGCCCTGTTCGAGCTCGATCGCCTCGTAGCCCGTGGTCGTGCCGAGGATCGCGCGCTTGCCGGTCTTGTCGAAGACGCTGAGCCCGAGGATGTCGGTGTAGTAGCGGACCGCCCGCTCTAGGTCCGGGGTCGTGAGCGTGGCGTGCCCCAGCCGTCGCACTTGTACCATGTTTGAGTCTCCTGATCGGATGCCGGCTTGCGTTTGGATACGCTTCACGCAGCGCGCGAGGCGGAGCTGTGCGCCCGCACCTCGATCTTCATCTCGCCGATGGCGTCGCAGGACGCCCTGATCCAGTCGCCCGGCTTGACCGGGCCGACGCCCTCGGCGGTGCCCGTGAAATACACGTCGCCCGGGCGCAGCGTGTAGAAGGTCGATGCGAACTCGATCAGCCGCTGCACGTCGTAGATCATGTCCCTGGTGTGCGGCTGCTGGCGCAGCTCGTCGTTGACGTGCAGCGTCATCGAGATGTCGTTCGGGTCGGCGATCTCGTCGGCCGTCACCATCCACGGGCCGAGCGGGGCATAGCCGTCGACCGACTTGCGGAAGCTGCGGTCCTCCGGCCCGCGCACGGTCATGTCGAGGCCGAGGCAATAGCCGGCCACGTAGTCGAGCGCGCGCGCCCGCGGGATGTCGCTGCCTTCCTTGCCGATGACCACGACGAGCTCGACCTCGTGGTCGTTGCGCCGGTCCGGGAAGCGCAGCGGGATGCCCTCGGACGGGCCGACGATCGCCGAGTTGGCCTTGAGGAAGATGCCCGCCTCGCCGATGTCCGACGAGCGCTTCGCCATCAGGCCTTGGTTTTCGCGGTTGACGCGCATTTCCTCGATATGCTTGCGGTAGTTGGTCGGCGCCGCCATGACCTTCGACGGCCGCGCCACCGGCGCCAGCAGGCGCACCTGCGACAGCGGCTTTCCGGGCGCCTTCGCGGCCATGTCCTGAAGGCGGTCGCGCCAGGCGGGGAGGGCGGCGATCACCGCGTCGCCCATCATCGCGTAGGGCGCGGCGGCGCGGATCTGGTCCTGGGCGGGCGTGACGTCGTGAACCATGTCGCCGATCACGATCCCGAGCCTGTCATCATCGTAGCGGCAGATGCGCATGATCTGATCCTATCCTTGGGTTAAGCGGTTTGCATTCGGGCGGCGCCCTGGGCCGAGCGCGCCATGCGTTTCTCGAGGCTGCGCAGCACGGCGACGATGGCGATCAGCGGCACGATCTGGATCACGCCGAGCGCGCATACGGCGCCGTAGCTGCCGCCTTCCTCCCACATGGTCAGGGTGATGGTGCCGAGCACGTGCGTGCCCGGGCCGACCAGCATCAGCGATGCGCCGAGCTCGCGCACCGCCAGCACGAAAATGTAGAGCCAGGCGGAGATCGCCACCGGCGCCAGCAGCGGCAGCAGGATGCGGAGGAAGATCTGGCCGTAGCCGGCGCCGGCCATCTTGCCGGCCTCTTCCAGCTCCTTGTGCAGCTGCGCGATGCCGCCGGACGCGAACCTGATGCCGTAGGGCAGGTAGGCGGTCAGGTAGGCGATCAGCAGGATCCAGATGGTGTTGTAGACCGGGATCGGCAGGATCAGATAGGCGAACAGCACGCTGGCGCCGATGATGACGCTCGGCACCGCGATCGGCATGAAGGCGATGAGGTCGAGCAGCCAGCCGTAGCGCCGGGCGATTCGCTGCGCGATCCAGGCGATGACGAAGGTGATCGCGACGATCAGGGTAGCCGCCATGGCGCCGAGCGTGACGCTCGTCCGCACCGCCTCGGCGAAGATCGGATAGCTCAGGACGAACTTGTAATTGGCGGCGGTGACGGGCTCGGCGGTGGCGACGAAGGGCTGCGCCATCTTGGCGAACAGCGATTGCCACAGCAGGGTGAAGAGCGGCAGGCCGAGGCTGATCGCGAACAGCGTGCCGATGGCGATCGCCGCCGGCCAGCGCCAGCGCCCGAGGCGGAACGGGGTCGGCGTGTAGCCCTTGCCCGTGATCGTCGCGAAAGCCTCCGCATTCTGCACGGCGCGGCGATAGAGATAGACGGCGAGGATGCAGATGCTCAGCAGCGTCAGGCTCAGGGCGCTGGCAATGCCGAATTCGGGCGGCGCGCGCCGGATCGCGGCGGCGATGTCGGTGGTGAATACCTCGATGCGGGCGGGCGTGCCGAGGATGCGCGGCACCTCGAAGGATTCGATGCCGCGGATGAACAGCAGCAGCAGGGCCGACAGGATCGCCGGGCGCATCAGCGGCAGCGTGACCCGCCTGAGGATCTGGCCCTGGTGCGCGCCCGCCATCAGGGCCGCCTCCTCCATGCGCATGTCGAGGGTGCGGAAGGCCGGGCCGAGGAGCAGATAGGCGAGCGGGAAATAATGCGTCGACAGCGCCCAGATCATGCCGCCCATCGAGTAGATGTTGAACGGCGCCGCCGAGAGGCCGAACACGTCGCGCAGCAGCCCGTTCACCCAGCCGATATTGGGGCTCAGGGTGAGCGTCCACGCCATCGTCGTGAGAAGCCCGGGGATGGCGAAGGTCAAGAGCGTGAGGCTGTGGAACAGCCCGCGCCCCGGCATGTCAGTGCGCTCGACCGCCCAGGCGACGAGGCCGCCCATCAGCAGCGTCAGCACCGCGCTCCCCGTCGCGAATACGAACGAGGTCCAGAACAGCTGCGGCAGGTGCCAGCTCGAATAGGCCTCGACGAAATTGTGCAGGGTCGGCTCGCCCGGGCCGTAAGGCGTGTCCTCGCTGAAGGCGGTGACGAACAGGCCGGCGAGCGGGACCACCACCAGCCAGGCGGTCACGGCAATGAAGCCGATGCCGACAAGATGCGCGGCCGACAGCCGGAACAGCGAAGGGCGCAATCGCAGCATCCCCGGAGACGATCTCAAGGATGTGCCGATGACGGCCACATGGCGCTCCACGGTCGCTCGTCGTCACGGTGGCGTGCGTGCTTGCCGGCCTCACGCCTCATCGCGGCTTGAAGATCTCCTGAAAGCTGCGCTCCAGCCGCTTCTCCTGGTCGGCGGCGAAACTGTAGGCGACGACCTTGTGCTTCTGCAGGCGGGTGACGATGTCGGGCGGGTTCGGCGTCACGTCGGCGCGCACCGGAATGCGGCCGGCCTTGGTCATCTGCTGCTGGCCCTCGCGGCTCATCATGAAATTGGCGCCAAGCAGCGCCGCCTTGGGATGCGGGGCGTTGCTGTTGATGCCGACCTGGCCGAAGAACAGCGCCACGGGGTCGAGAATCCACACGTCGGTCGGGCCGCCGGCGAGCTTCTGGTTGTAGGTCAGCGGCACGTAGTTGTTGAGCGCGACCCAATATTCTCCGGCGGCGACCGAGCGCGCCAGCGCCAGATGGCCCTCGACCACGACGGGCTTCAGGGCGGCGACGATGTCCTTCAGGATCTTGCGCGCCCGCTCCTCGCCGAAATGCGCGAACATCGCCGCCAGCCACTCGGTATCGGTGCCGTCGATGGCGACCTTGCCGGCCCATTGCTTGCGCTCGGCGAATTCCTCGTAGGATTTGGGGAGCTCGGCTTCCTTGACGAAGTTGGTGTTGTAGGCCGGCGAATTGTAGTTCGCGTAGACGCCGTACCAGCGCCGGTTCGCCGCCCGCGCCTCCGGGATGACGTTCTTCGCCTCGGGCGCGTCGAAGGCCTGCAGGAAATCCTGCGGCAGCTTGCCGACGGCCGTCGTCTGCACGAGGTCCCAGGAATGCTGCTGCGCGCGCCGCTCGATGGCGATGCGGCCCATCAGCGCCGTATCCGAGGAGCGAACATAGGTGGTCTTGATGCCGGTGGCGTCCTCGAACAGCTTCCACAGCGGCAGCCCTTCCTGCTCGTTCATCGACGAGTAGATCGTCAGCGCGCCCTCGGCGCGCGCCGCCGGCAACAGCTCGGGAATGATCCAGGATTGGCTCTGGCCAGACGCAGGCGCCGTCTGGGGGAGGGCCGGCAAACGCGCCGTCGCGGCACCCGCGAGGCCGAGCGCGCCCGCGCGCAAAAAGGATCTCCGGCTGTAAGCCACTGTGCTCCTCCCAAAGATTGTTCAAGTCGTTGCGACGGTTCATACAAGCGGGCAGGAGGGTGCACAAGCGCTTCACCCCTTGGTGTCAACGTCGCCTTGTTTCCGCGCCCTCTGTCGCGTTGTCATCGCCGGGCTGAACACTGACCCGGCGATCCACAACAACGCTGCGGCGTGGTTGGACCGTCGCATGGATGGCCGGCACAAGCCGGGTCAAGCCCGTCAAGCCCGGCCATGACAAATGAAGGGGGCACGTGAAAAGGCCTCAGCGCATGGTCGGGTCGAGCACGATCTTGCCCATGCCCGGATCGCCTTCCATCAGGCGGTGCGCCTCGGCCGCTTGCGCCAGCGGCAGCACGTGCGCGATCTGCACCTTGATGCGGCCGTCGGCCCCCGCCTCAAGGCATTTCGGGATGTCGGCGGCGCGGTGCCCCGTGATCCCCATGATGGTGATCTTCTTGTGATAGAGGTGCCCGAAATCGATCGTCACCAGCGGCCCGCCATGCGCGCCCGCGGTGACGTGCCGGCCGTTCTCGGCGAGGGCGAGGAAGGCTTTCGGGATGACCTTGGGATTGGCGACGTTGTCGTAGAGCACGTCGATGCCGTGGCCGCCGGTGATGCGCATCACCTCCTCGAACAGATCCTGGCTCGCATAATCCACGGCGTGGTCGGCGCCGAGGGCGAGGCCGGCGTCGGCGCGCTGGCGCGAGCCGGCCGCGGCGATCACGTTGGCGCCGATCACGTGCTTGGCAATCTGGATGCCGACGGAGCCGAGATTGCCGCTGGCGCCCATGATCAACACCCACTCGCCGGCCTTCAGTCCGGCGCCGTTGCACAGGAGGTTCCAGGCGGTCGGGCAATGGCGCATCGCCACCGCCGCCTCGTGGAACGACAGGCCGTCGGGCAGCGGCTCGGCGGCAGAGGCGGGAACGCTCACCAGCTCGGCGAAGCCGCCGGGGCGCTTGATGCCCATCATGCCGCTCGGGCCATCGTAGGGCGCGCCGCTCTCGGGGCATGGCGCGAGCGGCATGCGCCCCGCGGCGGCGACCCGGTCGCCCACCTTCCAGCGCGTCACCTCGGGCCCGACGCGGTCGACGACGCCGGCGCAGTCGACGCCGGGAATGAGCGGCAGCGTCACGCCGCGCCGGCCCTGCTCGCCGCGGCGCAGGGCGACGTCGAGCACGCGGTTGACGGTTGCGGCATGCACCCTGATGCGAATCTCGCCCGGACCGGGCACGGGGTCCGGGACCTCCTCGTAGCGCAGGGCCTCGGGCGGCCCGTAGTGATGGATGACGATCGCCTTCAAGGTCGCTCCTGTTCGACGTTCCGCGCGCGCCAAGCGCGGCACGGCAGGTAAGTGCGGCATGGCGGGCCATAGCACGATCCCGATGCAGTCGGTAAAGATCGGCCCATGACTGAGCTCGCTTCGCCGGCGCCGCCGCGCATGCCCGACCTGGCCCGCTGATGCCCGTCTCGGAGAAGACCCGGCGCCTCGCCGTCCCGCTCGCCGCCCTCCTGTTCGGCGTGGTGGCGCTCGCCGCGGCCGCCTTTCTTGTGCTGTGGCCCGACTCGCGCCCGAGCGGCGTGGCGCAGGTCGGCGGGCCCTTCACGCTCGTCGATCACAACGGCCGCGCGGTCACCGAGAAGGACGTGCGCGGCAAGCCGCATCTCGTCTTCTTCGGCTTCACGCATTGCCCCGACGTCTGCCCGACCAAGCTGTTCGAGATATCGGAAGTGTTGCGGGCCACGGGCGAGCGGGGCCGCGACCTGCGCGCGCTGTTCATCACGGTCGATCCGGAGCGCGACACGCCCGAGGCGCTGAAAAGCTATCTCGGCAGCTTCGACGAACGCATCGTCGGGCTGACCGGAACGCCGGCCGCCATCGAGGACACCGTCCGGGCGTTCCGCGCCTATGCGCGCAAGGTGCCGACCAAGGACGGCGACTACACCATGGAGCATACCGCCCTCGTCTATCTGATGGACCGGAGGGGCAACTTCGTCGGCAGCTTCAATCTCAACCGGGCTCCCGGCGACGCGGCGCAGGACATTTTGCGGCAGCTGTGAGCGGCGGATCTCCGGCGTTCGGTCTCCGCCGCCCTGAAGCACGCAAGCCGCTACCGGCCGACTTGCGGCGGAACTTCGGCCAAAGGGCCATTTCCTTGAGCGTCGCGGATTGTGATATGGGGCGAGGCCGATGGCCGCCGCCGGAACCGGGCGGGTGGCTTGTCGCTTGTGTGTAACGCTGGTCACGATGGAGATGAGCCCATGCGCATGATTGTCCTCGCACTCGGAATGGCAGGCCTCGCGGTCGCGCCCGCGCCCGCTTACGCCCAGGATGCGGCAGCAGGCGAGAAGACCTTCGCGCAGTGCCGCGCCTGCCATCAGATCGGCCCAACCGCCAAGAACGGCGTCGGTCCGCACCTCAACGGTCTGATCGGGCGCAAGGCCGGGTCGGTCGAAGGCTACAATTATTCGCCGGCCAACAAGAATTCCGGCCTGACCTGGGACGAGGCCACCTTCCGCGAATATATCAAGGACCCGAAGGCCAAGATCCCGGGCACCAAGATGATCTATCCCGGCCTCAAGGACGACAAGCGCATCGACGATCTGCTCGCCTACATGAAGCAGTTCGGGCCCAAGGGCGAGAAGGCCGCGAGCCTGTCAGGTGTGACGGTGGCCGGCGAATAAGACCGGATATTGCCCGGTTCAGTCGGATACTCGTTGATAGCGACTATAAGTCCGGCTGATTAAAATCCGCCCCCGATTGACAATCTCCGCGCGCACAGACGATCATGGCTCGTCTGTGCGCCGTGGGTCGGCATTAAGGCACTCGGCCGCAGCCGTTTTCTGCGACGCCTCGAGCGAGGCGTCGACAGAGCGAGCAGGGTCCGTGCCATGGCGGTTCTGAAGTCCGTCGATGCAGAGGTGAGGCCCGTTCAACCGACCGGCCGTCGGCCGATTGCCGGCGCGCCCGCCGTACCCCCGCGCGACACGTCTTCGTCACCTTATCGCTCCAGGCCGGCTTCGCATTCTTCCGTGAATCCGGGCGAGGCCGCGTGCGCGCGCGCAAAGATCACTCGATGACGTTTCTGTCCCGATCCCCAAAATACCCGCAGGTGAATGACAGATGGCCATAGTGCTCGCCCTGGTCCTGGTCCTCGTCGCAGTCGGCTCGGTGTGGTTCCACATGGTGAGCCCGTGGTGGTGGACGCCGATCGCCTCCAACTGGGGCTATGTCGACGTCACGCTGATCATCACCTTCTGGATCACCGGCTTCGTCTTCGTTGCGGTCCTGTTCTTCACCGCCTATTGCGTGCTGCGCTTCCGCCACGGCAGGGCCGGGCAGGCGCTCTACGAGCCGGAGAACAAGCGGCTCGAATGGTGGCTGACCATCGCGACCGCCATCGGCGTCATCGCCATGCTGACGCCCGGCCTGTTCGTGTGGCACCAGTTCGTCACCGTTCCGGCCGACGCCACCGACGTCGAGGTCGTGGCCCGGCAATGGTCCTGGAGCTACCGCCTGCCGGGCAAGGACGGGCGGCTGGGCACATCCGACGTGCGCAGCATCAGCGCCGACAATCCGCTCGGTCTCAATCCCAACGATCCCAACGGCAAGGACGACGTCGTCATCGAGAGCGGCGACCTGCAGCTGCCGATCAACAAGCCGGTCAAGCTGGTGCTGCGGTCGATCGACGTCCTGCACAACTTCTACATCCCCGAATTCCGCGGCAAGATGGACATGATCCCCGGGGCCGTCACCTATTACTGGGTCACGCCGATCCGCACCGGGACCTTCGACGTCCTCTGCTTCGAGCTGTGCGGGGTCGGCCATTCGCAGATGCGCGGCCAGGTCGTCGTGACCGAGCAGGCCGCCTATGACACCTGGCTCGAGAAGCAGAAGACGTTTGCCGAACTGTCCGGTCAGCCGAAGACGCTGAAGGCGAGCTACCAAACCATCTCCGAATAAGGAGAGGATGTTTCAGGAGGGGACCCCGATGGGCGATGTCGTAATTGGCCGGGACGACGCAATCCCGCCGGCCGAAGTCCCGGAAGTCGAGCTCTACCATCCGCACAGCTGGGTGACGAAATACGTCTTCTCCCAGGACGCAAAAGTCATCGCCATCCAATATTCGCTGACGGCGACGGCGATCGGCCTCGTCGCCCTGGTGCTGTCCTGGCTGATGCGCCTGCAGCTCGGCTTCCCGGGCACCTTCTCGTTCATCGATCCGAGCCAGTATCTGCAGTTCATCACCATGCACGGCATGATCATGGTGATCTACCTGCTCACCGCGCTGTTCCTCGGCGGCTTCGGCAACTACCTGATCCCGCTGATGGTCGGCGCGCGCGACATGGTGTTCCCCTATGTGAACATGGTCAGCTACTGGGTCTACCTGCTCGCGGTGCTGGTCCTGGTGGCGAGCTTCTTCGTTCCGGGCGGCCCCACCGGAGCCGGCTGGACGCTGTATCCGCCGCAGGCCATCCTGCCCGGCACGCCCGGCCACGAATGGGGCATCATCCTGATGCTCGCGTCGCTGATCATCTTCATCATCGGCTTCACCATGGGGGGCCTCAACTACGTCGTGACCGTGCTGCAGGGACGCACGCGCGGCATGACCCTGATGCGCATGCCGCTCACCGTGTGGGGTATCTTCACGGCGACCGTGCTGGCGCTGCTCGCCTTCCCGGCGCTGTTCGTCGGCTGCGTCATGATGCTGTTCGACCGCGTGCTCGGAACCAGCTTCTTCATGCCGGCCCTGGTGTCGATGGGCGAGCAGCTGCAATACGGCGGCGGCAGCCCGATCCTGTTCCAGCATCTGTTCTGGTTCTTCGGCCATCCCGAGGTCTACATCGTCGCGCTGCCGGCCTTCGGCATTGTGTCGGACCTGATCGCCACGCATGCCCGCCGCAACATCTTCGGCTACCGCATGATGGTGTGGGCCATCGTCGCCATCGGTTTCCTCAGCTTCGTGGTGTGGGCGCACCACATGTATGTGAGCGGCATGCATCCGTGGTTCGGCTTCTTCTTCGCGACCACGACGCTGATCATCGCCATTCCGACCGCGATCAAGGTCTACAACTGGGTGCTGACCCTGTGGCGCGGCGACATCCATCTCACGGTGCCGATGCTGTTCGCGCTCGCCTTCATCGTCACCTTCGTCAACGGCGGCCTGACCGGCCTGTTCCTCGGCAATGCGGTCGTCGACGTGCCCCTCTCCGACACGATGTTCGTCGTCGCGCATTTCCACATGGTGATGGGCGTGGCGCCGATCCTCGTCGTCTTCGGCGCCATCTATCACTGGTATCCGAAGATCACCGGGCGCATGTTCAACGAGGCCCTCGGCCAGTTCCACTTCTGGGTCACGTTTCTCGGCGCCTATCTGATCTTCTTCCCGATGCACTATCTCGGCCTGCTCGGGATGCCGCGGCGCTACCACGACATCGGCCAGACCAGCTTCATCCCGGACTCGGCGCATGACCTCAACATGTTCATCAGCGTCGTCGCGCTGATCGTCGGCTTCGCGCAGATGGTGTTCCTGTTCAACCTGTTCTGGAGCGTGCGGCACGGGCGTGACGCGGGCGGCAATCCGTGGCGCGCCACCACCCTCGAATGGCAGACGCCGCAGACGCCCCCGGGGCACGGCAACTGGGGCAGGGAAACGCCGGTGGTCTACCGCTGGGCCTATGATTACAACGTGCCCGGCGCGGCGCAGGATTACATCCCGCAGAACCAGCCGCACACGGCGCCGCGGCCCGCCTGAGGACGCGCGGCCGTGGGCGCCACCATCCTGTTCTTCTCGGGGCTCGCCGTGATCGCCGTCTGGTGGCTCTCGAAGCACAGGCTCGCGTCGAAGCCGTGGCTCGAGCACGGCCCGGCCGGCGAGCTGCCGGGCACCGGCCTGTCGGCGACGCCGGTCGCCAAGATCGGCCTCGGCGTGCTGCTCGCCTCCCTCGGCGCGCTGTTCGCCCTGTTCATCAGCGCCTACCTGATGCGCATGAGCCTCGCCGACTGGCGGCCGGTGCCGAAGCCGACGCTCTTGTGGATCAATACCGGCGTGCTGATGCTGAGCAGCGCCGCGCTGCAATGGACGCGCGGCGCCGCCGACCGGCAGGATGCCCGGGGCCTGCGCATCGGCGTGCTGGCTGCGGCAGGCGCGGCGCTTGCCTTCGTGGCCGGGCAGCTTTTCGCGTGGCGGCAGCTGTCGGCATCGGGCTACTTCCTCGCGTCCAACCCGGCGAGCTCGTTCTTCTATCTGATCACCGGGCTGCACGCGCTGCATCTGCTCGGCGGCCTTGCGGCGCTGGGCTTCGTCGGCATGCGCGTGCGCAACGGACGCGATCCGGGCCGGCTGCAGCTCAGCCTCGAGCTGTGCAGCATGTACTGGGATTTCCTGCTTCTGGTGTGGCTCGTGCTGTTCGCGATGTTGCTGGTCACTTGAACGTCTGCCGGTACGGTGGCAGGCGCTGGGGAGGAACGGACTGATGGCGGAATCTGCGCTGACGGGCAGCCCGGGCTTCGTGTCGCGCGGCCGGGCCCAGTGGAACGCGCTGGCGGCCGACTGGTCGTCGGATCAGCGGACCTTCAAGAAGGTGTCCTGGGGGAAGGCCATGATGTGGATCTTCCTCCTCAGCGACACCTTCATCTTCAGCTGCTTCCTGCTGTCGTACATGACCGTGCGCAGCTCGACCACGGTGCCGTGGCCGAATCCCAGCCAGGTCTTCGCCCTGCATATCGGCGGCCAGGACATCCCGCTGATCCTGATCGCGATCATGACCTTCGTGCTGATCACGTCGAGCGGCACGATGGCGATGGCGGTCAACTTCGGCTACCGCCGCGACCGCAAGAAGACCGCCATCCTGATGCTGGTCACGGCGCTGCTCGGCGCGACCTTTGTCGGCATGCAGGCCTTCGAATGGACCAAGCTGATCATGGAAGGCGTGCGGCCATGGGGCAATCCGTGGGGCGCACCGCAATTCGGCTCGACCTTCTTCATGATCACCGGCTTCCACGGCACCCATGTGAGCTTCGGCGTGCTGTTCCTGATCATCGTCGCCAGGAAAGTCTGGCGCGGTGATTACGACACCGGCAGGAAAGGCTATTTCACCAGCCGGACCGGCCATTACGAGCATGTCGAGACGATGGGCCTCTACTGGCACTTCGTTGATCTCGTATGGGTCTTCATCTTCGCGTTTTTCTATCTGTGGTGAGGTGACGGATGGCGCACGCAACAATCGCTCACGCCGAGACCGCTGGCCACGCGCCCGCGGCCGCGCACGAAGAGGGGCAGCAGCACCCGATCAAGCTGTATCTGGTCGTCTGGGGCTGGCTGTTCATCCTCAGCACCTTCTCCTACCTGGTCGACTATTTTCACCTGCAGGGCCTGCTTAGGTGGTCGCTGATCATCCTGTTCATGATGCTCAAGGCCGGCCTGATCGTGGCCGTGTTCATGCACATGGCCTGGGAGCGCCTGGCGCTGATCTACGCCATCCTGCTGCCGCCGCTCCTCGTCCTCGTCTTCGTCGGCATCATGGTGTTCGAGTCGCATTACACGCTGTTCACCCGCCTCTTCTTCTTCGCCACCGGCACCTGACGCCTCCCCACGGATCTCGGGTT